>CAWBFL010000085.1:0-44319 GCA_963787905.1 uncultured Acidobacteriaceae bacterium | reverse complement strand
CGGGCACTGATCGAAGCAAGTGGCGCACCCCGTGCAGCGCGTGTAGTCGTAGCGGTAGCGGTTCCCCTTGCCGAGCTTGACGATCGCGTCCTCGGGGCAGGCCGCGTAGCAGTTGTCGCACTCGAAGCAATTGCCGCACGAGAGGCAGCGTTTCGCCTCGTGCAGCGCTTCGCGCCGGTCGAGCCCGGAGACGACCTCTTCGAAGCCGGTCGTGCGCTCCGCGACCGGCAGCTCGCGCTGGCCGGAGGGGGCCGCATCGGTGTAGATCGGCAGGTTGAGGCTGCCGAAGCCCACGAGCGGGTGCTTGTGCTCGGTGTGGTAGGACGTGCCGCGCAGCCAGGCGTCGATGTTGCGCGCGGCCTTCTTGCCGTGGCCGACGGCAATCGTCACCGTCTTCTCCGACGGCACGAATGTCGCCGCCGGGGAAGATCCCCTCGCGTCCCGTCATCATGTTGGGCGAAACGATCACCGTGCCGTCGCGCTGGAACGAGATGCCCGGGATCTTGCGCAGGAAGCCGCTGTCGGATTCCTGCCCCAGCGCCAGCACGACCGCATCCGCCTTGAGCGTCTCGTACTCGCCGGTCGGCTCCGGGAAGCCCTTCTCGTTGAGGCGCATGACCTCGACGGTGAGATCGGAGCCGTCGATCTCCTTGATCGTCGTCAGCCACTTGATCTTGACGCCTTCGGCGAGCGCCTCGTCGGCCTCGAACTCGTGGGCCGGCATGTGCGCGCGGTCGCGCCGGTAGACGATCAGCGCCTCTTCGGCGCCGAGCCGCTTCGCCGTGCGGGCCGCGTCCATCGCGGTGTTGCCGCCGCCGTAGACGATGACGCGGCGGCCGAGCACCGGCGCGCACGCTCGCGCCTTCCAGCGAACCCGCGCTGAACTCCGGGCTGGCCGATGCAATCGTAATCAAAATGCTCTTGTCGTTCGGCAGAATCCGGTCGCGCGTATCGAGCCACAGCGTGTGCGGCTCTCCCGGCTTCACGCTGAAGGTAAAGCTCATCATGTCGCGCATCGGCCACAGCGGGTCGCGCACCTCGATATTCATCGGCACGTACTCGCCGTGCGTCGGCTTCACATTCAGCGCCGGCAGGTCCAGCGCAATCCCGTCCAGCCCCGCAACCATGTCGTCCCACGTATACGACGGCACATGCGTCGTGGTCGCTGGCATTCCTCGAAAATCCGCCGGAATAATGATGTGCACAATCGGCAGACCGGAAGCCGCAGTCGCGACCGGCGCCCGTCCACGCGTAGTCACGCGCCGTCCCCCATCCAACGCTCCGGCCGGCAGGCCCAGGATCACCTGTCGCTCATCCGCCGGATAACGCCCATGAATGAAGTTGATCAGCGGCGTCACGCTCGGGTTGTCCTCCAGCGATGCATTCACCGCCAGCCGGTACCTGAGCTGCACAATCCCCTCCGGCGGATTGCCCGGGTGCACGTAATACGCGGAGAACTCCCCAATCGGCGTCTCCTGCTCCACATTGGTAAACCGCAGCTGCCCGCCGGTCACCGGCGTGGAGAAGCTGTGGAACGTCGTCTCCTGCCCGCTCGGCCGGTCGAACAGCGTCTTTGCCGGCAGCATCTTCCCATCCAGCCCCGCCCGCCGCACCGCATCCTCGCTCGCATCCGGCGTCAGCAGATCCATCTTCCCAAACGCGCCGCCGCTGAACTCCAGATGGTTCCACGGCTCCTTCGGCATCATGAACGTCACCGTCTTGCCCGAGATCGCGTAGCAATCCCAATCCGGCAACTGGAAGTAATCAAATCTCCCCACAATCCGCGACCGGTTATATACCCCCGGCCATGTCGTCTCGCGAATCCCATCCATTCCCCGGAACCACCACCGCCCGATATCGAACGCGTCGTTGATCTGCACCTTGCGCACCACGGTCGAAGCCGAAGTCAGCGGCTCGGGAACATCGCCCGGCCGGTTCCATCCATAGTGGAACCACCACTCCTTCTGCGTGGCCTCATTCGTCAGGCTGCGATGGATCTCCGGAATATTCTGCGGTATCTCTCCCCGCGCCAGCGTAGCGACGTTGTCATCCGAAAGCGCCCGGTCATAGATGCGCAGCTCGTCCAGGTCGCCCCCGCGATCGTAGCTGTAGGTGCTCTCCACGCCCGTCGGCCCGATAATCCGCGAGTGCGGGCCGAACTGGTCCAGCGCCGCGTCGAACATTCCCGTCGGCGCCTTCTCCGCCACCATCTTGCCGTCCACATAAAATCGAATGCCCGTCGTCTCATCCCACGTCAGCGTCAGGTGCACCCACTGGTCCGGCTTGGGAAAGTTCGGCATGTCGTACGAGACGCGCGTGCGCCCCAGGTTCACATCCGTCACAAACGCGTCGAAGCCGTGCCCGTTGTAATCGATCCGCAGCCACACCTGGTCCCAGCTCGAGTGGTCCGCATATCCCACGCGGAAGATCGGAAACGCCGTCTCATCCACCGGATCGCGCGACCGCCAGTAGAACGAAAGCGTCCCGCGCTGCGCATAGATATTCCCCGGCGCCCAGTACGACAGCAACTGGTTGTTCCCGGCCTGAATATACGATCCCTTCGCCCCGCCCGGCAGGATCTTCACATCGGACTGATAGTTCGGCTCATTCACTCCGCCCGCCGCATAGTCGGCATTGAACCCGTGATCGCCCGAGAGGTAGAACAACAGTCCCGGCTCATTCGCCGGAGCAGCCGGACCAATCTTCTGATGCAACGGCTCCTGGGCATGCCCTTGGGGGGCCACCATGACGCCGGAAAACAAAAGGACGACAGACAATACGCGCAAGACTCGCATCACAATTCACACCCCGACCCCGAATCGATTTCCACGCAGCCAACCGCATCGCAGCGCCACGGAGCGCCCGCACGCCACTTCAGTCAGCCTGAAGTGGTCGGACAAGCCACGCGAAATTGTCGGTCAAGAAATTGAATTTGGCAAACGACGCGAAATCAGCATTGCACGGCCAATTCCCAACCAACCGATGCCCGCGACGTTCCCGGCCCAGTCCCTCAGCGTCGCTCGCCGCTAGTTTCCACCCTGTCCACTTCGCGCCTTCGCCGCCATCGCCGCCTCCGCCGCGGCCGCCTTCGCCGCCCACGCCTCATACGTAAGCTGGTCCTTCATCGCCGCCCAGTCCGCGTCCGGCAGCACCATCAGGTCTTCGCGCTTGATGTTCGGCAGCCCCACATCCAGAGCGTCCACGCCGCCCTCGCGCTCCTCGCGCATCTCGCTCGTCCCCACTGTGACCCCGTTCGCCTTCGCCCACTCCGACACCTTCACCGTCGCCATCGACCCAATCTGCTTCTCCGTCCAGATCCCGAAGTGGATATTCTGCTCCAGCCACAACGCCGCATCGCGATTCTCCCAGCTCGGCCGATGGCTCACCCCCGGATAAAACACCGTCGTAAACATGTCCTTATCCGTCCCGCGCACCGCAATCGCCCGCGCCTTCACCTCGTCGAACCACGCCTGCTCATGGTGCGGGATGTCCATCACCGTATCCACCATGCCGTTCATGACGTACATGGGCCCGCGCTCCGCATTCAGCACATACAGAATCGCGCTCCGGTCGCCAATCCCGGCAAGCGCCCGGTACGGCGGTCCCTGGCACGGCAGTTGTCCCGAATCGAAATACCCGCCCGGCCCATCGAACACCCCGCCCCCGCTCAGCACCACCGCATGGATCCGCGGATCGATCGCCCCCGCAATCCCCGTCACAAACGATCCCATCGAATACCCCATCACCGCAATCCGCTTCGCATCCACCTCCGGCTGCTGGCTCAGGTAGCTCACCCCCTGCATCAGGTCCACCTGCATCAATCCGGCAACCCGCTGTCCCCAGTCGGTCGCGGCCACCCCCTCCGGCGGCGTCACCCGCTTGTCATGCGAACTCGCCCGCGACTCCTTGTCGATGTTGCGTTCCCCCTCGCCAATCATGTCGTACGTCACCACCACCGCTCCCGCCTTGGCGTACTCCATCCCCGTATACATCGCGTACCAGCCAAACTTGTCCGACCCATGCCCATTCACCATCAGGATCCCCGGCAGCTTGCCCTTCCACTTCGCCACCTTCGGGTCCGGCCGATACACAATCGCCGTCACCAGCATTCCGTCCATCGTGTGGTACGTCACCCGGTCCGCCAGCACTCCCGGCGTCGGCGAAAAGGTCGACCAGGTCTTCGCATCCAGCGCCGGCAGTTGGTCCGGCACGTACAAAATCCTCCGAATCTCTTCCCTCCACGCAGCCAGCCGCGCCGTATTCTGCTTCGCCGTCAACTCCGACGCCGGCTTCTCCGCCGGAACCGCCGCGCCCACTCCGCCGTTATGCCCGCCCGGCGCTCCCGCAACCGCTCCCGCTGGCGCCGGGGCTTGCCCCCAACTCCATCCGGCAACGCTCACCGCCAGCCCCACTCCCAGGCCCGCAACCGCCGCGCGTAGTTTTCTCATCTCCCCCTCCGCCGTTTTTCACCGACCACCCTATACCAATCGGCGCCCCCGCGCATCTCCGCCCCTCCTGCTCCGGCCTCACGCCTCGTCCGTAAAGATCGCTTCAATCGGCGCGCCAAACAGCCGCGCCAGCCGGAACGCCAGCGGCAGCGAAGGATCGTACTTCCCCGTCTCAATCGCATTCACCGACTGCCGCGACACCTCCAGCCGGTCCGCCAGCTCCGCCTGCGACCAGCCCCGTTCCGCGCGCAGCACGCGCAACCGGTTCTTCATCGGTACCTCCTCTGCAGAAGCGGGGTGCTGATGCCGACAAAGCCCCAGAAGAGTACAAACGTCCATATGGGCTGAAAGTGAGGAATTCGTGCGAACGATTGAAGAAATCCCCAGATCGTTGTGACCGAGAGCGTTCCCCCAATCCCCCAAAGCATCGATTGAACGCCGAGCATGCGTTGAAACTCGTCCTTCTCCTCCGCCAGATACAGCCCAAACACGGCGAGCAATCCGATGGCGGGGATCGCCGGCATTACGGCCAGCAGATAGGCCAGCGCGCCCCTCGGGTGCCAGCGAACGAAAGCCTCCACGGTCACACACAGGGCAATGACGTACAGCGTCATGGTCACGGCAAATCGAGCATAGTAACGACGGGCGGCGGCGCTTTTACAGATCACGATGCGTTTCTCCTCGGATTCCCTTGCAACTCTTCCTCAACGCGCCCGACTCCCTACTCCGCCGGCAGCGGGTTGGCCACGCGGTACGATATCTTCGCCGCAATCACCGCAATGCAAAACGCAAACAACTCGCAGAACGGCGGCGTCTGTCCGCTCCAGCCGAAGAGGTGCAGGAACCCCAGGAACAGGTTCACCGACATGCTCGCGCCCGCGCCCCACAGCAGGCACCGCATCACCAGCTCGCGCTTGAACTCGTCGCGCTCTGCCTTCAGATAAGCTCCGGTCAGAATGAAGACCGTCAGCAGCGGAAGAAACGGAATCGCCGCGCACGCAAACAGCCGCCAACCCAGCGGGTGCACCCGATCCACGTAATAGTCGGTCGCCGTGAAAATGACGAAATAGCTCCCCAAGACTGGAAAGCTGCGCTTCATATAAGCCCGTGTTGCCGGAGATTTCATGTCCTTCCTCCTTGACTGAGTGACAAGGACACTTTACGTCAAGCTTCCTTGTCATGTCAAGCCCCCTTGTCATTTTTCCTGCACAATTTTCTCCGCGGCGTCATCCCATTGGTAGGCTTACCTTTATGAACGTCAACTTCGCCGAGCGCGCGCACAATCACAACTGGAAGCTCGACCCCATCGTCCGCTCGCTGCTGGACACTGACTTCTACAAGCTCCTCATGCTCCAGTTCATCTGGAAGAACTTCCCTGCCGTCCACGTCACCAGCGAGGTCGTCAATCGGACCACGCGCGTCCACCTCGCCGCCGAGATCGACGCCCACGCCCTCATCGCCCAGATGGACCACGTCCGCAGCCTCCGCTTTCGCCGCTCCGAGCTCATCTGGCTTGCCGGCAACACCTTCTACGGCACCCGCCAGATCTTCGAGCCAGCCTTCCTTGCGTGGCTCGAATCCGGCTTCCGCCTCTCCGGCTACGAAGTCACCGAGCACGATGGCCAACTTGTCCTGCGTTTCTCCGGCCTCTGGACCGAGGTCACCATGTGGGAGATTTACGCCCTCGCCCTGGTCAGCGAGATGCGCACCCGCGCCGCTCTCGCCCGCCTCAACGAGATGGAGCTCGACGTCCTCTACGCTCGCGCCAAAACCAAGCTCTGGGACAAGATCGAACTCCTCCGCACCGTCCCCGACGTCCGCATCTCCGAGTTCGGCACCCGCCGCCGTCACAGCTTCCTCTGGCAGGAGTACGTCATCGAGGCCATGCGCGCCCGCCTCGGCAACAGCCTCTCCGGCTCCTCCAACACCTTCCTCGCCTACAAGCACGATCTCGAAGCCATGGGCACCAACGCCCACGAACTCCCCATGGCCATGGCCGCCCTCGCCAACGGCGACGAGGCGCTGCACTCCTCGCAGTACCGCGTCCTCGAGCTCTGGCAGCAAAGCTACGGCGGCGAGCTCCTCATCCTCCTGCCCGACACCTTCGGCACCACCCAGTTCCTCGAAGGCGCTCCCGACTGGGTCGCCGACTGGACCGGCCAGCGCGTCGACTCCAAAGACCCCTTGGTCGCCGGCGACGAGTACATCCGCTGGCTGCTCTCCCGCGCCCGCGATCCCCGCAAGAAGCGCCTCATCGCCTCCGACGGCCTCGACGTCGAAGCCATCCTCGCGCTCCACCAGTACTTCCACGGCCGCATCCGTTTCTCCGCCGGCTGGGGCACCCTGCTCACCAACGACTTCCGCGGCTGCCATCCCCGCGGCGCATCCGACCTCGAACCCATCAGCCTCGTCTGCAAGCTCATGACCGTCGAAGGCCGTCCCGCCGTCAAGCTCAGCGACAATCCCCGCAAGTCCACCGGCCCCGCCGGCGCCATCGAACGCTATCGCCGCGTCTTCGGCACCGCCGCCGTCGACCCCACCGATGTCCTCGTCTAATCCACCCGTTCACACGCAATCGCTATACTGTCGCAATGCAAATCTCCTGGGTCCATCTCCGCGCCGCTGCTGCTCTCACCCTCTTGCCCCTCGTCGCCATCCAGCCTGCTTTTGCCTGGGGCACGGATGGCCACATGATGATCAACCGCGTCGCCGGCGCCAACCTCCCCGCGGACGTTCCCGCCTTCCTGCACACCCCCGCCGCGCTCGACGCGCTTGAGTACTTCGGTCCCGAGCCCGACCGCTGGCGTTCCCCCTCCGAGCCCGAACTCAACGCCGCCCAGGCCCCCGAGCATTTCATCGACCTCGAATACGCCGACCTCATCGGCCCCTTGCCCCGCCGCCGTTACGACTACATCCGCGCCCTCACCGCAGCCCAGCCCAAGTATCCCGACATTCAGCTCACGCCGGAGAAGATCGGCCTGCAACCCTACGTCACCACCGAAGTCTACGAACGCCTCCAGAGCGCCTTTCGCGACTACCGCGCCCTCGTCGCCGCCAAAAAAGACACCAAGCCCTCCGAGTGCGAGATCACCTTCCTCGCCGGCTGGCTCGGCCACTACGTCGCCGACGGCTCCATGCCCCTGCACACCTCCATCCAGTACAACGGCTGGGTCGGCCCCAATCCCAACGGCTACACCACCGAGCACCACATCCACGCCCTCTTCGAGAGCGAATTCGTCCACGCGAACGTGAAACCCGGCGACTTCGCCCCCTTGGTCGAAGCCGCCAAACCCGTCGTCATGGGCGATGTCTTCAACGAGTACCTGGCCTACCTCCGCCACTCCAACTCGCTCGTCGAGCAAACCTATCAGTTGGAGAAAGCCGGAGCATTCACCGGCGCCGGAACCCCCGCCGGCAAGGCGTTCGTCGATCGTCAACTCGCCGCCGGCGCAGTCGAGCTGCGCAACATGATCTACACCGCCTGGATAAAATCCGCCGAGCCGGTTCCCCCGTACCGCGGCAACTGATCCGCCTGAGCCGTACTGACGTATGCTCTCGAAGTAAGTCATCGCTTGAGAAGTTCGCGCTGAAGGCGCGCGCTATCCTGGCCTAGGGCGACCGCGGCCCTCGGCGAACTTGTTCGCTGGGGTGGGAAGCCCTGGGTGACCCCGCCGAAGACATCTGCGGGCTGAAGAGGGTGCTGAAAAACTCCGTTTTGCTTAAGGGCACGGATTTATCCGTGCCGTAAAAGCCGCAGAATCATCGCGGCTTGGGCCGCTGAGGTCACTGTTTGCGGCCTCGGACTACTCTGGGCCGCCTTTTTCAGCACCCTCTGAAGGCCCGCGCTGATAGACGCACGGAACGACATATTCTCATCAAGTTCTATATGTCTAGTCGCCCGCGATCGGCACAATCGGGTACTCGTGCCGCTGCACCCTCGTCAGCAGGCGCCGCAGCACCGGCGTCAGCGCCAGCGCAATCAGCGGCGCCGCGACCACCGAGATCGCCGCCCACAACACCAGTGCGTGCCACTCCCACACCCACACCTGCCGGGTCAGCGCCAGCGGCGTGGTGCGCACGGCCTGCACAAACAACCGTGGCGACAGCGGCATCTCGGCCGTATGAAACACCCGCGAGCCCAGCCGGATGAACGGAATCACCAGCGCCAGCTCCAGCGGGAACATCGCATGATTCGCAATCTGCGACGCCACCAGGTTCAACCGAAACGAAAACGCCGCCGCCAGGCAGAACACCGTCGTCGTTCCAATGATGGGATTGATCCCGATCAGCAACCCCGCTGCGATGCTCCACGCCAGCCTGCGCGGAGTCGCTCCCATCCGCAGTAGCGCCAGAATCGGCAAAACGCCGCGGCGGTAAATCCAATTGTGGTGAGCGGGCGGAACAGAATGAGTCACACAGACAGGATAGACTGTGCGCGTACCAATTCGCACGCTCTCGTGCGCTGGAGTGTCAGGCCCTTGGTTCGATTTTTTCGGTCCGTTGGCAGAAGTCTGAAGTTAGCATCGCTGCTCCTCTACGGCGCGCTGGAGCTCATCGTCAGGCGTCCCGCCACGCGCCGGCAGCAGGCGGAATGGCTCCATCGGTTATGCGCTCGGATCCTCCGCTCCATGGACATCGCCGTGCACGGCGATGGCACTCCCCCGGACTGTGGCGTCGTCATCTCCAACCATCTCGGGTATCTCGACATCCTTGTCTTTGCCGCTTTGCATCGTTGCGTCTTCGTTGCCAAGTCGGAGATCGCCGCCTGGCCGCTCCTCGGTTGGATGACCACCATGGCCGGCACCGTATACGTCGAGCGCGGCCGCGGCGGCTCCGCAAACCGCGCCGCCCGCGACATGCAGGCCGCCGCCAACGCCGGCATCCCCGTGGTCTTCTTTCCCGAAGGCACCACCAGCGACGGTTCCACCGTGCTCAAATTCCACAGCGGCCTGCTCGTTCAGGCGCTCGAAGCCGGCCAGCCCGTCACGGCTGCCCATCTTCGCTATCGCCTCACCCACGACAATGGCCCCGCCGTCTCGCTGCGCTCCCATGTCGGCTACTGGGACGATACCCCGCTCCTGCTCCATATCTTCCGCCTTCTCGCGCTGCGTGGCATTGCCGTCGACATCCGCTTCGCCGCCTCGCCCATCGCATTCTCCGCATCCCCGGACCAGCGCAACCTCATTGCCGCCCAGGCCCGTGCCGCGGTTGTCGAACTCGCGGAAGTGACCCCCGTCCCCGTCCAATAGATATTAGGTTGTTGGTTCCTCTGGCCTTCCCTCGCCAAGATTCAACCGATGTTCACATTGTTGAGACGTTGCATTCGATGACCGCCCGCACAATCACCTCAACGCCAAATCGATCTGGCGTTCTAGGAGAGTCGATGCTCACGGTCAGCGTGCCGCCCGAACTTCTGCTTCTTCCCGCCAGGGCCCTTACCCCGCAACTCCCTTCCAAGCGTGATATCCGCCTCGAGGCCAATGGCTACGTCGCGCGCCTCGCCCTCACCCACCAGGACCGCGCCGCCGCCTTCCGCCTCCGCTTCATCGTCTTCAACCTTGAGCTTCAGGAAGGATTGGAGTCGGCCTACCTGACCGGCTACGACACCGACCGCTACGACGATATCTGCGACCACCTCATCGTCGAGAGCCGCGCCACCGGCGAGGTGGTCGGCACCTATCGCATGCAGATGGGAGCCGTCGCCCTGGCCAACTACGGCTACTACAGCGAGCAGGAGTTCGACTTCACCCCCTACGAGGCAATGCGCGGTCAAATCGCTGAACTGGGCCGCGCCTGCATTCATCGCGACCACCGCTCCACCGAAGTCCTCAATCTGTTGTGGCGCGGGCTCGCCCGCTACGTCCTCGTCAACGGCGGCCGTTACATGATGGGATGTTGTTCGCTCAACTCGCAGGACGCCAGCGAAGGCCATACCGTTTATGCTTCGCTGAAAAACTACCTGGTCGCGCCCGAGCTGCAAACCGTGCCCACCCCCCACTACGCCATGCCCCGCCGCAAAGGGGAACCGGCCCCGGTCCAGGCTCCCAAACTGCTCCGCGCCTACCTCACCATCGGCGCCAAAATCTGCGGCCCTCCTGCTATCGACCGCGAATTCCGCACCATCGACTTCCTCACCCTGCTCGATCTCCAGACGCTGCATCCGCGCGTCGCAGCCCGATTCCTCGATGTTCGCTGATACCAAACTGCAAGCGCCGTCGGCCCGCGCAATCTCTCTGCTCCGTTCCCTGGGTCGCACCCTCTTCTTTCTTGCGCTGCTGCTCCTCGCCACGCTCGACGGCCGCCTTCGTCACGCGCTCGGCCTGCTCCACGACGGGCCCGACGGCGCTGTCTGGATCCATCGCTGGTGCCGCCGCATGGTCCGTTGCCTCGGCATCGCCTGCACCGTCGATGGCGAACTGCCCGGCCGCCTCGCTGCCTCCGGCGGCGGCTTCGAAGCCGTCGTCTGTAACCATCTCAGTTACATCGATATTCTGCTGATGAGCGCCGTCCGCCCCTTCGTCATGGTGGCCAAGACCGAAGTCCGCGCCTGGCCTTTGCTCGGCTGGCTCACCGCCCAGGCCGGGACCGTCTACGTCACCCGCGGCGGCAAGCCCGAAACCTATCCCGCCGTCAACGCAGCCATGGCCCACGCCTACCGCAGCGGCCTGCCCGTCCTCTTCTTCCCCGAAGGCACCACCACCGACGGCGGCGAGGTCCTTCCCTTCCGCCGCGGTCTCTTCCACTCCGTCCTGCGCGACTCCGTCCAGGTTCGCACCGCCGCTCTCGCCTACCGCCTGGATGATCGCGAACCCGAAGCCACCGTCTCCGACCACGTCTGCTGGTGGGGCGACGCCGCCTTCGCTCCCCATCTCTTTCGCTTCCTCGGCCTGCGCGGCCTGCACGCCTCCGTGCACTTCGGTCCCGCTGTCACCGGCGCCGACCGCTTTGCGCTCTCCGAAAACGCCCACGCCGCCGTCTCTTCCCTCTATGCCGATCTCACCGGCGAGTCACGCCTCCGCACCGGTGCCGCCGCCGATTCGGCCCGGCCTCGGCACCAGCCCGGCATGGTGCAGGCGCTCTAGAATCTGTTCCACCGACCAGTCCAGCGCATCTGTGCCTTCCACGGTTACAGATGCGCGCGCCGCCGAAGGAATCACATACAGTTCCGCCATCGGCTGCGCGGTCACCTCAAACTGCTCCCGCACCGACTCCGCCGTCCGCCCCCGTTCGCGCACATCGCGGTAGATTCGCCGCGCCAGGCAAACATCGTGCGGCGCATTCACATAAATCGAAAAATCGTAGCAGTCGACCAGTTCCTCGAAGTGCAGCGCCAGGATGCCCTCCACTATCACCACGCCCTTCGGCTCAACCGTCTCAAACGCCCCCGCCACCCGCGAGTGCGTCTTGAAGTCGTACACCGGCCGTTCAATCGGCTCGCCTCTTCGCATCGCCCGCACATGCTCAATGAATAGCTCCGACTCCAGCGAGTCTGGATGGTCGAAATTCTGCTTGTGCCGCACGTCCAGCGGAAACTGCGACAAATCGCGATAGTACAGATCCAGGGGAAAAATTGTTGCGTCCAGCTGGTTCGCCAGTTCACGCGCCAGCGTCGTCTTGCCCGAGCCGGAACAGCCCGCAATACCAATCACCAGCGGTTTGTTCTGCGTTGCTCCCACGCGGTTCACGCCGTCATTCTGGACCGTGCTTCAGCGCGCGTCCAGAATCTCTGTAGTTGTTTCGTGTTCCGCACCCATGGCATCCGTCACGCCGCCGCAATCTGCGGCACCAGCGCCGCCACCAACCCGGTAAACTGCGCTTCCACCCGTCGCCCGATCTCCATCACGTCGGCATGGTCGATCGTCTCGCCGGTAACTCCCGCCGCCATATTCGTCACCAGCGAAATCCCCAGCACCTCGATCCCCATATGCCGCGCCACAATCACCTCGTGCACCGTCGACATCCCCACCAGGTCCGCGCCCAGCGTCCGGAACGCGCGTATCTCCGCGGGCGTCTCAAAGCTCGGCCCCAGCACCGCAAGATACACTCCCTCGCCCAGCGGAATCTTCTGCTTCTCCGCCTCCGCCATCGCCAGCTTCCGCAGCGCCGGCGAGTACGCGGTCGACATATCGAAGAACCGCTGCCCCGCTCCTTGCACGCACGCAAACCGCGGCTCATTCGGTCCCATCGCCGCGTTCGTTCCCGTCAGGTTGATCTGGTCGGTGATCGCCACCAGCGACCCCTGCGGAATATCCGCGCGAATTCCGCCCGCCGCATTCGTCACAATCAGCTTCCGGCACCCCAGCATCCCCAGCACTCGCGTCGGAAACGTCACCTGCTCGATCGAGTAGCCTTCGTATGCATGCACGCGCCCCTGCATCACCGCGACCGGCACGCCCCCAATCTTCCCCAGCACCAGCACACCCGAGTGCCCCGCCACCGTCGAATGCGGAAAATGCGGAATGTCCGTATACGGAATCTCCACCGCATCATTCACCTGCGTGGCAAATCCACCCAGCCCCGACCCCAGAATCACACCCACGCTTGGCGGCAGCCCTGCCAGCGGAAAAATATGATCCACCGCTTCCTGCACTTTGCTGTAGAGATCTATCATCGCTGCTCCTGCAACCTAGTCTACGGGAGCCGGACTTACTCTTCCTCTTCCTCCACCGGCTGCTTCGCCGCCGCCAGAATCTTCTCCGCAATCGCCTGCGGCACAATGTCGTAGTGGTCCATCTCCAGCCGGAAGCTGCCCCGCCCCTGCGTCATCGAGGTCAGCGCCGTGCCGTAGGTCAGCACCTCCGACATCGGCACCTCCGCCCGGATGATCGTTCCCGTGTTGCTGCTCTCCATGCCCTGCACCCGGCCGCGCCGCCCGCTTAGGTCGCCCATCAGCGCCCCCGCAAACTCGTCGGGCGCTTCAATCTCCATCTTCATAATCGGTTCCAGCAGCGACGGCTTCGCCTGCTCCATGCACTTGCGGAAGCCGATCCGCGCCGCGATCTTAAACGCCATCTCGCTCGAATCCACGTCGTGGTAGCTGCCGTCGAACACCGTGATCTTGAAGTCCACCACCGGAAAGCCCGCCAGAAACCCGCGCGCTGCCGACTCGCGCACGCCCTTCTCCACCGCCGGAACATACTGCCGCGGAATCGACCCGCCGAAGATCTCGTTGGCGAACTCAAACCCGCTTCCCCGCGGGAGCGGCTCGATCCGCAGCTTGCAGTCGCCGAACTGCCCATGGCCGCCGCTTTGTTTCTTGTGCCGCCCCTGCGCCTCCGCGCGTCCCCGCACCGTCTCGCGGTACGGGACCTTCGGCGCCTTCAGCACTACATTGGTGTGGTAGCGCCGGCTCAGCTTCGACACCAGCGCTTCGATATGCGGCTGCCCCGCCCCCGCCACCAGAAACTCATTCGTCTGCGGATCGCGGAAGAACCGGATCATCGGATCGTCTTCCATCATCTTGTGCAGCGCCGGCGCGAGCTTGTCCTCATCCGCGCGCGACTTCGGTTCAATCGCGTACGTCATCGCCGGCTCCGGCATCGTCACCGGCTCCAGAAACAGGTCTCTCCCCTTCTCGCCCAGCGTGTCGCCGGTCAGCGTCACCCGCATCTTCACCGCCGCGCCCAGGTCGCCGGCATGCAGTTCCTGCACCTCCACCGGCTTGCGTCCCTGCATGATGTACAGATGCGGCAAGCTCTCTTGCTCCTGCCGCGTGTAGTTCACGACCGTCGAATCGGACTTCATCTTGCCGCTGATCACCTTGAAGAACGTGACCCTCCCGGTAAACGGGTCGGTCATCGTCTTGTACACATAGATCGCCAGCGGCTCCTTGTCGTCCACCGGCCGCAGCACCATCTCATCCTGCCCCGCCGCGCCATTTCCATTGCTTCCATTCGGCAAAGCCGCCTGCATCTTGGCGCGCGCCGCCACCGGCTCGCGCTCCGTCGGAGCCGGCGTATACACCTTCAGAAAATCCAGCAGATGGTCCGTGCCCACATTCCGCAGCCCGCTCGTGTACAGCACCGGGAAAATCCTGTCTTCCCGGATCGCCTCATGCAGCGCGGTAATCAGGTGCTCCTCGGGAATCGTCCCCTCGCGGAAGAACTCCTCCATCAGCTCGTCCTTGCCTTCGGCCACCAGCTCCACCAGAGCCTCGTGCGCGGCCTTCGCGTCGTTCGCCACCGACTCTGGAATCTTCCCCACCTCCCCGCGCCCGTCGCCGTCCGGCTCATACAGAAACGCCTTCATCGTCACCAGGTCCACCACCCCGTGGAATCCCTTCTCGTCCACAATCGGCAGTTGCACCGGAACCACCTGCCGCCCCCACCGCTCCTGGAACTGCTCAATCATGTGCTGCCGGCCCAGCCGGCTGTCCGCCTTGGGATGGTCCACCTGGTTCACCACCAGCACCCGCGGCAGCTCAGTCTCCGCCGCATACTTCCACACCCGGTCCGTCACCGCTTCAATGCCGCACTGCGCGTTCACCACCACCAGCACCGCTTCCACCGCCAGCATCGCCGCGCGCGTCTCGTACAGAAACATATGGAAGCCCGGCGTATCCACAAAGTTGATCTTCACCCCGCCCCACTCGGCAAACGCCACCGCGTTGGCCATAGTCGTTCGCCGCGCCACCTCCTCTTCGTCGTACGCCGTCACCGCCGAGCCGTCTTCCACGCGTCCATGCGTCGCTGTCATCTTCGCCGCCTGCAGCAAGCCCGCAACCAACGTGGTCTTGCCGCTATGTGAGTGGCCAACGACAGCTACATTCCGGACGTCCTGTCCTAAGTAATTCTTCATATTGCAAACTCCTGTTCAAACTCCTGAAATCTTCCCCCGAATGGTAGAACAACCTTCCCTCATCATGTGTGACGCACCTCACGGGTCATGGGCCATCCGCGTCACAGGCAACTTCCAACCCCCGACCCCAGGACTTCAACCACACCGCAACGTCTGCCTTCACAGCGCGCACCATGCCGCACCCCGCAGAAGCGGCATCCTATCACAAGGGAACTTTCTTCGGCATGTCCCGCCCCTGCGTGAACAGAGACGCAACCGCCGCAGGACGGTGAGCCGCTCTCCTGAGATCGCGGCGCCTTATCGCCAGCGGGGATCGTCAATATACGAGGCGTCCAGAGCATCAATCGACGGACACCCGAGCAAGGTCAGCGTCAGATCGAGATCGTCCCGCAGAATCTGGATCGCGCGCGCAACCCCAGCCTCTCCCGCGGCCGCCAGCCCATACGCATAGGCCCGCCCAATCAGCACCGCGCGGGCACCCAGGCAGATCGCCTTGGCGATATCGCCGCCCCTGCGCACACCGCCATCCATCAGCACCTCGGCTTGCCTGCCCACAGCCTCCACCACTTCCGGCAGCGCGCGCAGTGCCGCCGACACACCGTCCAACTGCCTTCCCCCATGGTTGGATACGACTACGGCGGCCGCTCCTTCATCCACGGCGCGCCGCGCGTCATCGCCGGTCAAGACCCCCTTGGCCACAATCGGGCCCGGCCATATCTCGCGGATCCAGCGCAAGTCCTCCCAGCTCGCCCCGGCATGCGACAGCGCCGCGCCCACGTCGATCAGGTCCATCGGCCCTTTTCCTGGGATCACCACATTGCCCAGCTTCGGAACTCCACCATCGAGCAGAAACGACGCAAGCCAGCGCGGATGGGCAAGCAGATTCGGCACAAAAGGAATCTTGGCAAACGGATTCGGCCCCAGCAACTCCTTCATGCCGTTGCGCGGATCGCGTTCGCGCTTGCCCGCCATGGGAGTATCGACGGTCAGCACCAGCGCCGAGTAGCCGGCGCGCCGCGCCCGGTCGATGGCTCCTTCGGCCGCTGCCCGTCCTCCGATCAGATAAAGCTGGTACCAGAGCGGCCCCCCCGAGGCCGCCTTAACGTCCTCCATGGCGTGTCCGGAGATGGTTGGCACGGCATAGATCGTCCCTGCCTTTCCCGCCGCCCGTGCCACTGCTTTCTCGCCGCCAGGATGCATCAGGCGGATATAGCTGACCGGAGCAAGAATCGCGGGAAAGGCAATCTCCTCGCCCAGAACGCGCACCGCCGTCTTGCAGTCGTACACCGCAACCGCGCTGCGGGGACGAAAGGTCACATCCCGAAAAGCAAGGCAGTTTTCCGCCAGAGTCACCTCTGCATCCGCACCGCCATCCACATAATCAAAAACCGAGCGGGGGACCCGCCGCTGCGCCATCCGGCGTAAATCTTCTATGTTGACGACTGCCGATGACTTCAACTGGCGGTTGGACATGGGCACCAGAGTACCCCATTTCGCTGGCCGCGTGGCGTTTCCGCCGCACCCCCGGCTGCCCGGAGCTATACTGAATGCAGTTCTTTGAGTTGCCACAGCAAGTCATTGCCAGCTTCCACAGGGGGGCGTCACGGCTTCGACGGGATTGCTTGCGGCAGAGAGGCATGCCGGGGTGGGTACACCCGTAATCGCGCCCAAAACCATAAGTGCCGAACCTCAATTCGCACTCGCAGCCTAATTAATTAGACTGCCGATCGCTCCCGCTTCGCCTACGGGCGGGTACCGATCGTCGCACAGTAGGCTGGTCAACGCTGTTCCGCCTGGACGGCAATGACGAGATCGATCAGGCTGGTCGACGGCGCATCTTCGCCCGTTCTAAGTTCCGCCGACGAGACAAAATGAACCCGGGAAAAGCATGAACGCTCTCTGTTGAAGGTAGTTTCGGACGCGGGTTCGACTCCCGCCGCCTCCACCATACATAAGTCGTTTATTATCAATATGTCCTGCTCGCCATGGACTCTTTTGTGCTAAATATGCGCTAGCAAAAGGAAGGCCACCAGTAGTCGGCGGCCTCTCGTAGGTCAAGAGGGTTCAGTTCGGGCGACGCAGGTGAGTCTGACGGTCACGAATGTACCGCTCCAGAGTAGTGCGAGGGGTACGCGGATAGCGCTTCCTTCGCTGGTGCATCGTCTCTGGCGTCCCTAGGTCAAGGACACCCTCTAGATTCGCGAAATGACGAGTGACCGTGTCAACACGGACCGCCAGAATATTGGCTACTTGGTCCGGTGTCAGATTTGGTCGTGCGGGAGCCCGAAAGCTCTTACGGCGTTCCTTCATGACCTGAATCCCCATTCATGTCGCCCATGAACCTGGCGGTGTTAACCTCAGGTGGCCGGCATCGGAACCGATTGGCTTACCGAGTCAAAAGTAGCCGAGCGAGCAGTCTGTGACACAAGCCAAATCGAGTAGACCGATTTCGCCCAGCATAGCGTTAGATGACAAATAGAGATATGGATTCGATTAATCTACTCGTGTTTGCTGCGAGTCAAGTGACTACTTGGGCCGTCGGTGACATGGCGGGAACCAAGTCGATGAGTGCAATCGCGATATTGCATCAGTCCACAATTCACTCCTGAACAAAATTCGCGTTTCCGGGTATGCATTCTGACAGTTCTTCCCGTTGGAGTTGTCATCCCCTCGCCGAATAAGCGGCCACAACAAGCGATAGCAGTGGCATGATTTATGGTGAGGGGGACGAGAATGGGACGTAGAGCCGATCTCGTGTCTGGCTACACGCGTGTTTCGCCTATCCGCGGGAGTTCGGCGAGCGGCAGGAAGATCCTAGGCATTTTTCTGCTGGCGATGGCTATGGGTGCTTGCCACCAATCCCCAAGGCGGCCGAAATCATTAACATTTTTCCGCCCGGGATGGTCGCAGCATGACCAGACAGCGGAAAACCTGCTGCAGCAGTTCGCGCAGGAAACAGGCATAGACGTCAAGGATCTTCCGGTTCCTGAGAGCACTCTCGATTCCATGAATCTCTCGCGCAACCTCCTGCAACAGGGTGGTTCGGGGCCGGATGTCCTAGGTCTAGATGTGGTCTGGTCGGGAATTCTGGACGATGACCTGGTCGACCTGCGCCCCTCTTCGGCGGCGGAAATCGCGCAACTCAGACCGGAGTTGATCCCCGGCTACACCGTCGGCCGGAAGTTGGTAGCCCTTCCTTATCGTGTTCAGGTCGGGGCTCTTGAGTACAGGACCGACCTTCTTCGGGAATATGGCTATGACCGTCCGCCAGTGACATGGGACGAACTCGAGAGAATGGCCATCCGGATACAGGAGGGCGAGCGCGCCAAGGGAAAAAAGGACTTCTGGGGCTATGTCTGGCAGGGTGCGCCAACGGAAGGGTTGACCTGTAATGCGCTCGAATGGCAATTTGCTGAGGGAGGGGGGCTGATCGTTGAGAACGACCGGACCGTCAGCGTGAACAATCCGGCGACCATTCGGGCATGGCAACGGGCCAAGCGCTGGATTGGCTGGATATCGCCGCCCAGTGTGCTCGCGTATAGAGAAACCGATTCGGCGAATGTGTTCGACTCGGGAGGGGCCGCTTTTAACCGCGCCTGGGCAGAAATCACCATTACGCCCGGGCAACGTCGGCTGCTCCGATGGCGGGACACGCTGGTGGTCGACCGGACCGGATATACAAGCATTCCCGGCGGCCGCGGCGGGCAGGCAGGGACGCTGGGAGGTTCAGGCTTGGCGGTTTCTCGGCGTTCGGTCGATCCTCAGGAGGGTATCGAACTTGTGCGGTTTCTGACGCGAGCACAAATCCAATCCATAACACCGACTGGAAATAAGCTCGCCCCGCGGCCTGGGCAGCCCGAAGTCTATGATCTGCCGTCGATTTCCGATCCATCGAAGCAGGCAAAGAAATCAACCCAGCGCCGGAGCGTCATTATTAGCCGGCCTTCCACCGTGACCGGGCGCTCCTATGAGAAAGTAACGGCAGCCTATATCGCCGCTGTGCATTCGGTGCTGACTGGGGAAAGCGGCGCGCCGCAAGCGGCGGCGGCGCTCGAAAAGCGATTGGTCGAAATCACCGGTTTTCCTGCCAGGCCGGCCAAGTTGGGGAAGTGATCGTCCATGTTCGACTAGGATTATTGTTCATGGGCCCCGAGACTCGGTTAGACATGGCCGAAAACAATGAATTCTAGAGACACCAACGAACTTGAGATCGGTCCGGGGCTGAAGCTCGCCTTCGCGTTGTTGATCGCACTGATTCTAGGTGGAAATGGATTCCTCCTCTGGCAATTTCATCTTGCTCGCTTGCAAACGGAACGTCTTACCGATATGAGTCAGGAATTGATTGGGGTTTTGCGACTTCAGGTGAGTCTCCTGTCAGTTGATCAGCGGCTGGATAGGTTGGCGCAGTCCCGAGATGCGGGCGGCCTCGCGAGCGAATCCGAGCCGCTGCGCAGAACGCTCCTCGAAGAAACACAAGGCGAAATGAGCACGCTTACTCGTTTGCCCTATGAAACCCATGTAGATCCAGAGCTCCAGCCAACCTTACAAGCAATTGAGATCACATTGCCTACGCAGTTGGAGGCGATCAATGGATTGGCTGCGTCAGGCGACTGGAAGGCTGTTCGTCTTCGGCTGGACAATGAGTTGAAACCGGTGGAGTCTCTTTGCGCTTCCCTCGTCGCCGGGACCAACCGGGAAGTCAGCGCTGAGTTGGCGCTCGCTGTCGCGAACATAAGAAGGACGCAGCTCATTATTTTTCTCGTTGTACCGCTTACAGCGGTATCCACGTTTATTGTGGCGGCCGTCCTTGGCTGGGCCGTGACGAGGCGTATCGTTACACTCCGTATGCATGTGAAGGTTGAGGCGTTGCGGGCGAGCGAAATCAATCTCCGCAAGATTGTCGACAGCATACCCGGGCTGGTGTGCGCCTTAAGTCCCCAAGGGGACGTTGAACTTGTCAACAAGCAACTCTTGGAATACTTCGGTAAGACGTTTGAGGAAATGAAAGGTTGGCAAACCAACGATTCCATTCACCCAGAAGACCGCTCTCGCTCAGTAGCGATCTTCGAGAACTCTATCAAATCCGGAACTCCCCATGAACTTCAACAACGTTGCCTCCGTAGCGACGGCGTTTATCGATGGTTCCGAAGAAGGGCCCGTCCCGTTGGAGACAAAGATGGAAACATCACAGGCTGGTATGTCCTTCTTACTGATATCGAAGACCAGAAGCGCGCTGAAGACGCGTTGCGGCGCAGCGAAGCATTTCTTGCAGAAGGCCAGCGGCTGAATTTGACCGGTAGCTTTTCCTGGCATTTGAGCACGGACGAAGTTAGTTTCTCGGAGCAACTCTATCGCATTTGTGAATTTGAACATGGCACACCGATAACATTCGAACTGATTGGCAGTCGGGTCCACCCGGAAGACATCCCATTGATGTCTGGCAAGATCAAGCGGACCCGAAGTGATCACGGCGACCTGAACGGTGACTTCCGATTGCGGATGCCAGATGGTTCGATCAAGTACATGCATACCGTTGCTCACATGATCCACAATCGGGACGGTCAGTTGGAGATGATTGGCACAGTTCAGGATGTGACGGAGCGACACCTCTCGGAAGAAGCGCTCCATAAAGTCCGGTCTGAGCTGGCACACTTGGCACGGGTCACAAGCCTTGGAGCCTTGACCGCGTCGATCGCGCACGAAGTCAACCAGCCGCTTTCAGGGATCATCACCAATGCCAGCACAGGCCTCAGGATGTTGGCTGCAGACCCGCCGAATATCGAAGGCGCACGTGAGACCGCGCGACGAACCGTTCGTGATGGCAAGCGCGCAGCCGACGTGATTGTGCGGCTGCGCACGCTCTTTAGTAAGAATGATCCCACAATCGAACCCGTGGATCTCAACGAGGCTACGCGGGAGGTAATCGCACTCTCGGTCAACGAGCTGCAGAGAAATGGTGTGACTTTACAGTCAGAGCTTGCCGAAGATCTTCCACCTGTCTTGGGCGATCGTGTTCAACTTCAGCAGGTCATCCTCAACCTGGTCTTGAACGCCTCAGATGCCATGAGCAACGTCGAGGATCGTTCGAGGCTGTTGATGGTCAGAACAGAACACGACGAGGGCGATTGCGTGCGCCTGACCGTTCAGGACACCGGAATCGGGATCGACTCGCAGAATCTGGGCAAGCTCTTCGACGCATTTTTCACAACCAAGAGTGCCGGCATGGGGATCGGCTTGTCCGTTAGCCGCACGATTATCGAGAGTCATCAAGGCCGGCTATGGGCCACACCCAATGACGGTCCGGGAGCGACGTTTTCGTTTTCGATACCGCGCGCTCGCGACGGTGTTGCCGCCAACTGATTTAGAATTCCTGCGTAATCAGAGGGCCTGCAAGCGCGTGCATGGCAAAAGCCGTGAAGAAAGTCTAAAGCATGCACTCGTCTCGGCAGTCGATACCGAGGAGTGGTTCAATGGTCCGATTCATCATCGGAGCTTTGTTTATACATGCATCCGTCGGCATTGATTGAGCGACGCCTGGAGCGATCCATCCGGGGAGTGATCTGGCTTGTTGAAATAGCCCGCGTTAGAAGGCTCAGAAGTGCAACCTTGCTGCGAACTGAAGAACTCTCGGACCTGTGCCTGTGCGCAGTGTTGTGATCTGCCCAAAATTTGTAGCGTTGATGTTGCCGACAGGGTTTCCTAAGGTTGTGCTGTTGAGCAGGTTATAGGCTTCAACGCGGAAATTCAGAGCGATTTCATTGCTGAGATAGAAATCCTTCGCGAGTGCAGCATCTAGGTCTACGTAAGCCTGCGATCGTGTCGAAGGCAAGTTCCGTGGAGTATTTCCATAGGTATAGGCCGGTATATTTGCGAAAGCAGCTTTATTCAGCCAGTCTGTTACCGTAGGTCGACTGAGAGTCGGGTCGCCAATGACGTTTGGACGTGAGCCGCCATACGAGGGAGCGTTTGCAGTCACGCTGATTGGATCCCCGCTCTCTGCCGTGAAGATCCAGTTGAATTGCGTTCCGCCGATGGCCTCCTTGTAGAGGCGGCGGCCTGTCTTTCCAAATGGAAGGACGTAAATTCCCGACACAACGAGACGCTGAGGAAGGTTTGAAGTCGATACTGCCTTCTCGGCTTTAAGATTGTCCCAGTTTTGAACTATGTTGCTGCCGGTATCCGCATAGATGTTCTCCCCATTTCCAAGATTGTTATCGAGCAACTTGGAGTAGGTGTACGAAGCAAGCAAGTAGACCTGATTGACGAACTGCCGCCGAACTGTGAGGATGCCGGCCTGGTAGTTGGAACCTGCCCAATTCGTCATTGAGGTGACCCCCGTAAACTGCGGGTCGTCCATCTCCAGTTGCCCCTCCTGCACTTGGGTAGCAGACAAGGATCCATTGGTAACGATTCCTGAGTACGGATTGGGAACCAGCTGCTGAAGGCCTGTTCCTTGTGCCAGATCCTGTTGCGGCAGATGGTGAAACGAAAAGTCCGCAGGGAGATGCAGGCCGTGAGTCCCGATGTAGCCGAGTTCCAAAGCCCATACTCCAACTTGTCTCTGAAGGTTGATGCTCCACTGCTCCGCGCTCCCGGTGACGAGAGAACGAACATTGGCCGTTATGCTGGTTCCGAGCCCCGTCAGCGGGCCGAGTGAAGAGCCAGTGCGCGGGACAATTCCTTGCGGGAAGGGATTGCTGAGAGTGCCGCTCGGCTGGTTCCCATCAATCGAGGCAACGTAGGAAGTTTGACTCGTGAATCCCGTTGCTCCCAGTCGAACGAAGCCCCCGGTGGTCGGAAGGAAGTACAAGCCAAGCGCACCCCTGAAGACCGTCTTTCGTGTGGCGCTATACGCAAGACCGATGCGAGGCGCGAAGTTATCCCAGGTCGCATCGCGGTTTCCACGGCCGATCCCGTTCACTCCAACAAAATCAAGACCGCCGGCGAGATTTATTCCGCCCGCACTGTATGCGAGATTCGGATCAAAGTTACTGATACCGTTATGCCTATCTGTCGTGCCTCCTTCGTGGTCAAAGCGCACTCCATAGTCGACGACCAGCTTCCTGGTCACCTTCCAATTGTCCTGGGCATACATCGCCCAGTAGTAGGTAGAGTAGGCGTAGTTCTGGTGCCGGTACAGGGTGCCACTCGCTGCGTCGCCGAGCAGAAACGACGCAAGGTCATACCCGTTGGTCGCAGCCGCGGTTGGACTCGGACCCTTTGTAAAGTTCGCATCGAAGTTGAACTGCAGCACGCCGGTTCCCTGAATCGAATTCCACTGATAGTCGCGGAGTTCCGCACCAGCCTTGAATGTGTGTGTACCTCCTATCCAGGTAGCATCTCCACCGACGGTGTACGCATTATTCTGTTGTGTAGACGGGTCGCTCTGATTGCTGCCAATCGACGAGGTCGTCGACATCGAGAACAAAGGAAACTCAAGAAGTTGCATCTCGGAGGCCAGAGAGGATGGAAAGCCCAGTGTGCCAGGATCGAAGCCGAGACTAATTGGATTGCGTATCAACCCGAATCGGTTGAATCCAGCGTGGGATTCGAGCAATAGTTTGGCTTTGATGGCATTTGTGTAAACGAGAGCTACGCTGTTTCTCGGGTAGATCGTGGGACCGAATCCGGGGTCAGCGATATTGTTGCTTCCAAAATAACGCGGAGAGATCAGGGTACCCTTGTCCCACGTATAACGGCCAGAGAGCCTTTGTGTTGCGTTGAGATACTCGTCCAGCCTTATCCCAAACGCGTTGCGCGTCGTCGTCTGCACACCATTGGCAAAGTAATTGTTAACGCCTGTAGAAGCATTACCGGGTACATTCGGCTCCGGATAGTAAGACAACACTTTGACGGCTACGGGATTAAGAAAGCTTTGTGGAATGACGTTACCCTGAAACTGAGTTCGATCGGCCTGAGTGGAACCGGTCACAGGGTTATAAATCGGGATGACAGCGCCGGAAGAATCGAATGTCTCGGAGAAGTCTCCTAGTTTCTGACGGTCGGTTGGCACGGTGTAAAAGGTGTTCGATCCGATCGTCTGTCTGGAACCTTCGTAATTGACGAAGAAGAACAGTTTGTCGAGAAGTATATGGCCACCGAGCGCAGCGCCGTACTGGTTGAAATGTAGAGGAGGAACTAGCTTCCCTTCAGCCTTGCTGAAGTAGTCGTTGGAGTCGAAGACATTGTTTTCAGCAAACTCCCAGGCAGAGCCGTGAAGCTGATTTGTGCCACCGCGTGAGATGTAGTTCACCGCGCCGCCAGCCGTTCGGCCGTATTCGGCCGGCGCGTTATGGGTAATTATGATGATCTCCTCGGTTGCATCCGGCGATAGGGGCACCATCGGGCCACCGCCGGTAGGCAGCTCATTTGCGTCTCCGTCGAGAAGGAAGGTATTAAAGGAAGGTGGTGCGCCGGCAATCGAGATTCGGCCATCGGTGTTGGCGGACTGCGTATAAGTTCCAAACGCCCCGATCGCTTTCGCGGTAGGAGATAAAGCAACGAGATCAGTGATGTTGCGCCCATTCAAGGGCAGATTCTGGATGGGCACCTGCTCGAGCGATGTACTGACGGTCGCAGTCTCTTGCTGGAGAGCGGGTGCTTGCGTGTTTACCTGTATAGTCGTCTTTTCTGGTCCGAGCGTCATGGCGAGGTCGAGACGAAGATTTTGGCTCTCTCCGAGGATGACGCCCGTGCGTGTCACGCCCCTGAAGCCCTTGGCCTCCACTTGCACAGAGTAAGTGCCGGGAGTAAGCCCTGAGATGGTGTAGTAGCCTCTCTCGTTGGTGACGTCTATTCGGTCAATGTTTCTATTGAGGTTCAGGGCCTGTACTTCGGCATTGGCAATCGAAGCGCCGGATGGGTCCACAACCAGTCCAGTGATTGTGCTCTGACTCCAGGCGGCTGTGCTCGACCACACGAGCATCAGCACGGAAACTCCAATTACGATCCCTGGCATAGGCGAACTCATTTTCGTGCGCCGCCGGACTGGGCGCTGAAATTGATGTTGTGAATTCTTTGCAATGGCCCAGTGGATGGCGCAATCTTTTGTGCCAGCGAGATTATCAGTGTAACGCAGCGAGGAGCGCCCATTGCATTTGAACCCAAAGACCGAAGTCGCCAGGCCTCCGCAGGTCGACTTTTTGCTCAATCTTCGGTTTATGCCAACAGGCCTTGGCACTCATTGACCGTTAAGGACCTAAATGTTACCAACCCTTCTGCCACTACTTGTTCCTCCGGGTGCCTTCTGTCTGCGAAATGGGCTCTGACTGTCCTCGTTCCCTAAGACGCCATTCGAATGCATGTACCCGGGAGCCGGCCGGATCGGTAGATCTGGAGGCGGGCGGCGGATAAACCAAGCACTACCCTGCCCGAGGGCGTTTTCCGGTTCTCTTTACACATCTGAGATACGTCATGGTATGCTGTGCATCCGCCGCGGCGGATTGGGGCGGGCGGAGAACAGGGGCCATGGATGGCGGGCGGCAAGCAGGCGGGAACGACACAGCGGGTCAAGCTGTACTGGGTATTTACCAAGGACCACGGCGAGGACTGGTTTGTCTTTGCCGAGAGCGCGAGCAGCGCGCGGGCGTATCACGAGGATTTTGAAGGCTACGGCACGGGGGATGCACGATCTCGTCTGATCGTCCAGGATGTACCCTTGACCAAGTTCACCAACGGAGAACCACCCTGCCATGCCCAGCTGCGGGAGCTGATGGCGCTGGGCTTTGAGAACGCCGGCTCAGTCCCGAATCAGCGTTCGGTCCGCTTCGAAGGAAATACCTATACCGAGGGCATCCTCAAATCATTGGTCGAAGCGAGAAGAAGGAACATCGCGGTGACGCTGCGGGAGAACGGGGACCAGGAGCCTGGAGCAGCAACCTGCTCAGCTGAGGATGAGACTGGGGTGAAAAGAGGACTGCATCTGGTCCATTAGACGGGGCAAGCATTACTTGCATTTCTGCAACTATTATGGCCATCCGCTGCCGGCTGTGAAGGAACGTGGGAGCAGGCCGGAGAGTGGTGCTTGCCGGCCATCTGAGAGTCACTTTTCCACCGACAAATCTCGGGTTTTGGTGAAGATTTCTATACTGCGGGTGGAGCGTTTAGGAAGATTGGGGAAGCCTGCAGGTGCGGAATGGTTCATAACTTCCAGTGGTACCTCCAAACCCCATAGGGAATGGCTTCCCGGATGTAAAAGCGTCAACACAAATCCCGGTGCGACACTTAATTATTTTCATCCCCTCTGCTGACCCCGTTTCTCCCCCTCCTGCGATACCCCCTCAGGTACCCTCCCATCCCCTGTTCCCGGACCCTTCGCCGAGGTGCAACTCCAGGCGTCGGATGATCGGATGACCGGTGATACCGGTGATATAGACCAGCAGACCGGGTTCGACCGTAGCGGCGTCGGCTTCTATATACAGAGGCCTGCCGGTGGGTTGGAGAACGTCGGAGTCGTGGGGATCTGCATAGCAGGAATCGATGAGCCGCGGAACTGGGGCGAGAGATGCGGAACTAGGCGTGGGTGACAGGACGTGTCTGAGCGGAGGACCTGGTGGCCGGGAGCCGATGGGGGATGGGAGGAACCGAGCTGACCGAGGAGGAGCACGTGCCGGGGATGGGATAGGGCGGGCAAGTAGACGGCGTAGCCAGGTCGAGAGAGATGCGGGAGCTGGGACTGAGAGCGGACATCGCGGGAGTAGGGAGCTACATCTGCCAGGATGCGCAGCTTGGTCAGGTCCGGGTAGTCTTCCGGGTTGATGCCTTCGAGCTCTGGATGGAGGGCTGCGTAGCCGGCGCCGAGCAGGCGGGCATAGCCCTCGTCGATCTTGGGGTAGGGATCTCCCTTCTGGAAGTTGATGAGATGGTCTTCTCCTGGGATCGAGGTGTGCATCTGGTTGGCGATCTCGTTGACCTGGGGAGTGAAGCCTTCGTGGTTGCCTTTTCTTGCACCCGTACATATCTCAGACAGAGCTAATAGACTGAGAATCCCCTATGAAGCGCGCCGCCCTATATATGAGGGTCTCCACCCTCGACCAGCACCCCGAAACCCAGCTCTATGACCTCCAGCAGATGGCCGAACAGAGGGGTTACCAGATCGTGGAGCGCTACGAGGACCGGATCAGTGGAGCGAAGGCCAGGCGCCCTGGACTCGATGCCCTGATGCGAGATGCTCGCCGCGGTCGGTTCGACGTCGTCCTGGTCTGGGCGTCAGACCGGATCGCCAGGTCGGTAAAACAATTCCTCGATGTGTTGGACGAGCTCAACCGGCTGAACGTCGAGTTCATCGGCTTCCGCGAACAGATCGATACCGGCGGACCACTGGGCCCCGCCGTCGTGATCATCATCGGTGCAATCGCAGAGCTCGAACGCAACCTGATCATCGAACGGGTGCGCGCCGGCATGCGGCGGGCCAAGCTCGAAGGGCGGCACCTCGGACGAAAGCCACTCGTACTGGACCGCGCGGCCATCCTGCATGACCGCCAGCTAGGCCATAGCCTGGGGCCGCTGGCCAAAAGCCATCGGGTGTCGAGAACGACCATCCACCGGGGCATCCGGGATGCTGTTCCACAAGGCCTCGAAAAACCCGCCGCCTAAGCCCCACCAAATCAATGGCCGAATCTCACCGATCCCGCTGTTCCAGAAGGTGTGGGTTGTGAAACAGTGCCGAGTCCTCGCAACGACTTGCAAGCTACCGACGGCAGGCATTGGATGTCAGAAAAGCATATAGCGATCAAATATTGTCGAAGGTCTAACGGGAGATCCAGAGCAATAGGGATTCTTGGCGTCTAAGAGTGAACGGGTAATCATCGTTTATTGCGCCGAGGTCTCTCCCGGCCCATACATCGCGGGCCTTCCATCCACTTCCGGCACCTGCTTCCTCGAGATGCAGATTTATTCCGCGCAGGAACGACTCATCCTCGCCAAAGTTGAATATGGCGAGCGCTCGACTCCCCTCTGCCAGTGGCCGCGACCATATCTCGACTGGGCCCTCAGCAAAGATACGCTCTGCCTGTTTGCCCAGCGGGTCATGATCAATAGCGATGACCTCACGATTGGTTAGGATGGCGGTGATCTCCGGCGTCAATTGACTCAGATTGTTGCCTGCGAGCAGCCGTGCAGCGAGCATAGCCCACATGCTCATGTTCGTCCGGTTCTCGTCGAGCGTCAGTTTTCCACTGCCCACTTCCAGCATATCGGGGTCATTCCAATGACCCGGGCCGGCATACTTGCGAGGCCAGCTTGTTCGCGGCCGATCTGCGCAATGCGGAAGACGGTTGGATCGATGTCCGCTGTGGTGCGTCACATGTTCCCACCAGCCTCTGCAGCCCATTGCCAAGAGCTGTCATGGCCGTACTGGCACAGACTATTTAGGAAGTCGATGCCCACGAAGCGTAGGTGTCGGCATTCTGCTGCTCGTGGCCAAGGCTTCCCTCAAAGCGTGCGCACGTTTTCGAGCCGAACGAATTGTAGATGCCGACCTTGAGGCCTTTGCTGTGGACGTAGTCGCTTAGCGCCTTCATGTCTGGGAATCTGCTGTTAGCGTGCACCACTCCGTTAGAGTCTCGCTCTCCTTCCCACGTGTCATCAATGTTGACATAGACGTAGCCTGCGTCGCGCACGCCCGAGGACACGAGTAAGTTGGCGGCCTGGCGTACGTCCTGGTCGGTGACTTTTTCAGCAAACCAGTTCCAGGAGTTCCAACCCATTGGCGGCGTCGCGGCGATCCTTGGTGCACTATTTGTTTGTCCGAAGGCGAAATGCGAGAGAAGGGCTCGATCCAGCGGCAAGAGACGAGTTGAAAGCATGCAACTCCTAGCTTGATGCATGATTGCGGCTATGACTTAAGTGATCGGGCGCTGTCGATGCAGTGATTCACTTTATCGACAGCGCCGACTTGTTGCAACCTAATCTCCCTCACGGCAAGAACGTAGCGCTCAAATACCTAGAAGACAAATCTGCCGCCTAGTTGAACGACCCGGTTAGAGTTTTGCGTGCCGGTGATCTGGCCGAAGCTTCCTGACGTTGGGCTGAGGTTCGGACCGCTGAACGACGGGCGATTGTTGACGTTGAAAGCCTCCATGCGGAACTGGAAGAAGCTGGTCTCGGTCACGTTGAAGTTCTTGAGGATGGAAGCATCCCAGTCGTTCAACGCATCGTTGCGAAGGTTGGAAAATTGGCTGGGGAAGGTCCGGATGTTGTTGGCCGGCTGAGTGCCGCCGTTTCCATTCTGGCAAACGGACGTGGAGGTTGTGCTGACGCTATTAGCGAAAGCGTTGATGTTGAACGCGGGACAGGTAGTGCTCGGGTTGTTGAACTCGGTTGCGGCGCGCGGGTTGTAGCCGATGGTCTGCCCTGCAACCGGCAGGACGTTACCGAAGGTAAGCGGTGCTCCGCGCTGGAAGTACCAGCTGGACGCAAGATTCCAGCCGCCCAGGGGAAGATCGACCCAACGAGGCACCTTTGCGCCGAAATGGCGGCCTCGACCGTAGGGTAGCTGATAGCTGACGGCGACTACTGCATGGTTGGGATGGTCATACTGGGAGATACGGTGCTCCTGGTGCGCGTCGAACGCATTGAGGAAGCTGACCGCCTCAAGCAGCTTGGACCACTGATAGTTGGCGAGAATGGAGAGTCCATAGCCGGTGCGATGTTCCACGTGGACGTCGAGAGCATTGAAGCTGGAACTACCTTCGGGAACGTTCTGCTCGGTGATGGCACCGAATTCCGGATATGTTTGCAGCAATTGCGTCAGTGCGACGGTCTTGCCGGAGTTGAGACTGCCACCGTTTGGCAGGATTCCGAAAAACGGGTTTGACACAGATGCACTGAGCCCAGGGTTGGAGGCAGTAGTCAGGTACTGAGGCTCGACGTAGTTGAGCGACTCGTTGATGGGAAGACGACGGCCCATGCTGCCCTCGTAAAAGACATCTGCAAGCCAAGCGCCGGGGAACTGGTGCTGGAAGCCGAGGTGCCAGCGTTCGGAGTAGCCATTGCGGATGACTGGATCGAGGAAGGTGAGAGCCTGGCCGACAAACGTGCCAAGACCAGCGGACGAGCCGGCAGGCTGAGTGAGTCCGGTAGGAAACGGGTTAGACAAGGTTCCGGGGCCATTGGCTGTGGGCGGAACGTAGCTGACGATGGGCGCCTGAGTGGTTTGGCTAAAGCCCTCCTGGTTGATGCCGTTGTTGAAGGGGAAGATAGGAATCACGAACATTCCGAAACCGGCGCGTACGACGGTACTCTTTCCGAGCACAGCCGGCTGCCATGCCATGCCGATGCGTGGGCTGAACATGGTGGATTCGAAGTTGGAGAAGATGCCGTGCGGTCCGGTGAAGGTGAGTCCGCCGTTGACCTTGAAGTTGGCTGCCTGCAGCGTGGAGTTGGGATTGGCAGCGTAAGCGGTAGTGGCCGCCGCGCTGAATGGATTGGTGGCGGTCGCGTTGAAGCCGCTGACCGCGGTGCCCTCCCGCTCGTTAGGCGAAAAATCCTTGTCCATGCGCAGGCCGAAGTTGAAAGTAAGATCGGGACGGGCGCGCCAGTCGTCCTGGAGAAAGAGTGCCAGGTAGGTCTGGTTGGCAACGGCGTGCGCATTGAGGTCGTAGCTGGCGGAGGAGGGCAGACCGAGCAGGAAAGCAGCGGTATCGGAGCCGACCGCAGAAAAACTATCGGAACCGAAGGCGGCAGTGAAACCGTTGTCGAAGTTGTACAGACCGCCGGAGTTGCCAAAGGTGAAGTTGCCCTTCTGGAACTTGCGCGTGTCGAGGCCGAACTTGAGTGTGTGCAGGCCCATTGTCTTGATCAAGTCGACGAAGATGTCGTCGCTGTTGAATGGCGCCGTACCCGGCGTCTGGGTGGTGGCGCCGAGGTTGGTGACTGAGCCGGCGTTGAAGAAGAAGCGGGGAAAGATATAGTGGGCGCTCGGCAGATTGGGAAGACCGAGGGTCGTGGGATTGAAGCCGTCGCCGTTGGTGATGGAGGGCTGCGAGTAGCGAGTGTAATTCAGACGGATCTCGCCGACCAGCGACGGGCTGAAGGTGACGACATCGCCAGCGGAAAAGCCATAGTTGAGGCGGTAGAGGAAGTCGCCCAGGGCCGGATCGGCGGCGCCGAAGACTTCGTTGATGTACTGGACACGTTGATTGTGCCGCCCGGTGAAGTACAGCCGTTGGCTGGGAGATAGGCTAAAGTCGAGGCGGCCAATCTCGTTGTTGAAGCGGTCGCCGCTTTCGGCGGTTGAGTAGTAGTTGTTCTGACCGAGGTTATTTCCGGTGGCGTTCGGCGCAGGGAAATATTTCAGCGCGGCCAGCGCCACGGCGTTCAAGGGCAACGCCCCCGAGGCGACGTTATTGTTCGTGAATGCGGTGCGATCGTAGATGGTGAAGCCCTTGGCGGCGCAGGCTGCATTGATGGTGCCGGTGGCAGGGTCGAAGATGGCCTCGGAGTTGTAAGTCTTGGTGACACCGGAACATTCGGTATCGGTGCGGGTGTTGCCTTGTGCCAGGAGCGCAGAGAAATCGCCAGTACGTTCTGCGGCAGTCGGAACGCTGTAATAGGCACCGCCGGTTCCGGAGTCGTAAAAGCCCTCGTAACCAAAGAAGAAGAAGAGCTTGTCACGGCCGTTGAATATCTTGGGAATCACGACAGGACCGCCGATGGTGCCACCGAACTGGTTCTGGCGCGAGACTGGATTCCTGACACCGGGTGTGCGCTTGGAGAAGTAGGGGATCGCGTTGAGGTCGTTGTTCTGGTTGAACTCCGACAGTGTGCCGTGGAAGCTGTTGGTGCCGGACTTGGTGATCTGGTTGGCGACGCCGCCGCCGGAGTGGCCATACGTGGCGTCGGACTCGAATACCTTAATGGTGACTTCGCGTGTGGCGTCGACAGGCAGCTCATAAGCAGGAGCGTTGTCGGACGCGTTGTCGGGAGAGCCGTCCATCAGAATCTCCGAGTTCTTATTGGGGAGGCCGCCAACCGAGAAGCCCGCAATGCCGGAGTTGTCGAATGGGCGAACGCCGACTGGATTGGTCGTGGCAACCACCCCTACTGTGTACTGGGCAAAGCTCATTGGCGTGCGACCGTTGAGGGGCAGGTTTTCGACTAGCTGCTGAGGCACCGCTTGACCGACGCTGGCGTCCTGCGTGCCGAGCAAAGGTGTCTCAGCCTTCACCACTACAGTCTGCGTGTCCGAACCCAAAGTCAGCGAGATGTCGATGGTGGGATGATCTCCGGAACTCAGGCTCACGTTCCGCTGCTCATACTTCGCGAATCCCTTGGCCTCGACGGTGAGCGTATAGGTGCCGGGTTTAAGGAACGGCAGGTTGTACTGGCCCGCGGCGTCGCTGACTGCTTTGGCCTGAACCCCGGTCGCCTGATCGGTGGCGATGACGGTCAGGTTTGGGATAATGGCCCCGGTCGAGTCCGCGAGGCTGCCGCTGACAGTTGCGGTGGACACCTGCGCGTTGAGAGATAAGGGAGCAAGCATTAGGGCTGCGGCTAGTAGAAAGCGATGGGTTCGTTGCATCGGTCTGCCTCCAAGTGGGCTGCGGGCGAAACTGTAGGGGACTATTTGAAAAGCGCGACCATGCTGCATGCCGCCATTTGTTGCTGACAAGTGAATTCACGGTGAGAAGGGACGTGAGAACAAGGTGAGGAGTCTGGGTAGTGGGATTAGGAGTTCGTCAGGGACGAGGTGAATCCGACATCTCGAAGATGAGGTCGCCTCCGCCGGCGATTTCGTCGTGCAGGAGGTAGTCGCGGGCGATCAGTTTGCCGTTGAGATGAACGGACCGGACGTAGAACTTGCCTGCCTCGGCGCCGGTGGCGTGAATCCTGAGTGTCTTGCCTCCGCAGGGTGAGATCGTCATCTCGTCGAAGCGCGGCGTGCCGATGGCATACTGCGGCGTCCCTGGCGTGACCGCGTAGAAGCCAAGCGCGGAGATGACATACCAGGCCGACATTTGCCCAGCGTCGTCATTGCCGGCAAGCCCGTCAGAGGTGTTGCGATACTCCTTGCCCATGATTTCGTGGACGTGGAACTGGGTTGTCTGCGGCGCGCCGGCGTAGTCGTACAGGTAGGCGATGTGGTGGCTCGGCTCGTTGCCGTGGTCGTAATATCCACGGGCGAAAAGCTCGTCGAGCTTTGCAATGAACGGTTTGGGGCCGTGTTCGATCGCGATGAGTCCTGCTATGTCCTGGGGCACGAAGAAGGTGTATTGGAAGGGCAGACCCTCGGTGATGTAGGTGGCCTTCGCGCCAGGGTCAAAGGGAGTGACCCAGGTGCCGTCGGCATGGCGGCCGCGGGCGAAACCAGTCTTGGGATCAATGACATTGCGATAGTTCTGAGCGCGGGTGGAAAAGGCACGAGCATCGTCCATATGCCCGAGCCAGCCGGCCATCTCTCCAACCAGGAAGTCGTCGTAGGCGTACTCAAGAGTGCGGGAGACCTGCTCTTGCGGGTGATAGTAGCCATAGGGAATTTTGTCCTCCAGCGGAATGTATCCGTAGTGAAGATATGACGGAAGGCCACGGCGGCCGCGGCCATCCTCATAGAGCTGCGCTGCCGGGGATACGGTCGCGTTCTGCTTCATCAGGAGGTAGGCCTCGTCGGCGTCGAAGCCGCGGATGCCCTTGGCGTACGCGTCCGCGATGATGGCGTCTGCATGATCGCCGATCATCTCAGAGGTGTAGCTGTTCCAGGCGGGGTAGATAGGAAGGAATGTTCCCTGCTCGCCCTTCGCAATCAGGGACTTAACCATGTCGAGTTCGCGGCCTGGGTCGAGGATGGTGAGCAAGGGATGAAGCGCGCGGAAGGTATCCCAGATGGAGAAGTCGCAGTAGTAAGTGAAGCCGTCCGCGTGTTTCGACTCCTGACCGCCGGCGAAGCTGGGGTAAGCACCATCGTGATCGCTGAAGATCCGCGGCAGAAGCATGGAGTGGTACAGAGCGGTATAGAAGATCGCGCGGTCGGGCGAGGTTCCCGCGATATGGATGCGATTGAGTTCTTCGTTCCAGGCCGTGTGCGCGCGATCGGCAACGGCGGCGAAGTTCCAGTCGGGGACCTCTGCGTCAAGATTTTTGCGGGCCTCATCCATACTGGTAAAGGAGGTGCCGACGCGGGCGACTACGACCCGATCGGCGCGGGAATTGAACGAAACGTAGACTCCCGATGAGGTTGAATCGGCTGATTGGGTGGCTCGGCCGGGGTAGTTTTGCGTACCCCTGAATGCGCCTCCAATGGAAAAGGGTCGATTGAAGCGGATCACGAAATATCCGGAGAAACCTGCGCTCTTGCCTTGGCCGGCATAGATCCGGTGGGCCAGGTTGTAGCCAGTAATCTCCTGCCGCTTGAGATCGATGCGGGTCGCCCCGCCGCCACGCCTGCCATTGTTTTCGATCGCGACCCATTCGGGGGAACCCGCCGGAAATTCAAAGCGCAGCATGCCCGACCGCTCGCTTCCGGTAATCGCAGCATGAATCCGGCTCTGGGCTAGATCGACCTCGTAGAGATAGGGATGGGCAATTTCAGAGCTGTGCCGGAAGCTCGACGACCGGCCTGCGGGATCGAGTTTCGCTACCGAAGTCAGCGGCATAAGGGTGAAGCTGCCGTAATCCTGGGTGCAGGAACCGCTCATGAAATGGCTGCCGCGAAAGCCCTGGATGCGCGTGTCGGCCGCATAGTACGGGGCTACGCATTTGGACTCACCCGCACGGGTCTGGGGAGTCCAGTCAGTCATCGCGAACGGCATGCCTGCGATGGGAAAGGTCTGGCCATCTCCCGCCGTCCCGATCATGGGATTCACGAGGTCCGCCGGGTCACTTTGGGCGTGCAAACCGCCGCAGCCGAATAAGAGGCAAACCGAAAGCAGAGAGACAAGTGGAAAGCGCGACATGACCTGCCATCATCCTGATCTGCAATGGCTTCCGCAAGTAAAAGATATGTAAGAGAGACTTTTCTTAACTGTAAGAGGTTGTTATCTGACTACTGACAGCGGCTCCAGGACACTGATTGCGGGATCGCGGTCTGGAAAAGCCGCGTTGCCTGCGAAGCGAGCGAGCTCCAGATTGCGGGTATCGACCTCCTCCAGCGCGTAGGAGAAGTAGGGCTGGGGGTTTGCTCCCCAGGCCACCTTGCAATCGGCCATCCGAATGCCTTGCACGTGGCGAAGAAAGAAGGCCGGGGTGTTGTGGTCTTCGAGGCCGGGAACAGCGGCGCCGGTGGGACGGTTGTCGAACTTGCCACCCGGGAACGCCGTCCACTTGTCGATGGTGAGGTCGATATTCTCCAGAAGAACATTGGTGACAGGATTGTCCTTGGTGCCGTCGATACGGGCGCTGTTTTCCGCTCGTGCCCGTATGTTGCGCAGACGGACGTCACTGAGGGTGCCGACTGGCTCTCCGTCAACGCGCGGCCGGACTGTGATAGAGATGGCCTCGCCCCAACCCCACCAGCGGGCCGCATGGTGCTCGGCGACGACATCGATGTCGGAAAATTCGATGTCGGAGATATTGCCGCTCTGGCGATGGGTGATGGTGGGGCCGCGGCCTCCGGAGACGACCTGGCAGTGTTCGAAGCGGACTTTGGAAATGTCGGCGAAGGTCTCTGTGCCGATCTTGAAGCCGGAGTCGCGGGTGGTGACCTTGCAGTTGCTGACGACGATGTCATGGGCTACGCCGAAGTCGCGCTGCTGGCGGCTGGTCTTGATGACGATGCCGTCATCCGCGCCAACGATGTCACAGTTGCGGATCTCGACGTGGCGGCAGCGGTCGGGGTCGATGCCGTCGCAGTTGGGAACATCCATCCGGTTGCGGACGCGAATGCCGTCGACCAGCACGCGCTCGCAGCCGAGCATGTGCAGGCCCCAATTAGGCGAGTCGCCGAAGGAGATTCCAGAGACTTCGAGGTCCCGGCAGTCGAGCAGCCAGAACATGCGCGGACGGAAAGCTTTGGGCTCCCAGCGCATATCAGTCTCGGAGTACGTGGTCATGAACTTCATGGCCTGGCCGTCGATATGCCCGGTGCCGGTAATCTTCAGCCCGGTCGCACCGTCAGCAGTGAGAATACCCGGGGCATCAGTGGGGTAATCAGCCGGACGCGGGCTGGCGATCAGACGAGCGTCGTCAGCGAGGTGAAAATCAATGTTGGAGCCGAGGCGCAGCGCTCCGGTGAGATACGTTCTACCTCCGCTCAACAGAACCCGTCCGCCACCTGCTGTGACGGCAGAGTCGATCGCGCGCTGCAGGGCGGCGGTGTCGTAGTTCTCGCCGTCACCGGCGGCACCAAACCTGTGAACATCGAAGTCACGCAGATGGGAGCCGGGAAGTTTCGGCGCAAACGCCGCGGCTGCCGCGAAGCTGGATTGCCGGAGGAAAGTTCTTCGACGCATTCGAGTTTCTCTCAACTATCTACTTCGGACGGCCCCTCTCAAAAAGGCCACGCTGCTGCTAGTTCCGGGGATAGACGCGGTAGGTGAGGATTTGGGAGTGAAGCGGTGTCCCGGTGAGTTGTGAGTTCTCCAGCAGAATTTCGAAGTAAGGGAACTCCTTGCTGTGGATGGAGGACAGGAAAGCACCGAGCGTTGCGTCGCTGGTTACAAACTCCCCCGCCGCCCGCGTTGCTTGCGAGTCAGTGCCTTCGATGAGCAGTGCGCTGCCGGCCCGGCTTAGGTCTGGCATGAACGCGACGATGCTGAGACCCTGATCTTGAGAAACTCCGCCGGTGCGAATGTAATCTGTCGGCTCTCCCGGCTTGGGTTGCCGGTTGTGAATTGTGGATCGATGCAGGACGGGATCGTAGTCCATCGAGAAATTCATCCGCGCATCGAAGAGGTCGACCCATGGGTTCGATTGGCGGCTGCCGATGAGGATGACACTATTGGTCTTGATGGTTTCAGCTGAATACTCGCGTGCGAACTTAAGATGCAGAGCCGGCGGCGAAGAGTGATCGAGTGCGAGTATTCGTTGAGCAACGATGTAGTCGCCTACGCTGCCATTGTTGCGGTCGAGGATGTTCTTAAGATCTTCGCGGCGGTCTGGGCTCAGGCCAGTGTACGCGTCAAGATGCTTGTAGTCATAGTTCAGATACGAGGCGAGCGGGATAGAGTGGCCTTCCAGATCTTCGGCCAGGGCAAAGGATGTATCGGCAAGCACGACGTCGACTTCCTGGCCGTTATCTAAAAAGTTAGACCAGAAGCTGCGCAACGCAGTGCCGTTTCTCCATGGCGTGGCCTCCCTGCGAAACCGCAGGTTCTGCCATAGCAAAATTCCAGCAGCGAAGAGAAGAAGGATGGAGACCACAGGCCAGAAATCAACCTCCCGGGAGCGGCTTTTCCCAATTGCAGGAGCCGGCTCTGGCGCGACTGCAGCAAGGGCCTCAGCAACCGGCTCTGCAAAGGCCGGCGTCTTGATCGGCTCGGGCGCAGCGAGTCGCGGACGGAAGATCAGAGAATATGAGCCGCGGGGCATTTCGACGACAACAGGTTCGTTGGCACCGTCCTCGGCGAAGTAGAGCTCCAGCCGCTTACGCAACTCAGTGGCATTGACGCGGACGATGTTGTCGATGCTGGTGTCGTAGCCGGCCGGCCGCTCGAACACCGCGGAGCCGATCTCCTGCTCGTGGATGGGCGCCGACCCGTTTTGGATGCTGCGTTCCGCAACGAAGAGCAAGAATTCGCGCAGGCGGACAGCACGCCGAAACTGGGGACTCGCCATGATGCGGCCAAGCAGCGCACGGCGCTCCGCTTCATGGAGCGCGCCACCATGCGCACCTCCATCTACCATCGTCTCGGCCTTGCCCTCGATCATAAGGTTCTCAAGCGACTCCGTTCAGACACCGTACAAGCATATATGTACGTTCGCCCCGATGTCCCGCGTTGGCTCTTATGTAAATGATGCTCACCCTTTGAACTGTCGGGACCCGAGTGAATTCGACTATGCCTAGATTGCGGCCACGACTGTTTCACAACCCACACCTTCTGGAACAGCGGGATCGGTGAGATTCGGCCATTGATTTGGTGGGGCTTAGGCGGCGGGTTTTTCGAGGCCTTTTGGAACACCGTCCCGAAGCACCCGGTGGATGGTGGCCCGTGAGACCCGATGGCTCTTCGCCAACTGCCCTAGGCTATGGCCCTGCTGGCGTCCGCGCAGGATGGCATCGTGGTCGAGGGCCAGAGGCTTCCGGCCGATGTGCCGGCCTTCCAACTTGGCCCGCCGCATGCCGGCCCGGACCCGCTCGATGATGAGGTTGCGTTCGAGCTCCGCGATTGCTCCGATGATCACGACAGCGCGGCCCAGTGGCCCGCCGGTGTCGATCTGTTCGCGGAAGCTGATGAACTCGATGTTGAGCCGATTGAGCTCGTCCAACACTTCGAGGAAGTGTTTTACCGACCTGGCGATCCGGTCCGATGCCCAGACCAGGACGACGTCGAACTGACCTCGCCGAGCATCTCGCATCAGGGCATCGAGCCCAGGACGCCTGGCCTTCGCTCCACTGATCCGGTCCTCGTAGCGCTCCACGATCTGAAGTCCGCGCTGTTCGGCCATCTGCTGGAGGTCATAGAGCTGGGTTTCGGGGTGCTGGTCCAGGGTGCTGACCCTCATATATAGGCCGGCGCGCTTCATGGGTGATTCTCAGTCTATTAGCTATGTCTGAGATATGTACGGGTGCAAGAAAATGCAACCACGAAGGCTTTACTCCCCAGGTCAACGAGATCGCCAACCAGATGCACCCCTCGATCCCAGGGGAAGACCATCTCATCAACTTCCAGAAGGGAGATCCCTACACCAAGATCGACGAGGGCTATGCCCGCCTGCCCGGCGCCGGCTACGAAGCCCTCCACGCAGAGCTCGAAGGCATCAACCCGGAATACTACCCGGACCTGACCAAGCTGCGGATCCTGGCCGATGTCGCACCCTACTCCCGTGAGTACAACCGGATCCGGGCGATCGTCGAGAAGCAGTCCCATGGCGACACTGAGTTGCGCGCCAACTATGAGCAGATCGTCGAGCAGGTGCGTCAGACCAAGGACTCCACGCTGCAGGTCGATCAGCGCCGCTTCGATGCGCCAGTGGACAGGATCGACGGAACGGTCAAGAAGGCATCATTCCATGGGGTCGAGCTGGCGGAGTGAGCGGTAGACCAGGTGTCTTCCCGGCCGGCACATATATACACCCCGCGCACGTGCGAAGGCTGCCGCCCCCGCCCCAGTCCCCCGCGTTCCAGTCAGCTCTCGATCTCCCCGGTTTTCCCTCAGCACTGTCTCCCGCGATGTCCGCTCTCAGTCCCAGCTCCCGCATCTCTCTCGACCTGGCTACGCCGTCTACTTGCCCGCCCTATCCCATCCCCGGCACGTGCTCCTCCTCGGTCAACTCGGTTCCTCCCATCCCCCATCGGCTCCCGGCCACCAGGTCCTCCGTTCAGACACGTCCTGTCACCCATTCCCAAAGTTCGACTGATACTTATGAACGGTTCCGCACCGGGGACATTCCCCAATCTTCCTAAACGCTCCACCCGCAGTATAGGAATCTTCACCAAAACCCGATATTTGGCGGTCGTGAGATCATCCCGCTAAGCGCATTCCACACCTTGCATGACCGCTCCGCCAGCATCCTCGGCCCGGCCGCTTCGCGAGCTATTCATCCAAATCCGGCGCCGTCTCCTGCTATGCCTACCCCCTAAGTTCGGCTCGAATCTCGCTGTACTGGCTGCGCGGCTTCATCTGACGCAGCGGTTACTCCGTCCTGACCAGATCAGCGAACACTAGCCGACATTCGAGGAGCAATGCGCCCCGGCGTTAGGGTTGCCAGTGTATCGCACGGGATCGACGCAGATATGCCGGCGCTAAGTAAGCCGACGGGTTGCTTTTCGCAGGGAGTGCCCGTTGTGTCAGCGCATTTCGATTCAGGGTGAAATTCGTATTCGCGAAGTACGTCGCCATTCGTCTTTACGCGCGCCGTCCGCCTGGTTCCGGAATCACCAGCGGTCGCGATGAGGCAGGAAACCCCGTTTGTACTCGTCGATCCACGGGATTTTGACCATTGAGTGGCATCGCCGTTATATGGCGTGATGAGATGAAAGCGCTCCGGGTCCGCTCCCTTGGGATGGCCGGACGCCATCACGTGACAGGTCAGCAAGAAGCTGAACGGTTTGATCTGGCCCCGTCGTCATCGTTTGACCACATCGATCCGCCCACGCCGAACCAATCGCACAGCGAGAAGATTGACGCGGCGAGCTTTCCTGAGCAGCGGCCCAGTGGAACCTGTGTCTCAGCATTGCGGTGGCGCCCATGAGCAGTCCCAAGAGCTCGCTCTTGATGCGATTGTCGAAGTTCCAATCGCGGCCACTCAGAAGCCGAGTTGTCATAGCTCGCATAGTCGATTTGGACTTAAGTGGTTCGCGTGCATCCACTTAAGTGGGATAACTCAATCTCGTAGCAGAGATTAAGCTTGCCCTCAGTAGTCAAACGGCATCCCCAACATTTGCCGGTATTTCGATTAAGTTACCTGCTTGGCAAAGGGCCATAGTTCGCTTACGGAGACGTCTGTACATTGAGAGCCAAAAAGATAGAGTTGTTTGGCAAGGGTCCTCGCCGTTTTGCCAGCCTCGGCAAATCTGCTCAAACATTCACTAAGGTCGTTCTAGCCGGCATTCTCGGTGTGAGTGCACTGGCGTTTCTGCCTCTTCAGGTCCTGGCACAGGGATCGTGTTCAAATGGCAGTTCGACCCAGATCAGCGGGACAGTCTACGCGCCCAATGGGACGGACCCGCTTCCGAATATCCTTGTCTATATACCCGCGACAACGCCGAACGCCTTCACCGATGGTGTTTCGCCGTCCAACCCGGTCATTGACAATGCGACGAACCTGGTCTCCGGCAGTCCGATCGTTCAGACTACGACCGCGGCGAACGGCCAGTTCACGCTGACGAACACCCCTTACGGAACGAACATTCCACTGGTCATCCAGGCAGGCCGCTGGCGCAGGCAATTCATCATTAGCTCTGTGACGCAATGCCAAGGCAATCCAATCACGACCGTCACGCAAGGTGGCCCCAGCAGCCTTGGTGGTTATGGCGAGAGCACGACTGTTCGTTTTGCCCAGACGCAGAGCGAAGGCGACATCCCCAAGATGGCGCTGGCGACCGGCAAAGCTGACGCACTGGAGTGCACGCTGCGCAAAGTTGGCGTCGCCGACACCGAATTTACCGACTACACCATTAACGTCGCATCAGGGGGAACGGGACCTGGTCGAGTGAGTCTATTTGAAGGAGCCGGTGATTCCGGGGCGAAGGCCGGCAGTACAACCCACACAGAGGCCACACTCGTCGGCTCCACAAGTTCTTCGTTCAGCGGTTCGCTGCTCGGAAGCTACAACATTCTGATGCTTCCCTGCCAGGGCGATTCCACTGACTACACGACCTCGGACGGACGCAACAACGTCATTTCCTTCACGGGAGCCGGTGGTCGAATCTTCGCAACGCATCACTCGGCCTTCTACATAAATCAGAATTCTCCAACGGATACCGCTGCGACGTGGAGTTCGGACAACAGTGTGACCGACGGTGAAGCAACGATCAACACGAGTTTTGCAAGTGGCGCCCTGCTGGCTCAGTGGCTTCAGGACATTAACAGCACGACGACTTCCGGGCAGGTGGAACTGGATAACGATTTCAACGACCAGACAGGCGTGAACGCCCCGACCGAAACCTGGGCCACGATGAATTCAAATTCCGACGTCATGCAATTTTCGTTTTACACACCGGTCGGGGCATCGACGGCAAATCAGTATGGACGCGTGATGTTTAACGAGTATCACGTGGACAATACAACGACGAGCAGCAGCGTGACATTCCCGAACGAATGCACCGGGACGATGGCCAAGACCCAGCCAATGTCATCTCAAGAGCACATGCTCGAATACAGCTTGTTTGACCTGATGAATTTCGCTGTGCCCGTGACGAGTACGGATGTTGCGATCTCTGTTACTCCCACGCCAAGCAACTTCACTGGCGGGGACAAAGCTGACACAGTAACGGTGCAGGTCACCAACAATGGGTCCTCGGCCATCAGCACCGCACCCACGGTCAACCTGACGGTTACGCTGCCGGCCGGATTGACTCCGGTCAGCATGACCGACCCGCTCGGCAACTGGAGCTGCAACGTCAACACCTTAACTTGCACCCTTTTGAATCCTCTGGCTGCCAACACCAGCAATTCCATTGTTCTCACGGTGAGTGTGGCGGCCAATGTGACTGCAGGCAATGCTTCGATCGGCGCGACTGTGGCCAGCACTGGGTTTGTTGCAAGTACCACCGGCAACATAACTCTCAGTGTCGCAGCAGCGCCTCCAGGGACTGTGACCGGCCCCCTCACAACCAATATCAGCGCCACCAACGTTGGAACCACGGCGGCCGGAGCGGCGACCGTTACCTTCGCAATCAGCGGAGGGACCACGGTCAGTGCCGTGAGCGTTGTTACGGAGGGATACACAGGAAAAGACTTCACCAACGCGAATAGCGGGACCTGCACTGCCAAGACTTATGCCAGCCCGACTACCTGCACGGTGGTTGTCAACTTCACTCCGGCATATCCGGGACTTCGCATCGGAGCCGTTCAAATCTTTGGCCCCAGCAGTGCTTTGCTCGACACCGCTTACATCTCCGGTATCGGCCTGGGCCCTGAGATCAGCTTCCAGCCCGGAACGCAGACGACCGCTGTCACGGGTTCCGGATCGAACAGCTTCAGCGACTCGGCGGTCGATATCCTGGGCAATATTTATCTCGTCGACTCCCTCAACAATCAGATTCTGAAGGAGACGCTTTCCGGTAGCACATATAGCCAGACAACCGCAGTAAGTGGATTGAACGGACCCGCGAGCATTGCGATTGACGGAGCCGGAAATCTCTATATCGCCAATACAACTGGCGGCCAGGTGCTCAAGGAGACTCTTGTAGGCAGCTCATACACCCAGACCATCGTCGCCACCGGTCTATCGAGTCCCGATGGGGTTGCGGTAGATGGCGCGGGCAACGTTTACATCTCCGATTCTGGCAATAACCGCATCCTCCTCGAAACCTCCTCGGGAGGCAAATACACGCAGAGCACGCTGGTCGGCGGGCTCGATAGTCCGGCGCGCCTGGCTGTCGATTTGAACGGCAACGTGTATGTCGCAGACACCGTCAACAATCGCGTTGTAGAAGAGGTCTACTTCAACGGCAGCTACACGCAAACCGTAGTCGACACCAACTTATCCGCTCCGACCGGTGTTGCGGTCGATGACAACGGAAATGTCTATGTTGCCGACACAGGCAACGACCGTGTGGTGCTGGACCAAGCCTCCAATGGCAGCTTTACTCAATCGCAGCTTTTGGGCAGCCTGAACCATCCAGCTGCCGTCGCTCTGGATCAGCTTGGAAACCTCTACATTACTGATCTCAGAGACAATGAACTGCTTCGTCAAGACTATTCAGACGCGCCAAGCCTGAGCTTTGCCAGCACCGTCGTAAACAACACGAGCAGCGACAGCCCAAAAACCGTTTCCGTACAGAATTACGGGAACACTGGCCTCACGCTCTCTGGATTGACGGCTGCGACTGATTTCCCACAGTCAAGCGGAAATCCGAATGACTGCACCTCAAGCTCAACGCTTGTGGCCGCAGGCAATTGCGCTCTCCGAATCAGCTTCCTGCCGCTCAGCACGGGATCACACAGCGAATCCTACGGGCTCACGGACAATAGTCTCAATGTCGCGTCGGCGAAGCAATCCATCGGGGTTACTGGAACGGCGACGTCAGGAATCTCGATTTCGCTTTCGCCTACATCGCTGCCTAACTCAACCGTTGGGGTTGCCTATAGCCAGAACGTCTCCGCAACTGGCGGAACCGGCCCGTATGTCTACTCGACGATCAGCGGAACTCTGCCTGCCGGCTTGACCTTGAGTTCTAGCGGCGTGCTCTCCGGGACACCGACCGCGGTCGGCACCTTCAATTTCACGGTACAAGCAGAGGATTCAACTCCGGCAGGAAGCGGCGGTCCATTCACCGGCAGTGAAGCCTATTCAGTGCAGATTAGCCAAGGCACGG
>CAWBFL010000084.1:0-20900 GCA_963787905.1 uncultured Acidobacteriaceae bacterium | reverse complement strand
ACAATACGCTGACCGAATTGCCGCTGAAATTGGCGACCCACACATTGCTCTGGCTATCCAGAGCCAGGGCGACCGGTGCATTGATACCTCCGCCGGTAAAGCCGCCGGTGCCCGATAGGACGGAGCCCGCGGCGCTGAGTTTGACGACAGAGCTGCCGCCGGCGTTCGCGATCCAGGCGTTGCCGCTCATGTCGATGGCGATTCCCTTGGGGGCGAGCAGCCCGCCGCCGTTGAAGCCAGTCGCTCCGGAAAGCACCACGCCGACGGGGCTGAGCTTCGTCACTGAAGCGCCGCCTTCGTTGGTCACCCACACGTTGCCGGCCGCGTCGATGGCAAGGCCGAATGGCGATTGCAAGCTTGGATCGGCATAGTTGACGGCAACGGTCCAGTCGTTAGGCACAGTTGCGACGGTCGGCTGGAACGGAGGGTTGGGCGCGACGAGACTGAAGAGTGCAATCACGTTGTTACCCGGATAATTCGCAATATTCAGAGCGGCGCCGATGGTATCGGTTGGAGCAGTGCCGGCGGCTGGGGTTGCCGCGCTGAACAGGCTCGTGCAGGGTGAGCCCACACCGTTCGAGTTGACGCAGCTCGAGAGGATGTCGGCCAGGGTGAAGAGCTCCGTTGTGGGCGCCGCTCCATTGGCGGGCAGACCAGGGCCAGGGGCGGTACCGGTCGCGGTATTCACCAGTGAGTTCACGGTTTGAAAGGCGTTTGCAATGCCGGCCGCATTGGTACTCGAGGCGCCCACGTTCGTATAACCGGACATAAACGGCGCTAGCGCATAGACCGAGGCAACGGTGGTGAGCTCGTTGATGGAGATGAACGTGGACGGAGTCAGGTTGTTGCAGGGGCCAAGAGCGGCCATCAGCGCGAGAGCGGAATTGTTGCCGCCGCCAGGATTGCCACCGATAGCGACGATGTAGACGAGGGGATTGCCTGTGCAGCTGTAGTCCCCGGTGATGGTGAAGGTTCCGTCCTGAGCTGTTGTAACCGTCGCGTTGATAAGAGGGGTTGCTGCTCCTTTTGGCGTGGTGGCGACAGCATAGAGTTGGATGGTCGCTCCGGAGACCGGCTGTTGGCCTCCATAGACCGAGCCCGAGGGAATGCGTTTGGCAGGTATGGGCGCAGGGACAGCAGTTGCAGAATCCTCTCCACGGTTGGTCGCACACCCGGCCAGGAGAAGCGCCAGGGCCCCGAGACCTGCGAGAGGTCCGGCCACACCAATCCGTGTGTAGGTCTTCCGTGTTCTCATCGCGTCTGCATCCTCATGCCTTTGCGAACCTCGCTGATCCGTTCTGCTGCCTGCCAACTGGCCGTTCTTCATGGCAACACCGTAATGGTGTAGGGTATGGACGCCGTGCTGCCGAGCGAATCCTTAACCGTGATGACGACTGTGTAAGGTGAGCCTGCGGCTGAGTTGGGTATGCCGGAGACGATGCCTGTGGAGCTGCCGATGGTGAGGCCTGGCGGCAATCCGGTGGCACTCCAGGTATAAGGCGCCGTGCCGCCGCTCGCGGTGAACCTGGCCGGGCCGTACGCTGCGCTGACAACGGCGGCGGGCACGATTGTGCCAGGGTTGATCGTAACTGGCCCATTGACGGTGAAAGTGACGCCTGTGATTGGCGCGACGTTGTTATTTCCAGCCTGGTTCACCTGCACCGTGATCGGGGGTGCTACCGGTTGCAGTCAGCGTAAAGCCGCCGGCAGGGTCAGTGTTGATGACTCCTGGGCCTGAGATGACCGTGTAGGTCAAGGGCAGGCCCGACGATGCGGTGGCCGTCAGTGAAAGGGGTGTGCTAACAGGAAGATGGAAACCCGCGGGCAACACGGAAGCCGGTGCGATCGCCTGGACTTGGCAGCAGACCACAGTAAGCGTACTTGGAACTAACGATAATACGTAGTTGGGAGAATTGAGTGTGAGATTGCCTACGTTAAGATCGACGGTGAGGTTGGTGCCGGCCGGCGTAGTGCCAAGATCCGAGGCGACACTGAATGTCGGGCTCCCAATAAGGACGTTGGTCAGCGTATCGGCACCCACCAGGCCTGTAATACTCGTTGTGAACGTCGGGTCGGGGCCTTCGTAGGTTCTAGTTGCAGGCAACGCGGTAACGATCAGGGTCGCAGGCAAGATCGTAATATCCTGTTCAACGCTGGACGCCGGTGCATAGCTACTGTTGCCTCCCTGGGACGCAATGACCCTCACCAGGCCTGCGCCAGTGATGTTTAGGATGTTGCTGTTCGCACCTGAGAGCGCCCCGCCCGTGGAGCCCGGCACAAGGCTAAAACTCACAGGCAGGCTGGAACTGGCGGTGGCGGATAATGCAATGGCCCCTGAGCCATAGACGACCGGCCGAGGCGGCGGGAAGGTGATTGTCTGCGTGAGTGAGCCCGAAGAGGCGCTGACCAACACCGTATCCGTTACCGCGATCGTCTCGGGATCGTCAGGGACCGTGTCTGTCACTGTTATGGTCTCGTTGTCCATCACTACGGCCGGCTGTCCCCCGAACGCGTTGATTGTCAGGGTGTCGGTGATCGTGCCCATGCAGCCATTCGAGTCGGTTGCCGTGATGACAAGCGGGAAGCTGCCCGTCTGGGTGGTGGCCTCTCCGCTGAGAACACCTGCAACGAAGTTGAATCCGGACGGCAAGGAGCCGGGAGTAATTCCGAACATGATTGGGCTGACACCACCAGTAGCTGTGAAGGTGACCGGACTGTATGGCACGCCGTCGGTTGCGGGGGCAAGCGTAGTTGGACCGACGGTAATCGTCGGGCATCCAATCTGCAGCGAGTAAATCTTGGTCCCGGTATCGCCATACGCATCCGTGGCTGTGACGGTAATGGGAAATGTGCCGTTTTGCGTGGGCGTTCCGGAAAGCACGCCCGCCGAGGTCAGCGTCATTCCATTGGGCAGCGATCCCGCCGTCACTCTGAACGTCACAATCCCAAGGCCTCCCGTCGCCGAGAGATTGATCTGCGAGTACGCGGTATTCGGGCTGCCCTGCGCAAGTGTCCCCGGCGAGACAGCGAGTTGCGGAACCGTGAATTTGACGACGAAACCGGTAGCGCCCGTGCCTCCGCTCGCGATCGGCGTATTCCTCTGGTACGCTCCGGAGGTTGTCGCAAAGTTGGGCGACTCGGTTTGCCCGATCACGTAGGCATTGCCCAGCGGGTCCGTCGCCAGATAGGAAACGCCCTGGCTGGACCCCGCCGCTATATTGAAGGAATCGCCCGTGGTCCCCGCCAGGTACGTCGAATACAACAGCGTCGCACCATTCGGGTCAAGTTCGGCAAAGAATGCCTGGTTCGGCCCTGCCACAGCCGTGGTCTCCCACGCGAGCGGTGTTGTCGGGAATCCTTGATCTGCGATCCCGGTGACAAAGGCATCTCCCGCCGCATCGACGCCGATTCCCCCACCCTCCGTATCGTAGGACATCCCGCTGAGATAAGTGGCGTATACGTAGGACTTACCCAGGGCCGCCATCTTGATGACGAATCCGTCCTCCCCGTTCGCCATCGACGCACCCGGCGCGGTGAAGGAACCCTGAAGCACGCCCGGCGTAGTCGCAAGATCGGTAGAGTCGGTGTAACCGGTCACATACGCCTCGCCGTTCTGGTCGACCGCGATCCCCGCCGGGTTGACGTAGTCGCTGACATTCGCCAAATACGTGGAGTAAACCAAGGCTGTGCCGTTGCTGTTGATCTCCGCAACAAATCCACCGCAGGCATTGGTGCAAGTCGGCAGGTAAGACCCCTGCGTGGTGATCAGGCCAGAACCAGCCGGGAATCCCGAATCATTGTCCTCGCCAATCACATAGGCATCTCCCAACGAATCCACGGCTATGCCCGAAGTCGTTACGGACGTCGAGGCCGCCCCAACCGAAAGAAACGTCGAGTAGTAAACGCCGGTGCCGGCAGGGTTCAACTCGACCACAAAGGGGTCGTTTTCCACCAGGCAGCCTTCCGACTGATACTCGACACAGTTCGGCTCAATCGTTCCCGGGGTGGTGGGAAAGTCCTGAGCAAGATCGGTCGATCCAGTTACGTACGCGTCGCCGGAACTGTCCACAGCAATTCCGCCGGGGGTCGAGTCTCCAATCGAATACAGATTCTCCTGGGTCGGAGTGGAATTCATCAGACAAGTGGAATATTCCAGGGTGCTTCCGGTGGGATCCAGCTTGGCAACGAACATTTGCGTGCCTAGGCTCCCTCCGCCGTTGCACGTGCGCTGGTAGGCGTTTGCTGTCGTTGGGAAATCCGCCTCGCCCCTCTCGGCGCCGAGCACGTAGGCGCTGCCCGACGAATCAACGGCAACTCCGGTTGCATAGTCCTGACTGGTGCGATCGTTGATGAAGGTGGAGTAAATCAGTGAGCTGCCATCCGGGCTTAGCTTGGTAACATACGCTGTTCCCGGCGGGCACGTCATCTTTCCGGCCTCCAGGCAGGACGGCTGATATGAGCCCGAGGTGGTTGGGTAATTCGAGGAATAGGTCTCGCCGACGACATACGCGCTGCCCGATGAATCCGCCGCGATTGCAAACGGAAAGTCTTCCAGACTGCCCCCCAGGTACGTGGAATAGGAGATGATCGGGTCGATCACCAGCGCCTGTGCATGATCGTACGGGCCAACCGCGAACGTAATCCGGTTGCCGGCCGTGAGCACATAATGCCCCTCCACTTCGCGCGGTCCTGCGTTCGTTTGCTGATAGATGTGCGGTTTGCCCATCACCACATCGCGCTCTGCATCGATGCCAAGCAGAACATCGCCCGCGCGATTCAAACGAATCCGCTGTGCCCCCTCAACTTGCAGCGCGACCGCATGCGGATCGGCTCCCGGAGCCACGTTGTAATCGAATTCCAGCCGCTGGTTGTCGCCGTGGAAGACCGCATCGACACCGGCATAGAGACCGCTGTACGCAACCGCCGAGTAGGTCGGCACGTTCGTGTGCCACTCTTTCGGGTCGTTCCCGATAAAGTAATTCGTTTTGCCGGGTAGTTGATTCCGGCCGTCGATTGCCTTTGGCGTGCTCGCACCCACAAACTTCAGCCGCACCGAGCGCACCGGCCGGGGAGATTCAATCACTTTGCGATGAAGGACCCCATTCCGCGCAGAGGCTTGCTTTGAGTGTGCGTTTAGAGGAGTGACGGGATCGTCCGGCAGCGTTAGCACAGCCTCTTTCTCCGTGAGGAAGAGCGTGTAGCCGGGTCCGCGGGCAAGAAACTTCACATGCGGATCGCTCTGGCCTTTGTTTGCCTCAAACGACATCGGCAGCGCAGCGTACGCTTGCATCGCCCGCTCGCCCGATACTGGCGGTTTCACCGCCGGCGGCGTCACAGCGGCGTGAAGTGCGGAAGCGCCGGCCTTGGAAGATTGGGCTTGCTTCGCCCAATGCCGCGCGGTCGGGGCCGATTGAACGGCCGGCTGGGGCGCGCTCGAAGGGCGGTTTGCAGTGAGAGCGCTCGACGCCTGACTTGTTTCCGGCGGAACCGCGTGGGCGAACGTCGCGGAGCGATGCCAGCGGCTCCCTGCCGCCAGCCCGGCCAACAGGAGCGCAGCGCAGGAAACTTCTGCCGCTCGCCTCCCGAATTTGCCGCTCCGCCTGCCGCCACTCATCTCTCAGCCTCCTGTGCCTTCACGTCACCTCCGGACTGCAAAGCCCGAGGGACACTGCCGGAAGCTACTGGAAGCTGATCACTACAGTTACGTTGACAGTTTGCCCGACGGCGACGGGCACCGGCGGTGGGTCGCCGTTAGCGTCGGGGCCAATTAGGTTTCTCTCGGTGAACGTAAAAAACCCTCCCGGGGAGGGCGCGCTGGGGGGGAGCAATAGACACGCTTGAGGCGTGGACCCCGTGCAAGGGATGTTGTCTGTCTCGACATAGCCGATGGAAGCAGCAGTGAAGGCCGCGGGCACTGCTGCTGATCCAGCCAGGGTCAAGGTGGTTCCCGTAAAAAGAGGGACTTCCTGATGAACTGCCGAGATTGTATACGGGGGCGGTTACCACCAGCGGCGTTGCGGAACAATTCTCCTCATAGTAAGGCCCGGCGTTGCCGTTGCAATAGGAATAAGCGTAGGTGTTGAACTGTGCTATGCCAATCATGTTGGCAACGTTCGTAGTGTTAGTGGCTGAGTCCCTGACTTGGATCATCCAACTGCCCGGAGTTGCAACACCGCCCAGGATAGCGGCCAAGAGCGACGCTCCAGCGCCGGCGGGGGCGAGCGAGTTCTCAAACTCGCGATGCGTCACCAGCCTGCCGTCGGGATTCTTCACCTCGATGGTCCAGTGGCCGTGGATCTTGATTCCCTCCTGGCTTCCCTTGGCCCCTGGTGCGCCAGCCGAAACTGCTTGCCCGGCCGGAGCGTGAGGCTTGGCCGCCGGCGCAGCCACCCCGGACGCGACGGAGGCAGCGACGGCACGAGTGGACGGAGGAGCAGTGCCCGATTGCCCCGCCCAGGCGGGAATGGCAACGCCCAAGATGAATAAGGAGAGAAAAGCGAAACGGATTCCCGGACCGGCCATGCCTTCCAGAACAGACCCCTTCATATGCCCCCCTGTGCTCGCACCTGTCAGCGATGAGGAAGGCTCTGGCCCAGTCAATCCGGTTCGGAGGTGAGAGGTCCGTTGCAGAGCTACTCCTTAACCTGAAAGTTAAGCAACAAGAAACTGTTTCGGGTGGGAGACACCTCTCCCCAGAAACAAGCCGGATACACTAACGCAACCTTTCTTCATTCACCAACTGTTCGCCTGCAGTCAGATGGCGAACCATGTGAGTGCGTGCCGAGACGATGCCACCCAGCATGAGCAGCGAGATACATTTGACCAGCACCCCCTGGAGACTGCCAAGCTGCATTGCAAGATGCTGCTCCGGCTGCACGCAAAGTTCGCGCTCTCGGCGACTTCGATTCTCAGGTTGTGGTGGCAGGCTGGGCTTGATGAATCTGATGCAGATTTGTTTCACAACCCACACCTTCTGGAACAGCCGGTTCGGTGGATCCGGCCACTGATTTCTTGGGGCTTAGGCGGCGGGTTTTTCGAGGCCTTGTGGAACAGCATCCCGGATGCCCCGGTGGATGGTCGTTCTCGACACCCGATGGCTTTTGGCCAGCGGCCCCAGGCTATGGCCTAGCTGGCGGTCATGCAGGATGGCCGCGCGGTCCAGTACGAGTGGCTTTCGTCCGAGGTGCCGCCCTTCGAGCTTGGCCCGCCGCATCCCGGCGCGCACCCGCTCGATGATCAGGTTGCGTTCGAGCTCTGCGATTGCTCCGATGATCATCACGACGGCGCGGCCCAGCGGCCCGCCGGTATCGATCTGTTCGCGGAAGCTGATGAACTCGACGTTGAGCCGGTTGAGTTCGTCCAGCACTTCGAGGAAGTGTTTTACCGACCTGGCGATCCGGTCCGATGCCCAGACCAGGACGACGTCGAACTGACCGCGGCGAGCATCTCGCATCAGGGCATCGAGTCCAGGGCGCCTGGCCTTCGCTCCACTGATCCGGTCCTCGTAGCGCTCCACGATCTGGTAACCCCTCTGTTCGGCCATCTGCAGGAGGTCATAGAGCTGGGTTTCGGGGTGCTGATCGAGGGTGCTGACCCTCATATATAGGGCGGCGCGCTTCATGGTGGGTATTCTCAGCTCATTAGATATGTCGGAGATATATACGAACTCACAAAAAGAGTCGTTCGATCTGTCCAACACGAAGGCTTTACTCCCCAGGTCAACGAGATCGCCAACCAGATGCACCCCTCGATCCCAGGAGAAGACCATCTCATCAACTTCCAGAAGGGAGATCCCTACCCCAAGATCGACGAGTGCTATGCCCGCCTGCCCGGCGCCGGCTACGCAGCCCTCCACGCAGAGCTCGAAGGCATCAACCCGGAAGACTACCCGGACCTGACCAAGCTGCGCATCCTGGCAGATGTAGCTCCCTACTCCCGCGATGTCCGCTCTCAGTCCCAGCTCCCGCATCTCTCTCGACCTGGCTACGCCGTCTACTTGCCCGCCCTATCCCATCCCCGGCACGTGCTTCTCCTCGGTCAGCTCGGTTCCTCCCATCCCCCATCGGCTCCCGGCCACCAGGTCCTCCGCTCAGACACGTCCTGTCACCCACGCCTAGTTCCGCATCTCTCGCCCCAGTTCCGCGGCTCATCGATTCCTGCTATGCAGATCCCCACGACTCCGACGTTCTCCAACCCACCGGCAGGCCTCTGTATATAGAAGCCGACGCCGCTACGGTCGAACCCGGTCTGCTGGTCTATATCACCGGTATCACCGGTCATCCGATCATCCGACGCCTGGAGTTGCACCTCGGCGAAGGGTCCGGGAACAGGGGATGGGAGGGTACCTGAGGGGGTATCGCAGGAGGGGGAGAAACGGGGTCAGCAGAGGGGATGAAAATAATTAAGTGTCGCACCGGGATTTGTGTTGACGCTTTTACATCCGGGAAGCCATTCCCTATGGGGTTTGGAGGTACCACTGGAAGTTATGAACCATTCCGCACCTGCAGGCTTCCCCAATCTTCCTAAACGCTCCACCCGCAGTATAGAAATCTTCACCAAAACCCGAGATTTGTCGGTGGAAATGTCACCGGAAAAGGGCCTTTGAACACCTCAGTCCAGCCGGTCCTGGCACACCCGTCTTCCGGTATGGAATGGCCATCGGGCCCACCCGTCATCACCCCTGTGTCCCTCTTCTTGAGCGCCGGATCCGCTGCAAGAACTAAGCATAGTTGCCAAGCGGCAACTATCCCGATGAAGCTGGTTTTTCAACGCCTCCAGTCTATAGTTGCGATATGGCAACTGCTAACAGCCTGAAGAAGTTTGCACAACAGGTCATGAGGGTTGAGCGCGCTCTTAATGAGCAGCGCGTTGCGGGATCCCCTGGCAGGGTGATCTATCTGCTTACGCTTGCTGACAGCATCGCGGGTGTCTCCCAAAAAGACGTGGTCGCTGAGACAGCGCTCCCCAAGGACGTCGTGAGTAAACTGGTCAGCTCCCTGGTCGCCGCCGGGCTGCTGGCACAGACACGTGAGAGCTCTGATCCGCGGACCAAGAGGCTCGCAACTACCGGTGCCGGCAAGGAGCTGCTACGCCGCCTCAAAGCTGCGCTTCAACCACCCAGTTCACGTCCTCCGGCGGCTGAAGATGAGGCTCAGCCGGGTGGCTTTGACTTCAACATCGGGGAGGATGGATAGCCCGCTGCAGCCTCAGTCGCGGCTTCGTTAGGCTCAGCGCCCACATCCGTTCCGCACCGGGGGCATTCCCCAAAATGCCCAATCGTCCAGCCCGTAGTATAGCCACTTCAACCAAAACCCGATGTTTCGCCGGTCGAGGGGCCTGCCCGCTAAGCTCATTCCGCACCCCGCACGATAGCATCCTCCACTCAGCTGGTCCGCGAGCCATCCGTCGACATCTCTTGCGATGCCCCCTCAGTTGGCTCCGCATCTCGTTTGTACTGGCTCTGCGGCTTCATCTGTCGCAGCAGTTATCCCATTCTGACCAGATCAGCGAACACTAGCCTACTTACGAGGAGTAATTGGCGTCGGCAAGTGACATGTCGATTTGGCATCAAAAGGGAACGACAGCAGTTCATGTTATGCGATTCCCAGCGCGCGCTTCACACCCTCCTCAGGACGGAGAGCCTCACATCTGCGCTGGGAACAAGAATGTGATCGCGGCTGGAAAGCGGCGGGCCCAGCTGGTTTCGCTGTGGTCGGCCTGCGGTTCTTCCACGAACAGTACCTGGGGAGCGCCGCCGCCCGCGGCCTTAAAGTTGTCCGCGATCACGCGGGCGCTTTGCGCGAAATTGCGATCAAAGGCATCGGGATCCATGCCGGCGTCGCTCATCGCCTTGTGAGACTTGATCGTCTCGCGGTCTCCGACCCCGACGTAGGCGCGCAACGGCGCGGTAGCCAGATACTGAGTACGGCGGGCCAACGCTCCATTGCCCGGTGAGGCGCTCGGGCTTTCAATCCAACCGATCCCAAAGACCGTTGGCAGTTCCACCAGCAGGTTGACCGCCGCCACGCCGCCGTAGGAGAAGCCACCGATTGCGGTAAAGGCGCGGCCCTTCTTGATGCGGAATTCCTGCTCGATGTGTGGCATCAACTCGGTGGTGAAGAACGGCGCAAGGCGCTGTCCGTGAGGCTCAAATTCAAACCGGTAGAGTTTTTCGGCGGAGTCGTCGGGATCCTCCACCAGCATGCTGCTGCGTGCCTTCATGTCAAGCGGGGGATGAGACGACGCGGCAGGTGAGGGCTGCACCGGAAAATCGATGCCGACCACGATGATGGGTTCCACCTTGCCCGCAGCGATCAGCCGGGTAAGGGTCTCATCCATCTGCACCTCGTTGTCGAACGGGCTGGTGCAGCGATCGAAGAACGATTGTGCGTCAAATGCGTAGAGCACAGGATAGCTGCGCTGCGCGTTGGCGGCATCGCTGTAACCGGCCGGCAGCCAGATGCGCAGTGTCTGCGGTGCCCCCAGCACCTTGCTGTCGAAATGCTCGATGCGCAGGTCGCCGACAACGGTGGAAGTGCAGGGAGGGCTGGACTGTGCGCCGCCGACCTGCGCCATGGCACAGACCGTTGAGATGAACAGTAAGGGAGCGAGATGCAATGATCGCATGGCCGCTAACGTACCACACTCCTGTAACACGCAGATGGCGCACGATTCGGCTTTAGTCAGGATTCCCTCCTGCTCGGATCAGCTTTTGGGAGGACATGCACCTCCGCCGCAAAGCTCAGCCTCAACTCGGCTGACGACTTCAGGCCGAGTCACTCATCGAGCCTTGGTTCCGCGACTCTTAGGCTTACTCCCCATAAACGCCCCAGGGTCCGGGAACCCATGCATCATGGCTAGCTCAGGATTTCTGACCACTGGCCGGCTTATCGGCAGTTATCGTTACGAAGTAAACTTAAGAAAATGCTACTTGACGACATCATCGAACTTGCCACCAACACAGATCAATCGATTACTGTGCTGCTCAGGAAGTGCGTCGTCCTTGCCCACCAGATCAAAAATGACCGGCTCAAGACGTGGGCCAACAAGGGACTGAGCGGCCACGGCGACGAAGATGAACTTCCAGACTATCGAGTCGTTTCAGCCACTGCCACAGGACAGTTCTCCAGATGAGGTGGATCGCAGGCCACCCTTCCTATCCCTCCGGCAGCTCTTGAAAAGAATCATCAGCGGTTCGCAACACAGGTCCATCTCGCTCAGGCAATTGCCACCTATGAGGACTTGGTGAGAACCGCGACGGCGGACGGTCAGATCACCATGCACTGGCCCGGTAGTGGTGCAGTTTGGGAAATGAGTGGAATGGGAATTGCTAAAGGTTGCTCCCCTGAGCAGACGCGCTGGCGGATGGGCGTGAAGAATGTCGCATTTCAGCTCAGACCAAAATATGCGGTCGGTCGACAGCCAAGTCGGACCACGTGGGTTCCGGGCTTCAGCTCGAGTGCGGCTGGCACGGAATCAGAAAGCCAAGCTATGGCGCGGCAGATCCAGCGAGTGATGCTGATCTGTTCGAGAGTTGAAAAGCGAGGCGCCGGATGCTTATAAGCAACAATTCTTATTTTCGTGAATCCCGAAGGGCCTTTCGAATTAGTAGCGAGAGTTCAGAGCCGGGAAGGTGGTGGAATGAGCGAGTCAAGAACCGCGCGAGTGAATTTGGAGGAGGAGTTCCAGCCGCGTGTGGCGCGACGAGGCTGATTTGGCGAACGAGCCGGCCGGGGTGCGGGTTGGGGTGGGGATGAGGGAGCTCGATGCGCGATCCGGCTGCGGGCGCGAGGGCGGGTGTTGCTTATGGGCAATGCAGGAAACGCGGCTTTGGGCTTGCGCGGCGGGCCGTGCGATATTCGTGGAGCCATCGCCAGGAACAGATGCCAGAATGCCGACCTGATTGCCAGGGATGGCATTTCGCTTTGCCGAACGAAGCGTGCAGGAACGGTATTTTGCAGCGCCTGACGGCAGGCAGTCTTTCGCAGCACGGGCCCTCGCCATACGCAGAGTACGGGGTTTAGGCCAAGCCGGTGCGGATGCTGCATCGACGCCTCTTTCTCCCATTATTCGATTTCAAAATCATTCGCGGTAGCCGGGATGCCGGATGCGGGAGGTGCTGTCGGTGCACCCGGTCCGGACTCGGGAAAGAGAGTGGCAGATGCGACGCATATTGACCGGTTGGATGGAGTCCTGGTTGGTTCTTGCGCTGGCGGCGGCGGTGGGCGCTCCGGCGCTTGCGGCGGTCGCGGTGAAAGCGGCGAATCAGGCGGATGTTCCCGCCAATACGATTCCGCTGAATGCGACCAGCACGGTGAATGACTGCATCACGGTGGAGGCGGTGCTGCTGCCGCGGAAGCCGGCGGGGATGTTGTTTGGCGGCTATGTGGCGGACAACTTCGCGGTGATCAAGACGACGATCTCGAACCACTGCGCGAATCAGCAGTTCATTTTGCACAACATTTATTTTGATTACAGCGAGTGGGCGTTGAGCGGAGTTTATCCCAACCACTGCACGCCGGCGGCGAGTGGAGCGGCGGCGGCGCCTGCGGCTGCGAAGGCGGAGGCTGCGGAGCCGGCTAAGGCCGCTGTGGCAGCGGCGCATCCGGCTGCGGCTGCGGTGCCGGCTGCGAGCGCGGCGGTACCGGCTGCTCTGGATGCGGCTGCGCCAGAGGTGAATGCGTGCCCGATCAAGCCTGCGGCGGATCCATACACGATGGGGTCGTTGCCGGGGCAGGTGGCGACGGTGGGGGCGCTGGATGTGCAGGACCAGGAGGTGGAGGACTCGGTGTTTTCGCCGCGCAACAAGGTGGTGCAGGCGTTAACGCTGATCGGGCAGGTGGCGCAGGGGTATGCGTTTGTGGGCTCGGCGGGCGCGGCGCAGGGGATTGGCGCGTACAACAGCGCGTTTGTGCAGAACCTGAGCAAGCTGTGGCCGGACCGGCGGCTGGACCAGGAGAAGTTTCTGCTGTCGCTGGGGTATCGGACCGACCAGTCGACGGCGATTGCGAAAGACGACCATGGGTCGTACTACGCGTTTTTTCCGCTGGCGACGTTCCTGACGCCGAATCTGCAGAAGCTGTTTCTGACCGACTCGGCGGTATTTTTGAACCCGGCGGAAGCGTGGCTGGAGTCGGGGGCGCTGGGCACGGGACCGTGGACGGACAAGAGATCTCCGCGGGGGAAGAAGGACGAACTGGCGCCGCTGCGGGATTCGCTGTACAACCTGGCGGTGGCGGCGAGGGATTCGGTTACGCCGGCGGCGGACGCGGACAAGGGAGCGGCCGGTGTGCCGGCGGCGCCGGCGGCTGGCGCGGGGGCTGGTGCTGGTGCTGGTGCGGCGGCGGCTCCGGCGGCTGCGCCCGTGTTCGATTCGGCGGTGCTGCTGGCGGAGCTGGCTGCGGATTGTCCGGGAGAGATGTGCCCGTATTCGGGCGATGAATTGAAGCGGGTCCTGGCGGAGAAGTACCTGTTCGCGCATGCCAGCCTGAACTCGGTGAAGATTGTGGCGCGCGGGATTATGACGATCGATGTGAACTCGGTACGGCCGACGATCGACAAGGTTGCGTTCGACAATGAGGCCAGCGGGGCGGCGCTTTGGACTGTACCGGCGGCAGCGGCGGCGGCGAAACCGGCGGCGGCGGCGGCGGGCGCACCGGTTGCGGCGGCGGCGGCTGTGCCTGCGGCGGCGGCGGCTGTGCCTGCGGCGGCAGCGGCGGCACCACCACCGGCGGCGGCCGGGCCGAAGGCGGTGACGGGCGAGATTACGGGGACGTACCTGAGCGGCGGGACGGTGGCGATCACGGAGTTTCTGGCGCCGAACGGGGACACGGACCAGACGAAGTACATTGCGAAGGGGTCGCTGCAGGCGGTGAGTGCGAAGTCGACGGATGCGAGCCTGGCGTTCACGCTGAACCTGGCGGGAACGACGATGCCGAGCGGGACCAAGCTGACGTTTACGGTGACGCGCCCGGCGGCGGCGGCGAGCTCAAGTTCGAGCGGGACGGCCCCGGCTCCGCTGGTCAGCAATGCGTACGTTTACACGGTGACGTATGCCGCGCCGCCTGCGAATCCAACGCTGACCAGCGTGACGTTTGCGAGCGACGCCAAGTGGCAGACACCGGGCAAGGTGGATGGATCGGCGAATGGGACCAACCTGAGCGGAGGCACGCTGGCGGTTTCGACCCTGGAGATCAGCGGCAGTCCGGTGACGGTGAGCGACTACATATCGGGCGTGGCTGAGATCCCGAAGAGCTCGACGGCGATCCTGATCGACTTTCAACTGACGCTGGTGAAGGCGATACCGCCGGGCGCGAAGATAACGTTTGTGGCGAGCACGAAGCCGGGAGACGCCACGCTGAACAGCAGTCCGCTGGTGTACACGGAACCCAGCGCGACGGCAGCGGCGAAACCGGTGGCGAAAGCGGGGGCGAAGGGCAAGCCGGTGGCGAAGGCGACGGCGACTCCGGCCCCGGTTCCCGCTCCGGCTCCGGCTCCGTGAAGGAGAGAGGGCGGGGACGCAGCCGCAAGCATCGGGTGATGCGCGCGGGACGGGTTGGAGGAGAAATCGGGGCTGGCTGAGCAGGAAAGAATTCCGTCGACGGGAATGGCCTATGTTGCGCTCGAATTCCGGTGTTCTGCTGAGTCTCGTGGTGGTGGCGGCTACTCCGGTGGCGGCGCGGTTGTTTCTGCAGAGCTCGGGCGCGGCGACGGGGATCGCGGCGGCGGCCCTGGTGCGCCGATCCGACAATGGAACGGGGAAGAAGGACGAGAGGCCGGGCACGGCGGACCATGCAGGCGGGAACAAGCCGGAGGACGGAAAGAAGCCGGCGGGCGGGAACAAGGGGGCGGACTCCAACAAGGATCCGGATGCCAACTCTCCGAAGGAGTATGCCGAGCGCGGGCGCAAGGTTGGGCGGGAGGAGTTGGGCCGGAACATCGAGGGCTTTTGCAAGGAGTACGCGAAGACGCCGCCGCCGGGGCAGGAGCTTGCGTGTCCGGAGACGGACGGGCGCAGGCTGCATGCGGCGATCGCGATCCTGCCCGACCCGGTGCACACGCACCTGGCGCTGCGCTTCGACCGGGGCATCGACGACATTGAGGACGCGATGGAGAGACCTGGGGTGGACGTTCGATCACTCGTGGCTGCCGTGGGACAACAAGGTGTATGCGGCTTCGGACCGGTACGAGGAGCGCGAGGCGGATAGCGCGGAGCAACGGGCGCGGGAAGAGAATCCGGGGGTGCTGTTCTTTCGCGGGCCGGACGTGCAGGAGCCGCAGTCGGAGCTGATGGTGCTGGTGGTTGGGATACGCCGACGGCGGGCGTGAATCCGAAGCAGTTTCATGGGGCGATGGAGACGTGGAAGGAGTCTGGTGCAGTCCGGGAGCATCGACCCGGGCGAGCTGGCGATTCTGGGGCCGACGTTCTCGGGGTCGGTGCAGTCGCTGCGGCATTTGCTGAACAAGGAGCTGGGAGCGGAAGCGGCGTGGGGCAGGACCAGCAGGGCTGCGACGCGTATGAGCCGCCGCAGGTGGACATCGCGTCGGGCACGGTGACCAGCGCCGACCGGATGGTAGGGCTGGAGGCGCTGACGGATGCGTGCGGGCACCTGGTCGCGAGCTATGCGACTTCGTTCGGCATCGATTCGGCCTATCAGACCTTCGAGCTGATTCATTTTCTGAAGAAGCACATTCACAGCGAGAGGATTATCCGGCTGAGTGAGGCGGAGAGCAGCTTCGGCGCCGACAGTGACAAGGACCCTGGGGTAGCCAACGACCTGTGGGGTGCGCTTCGTCGGCAACCTGCGCCCCGAGGATGAGCGACTGCGAGCAGCAAAGGAAGCGGCAGGAAGCGGTCATGGTTGACGACCACCGGCAACAGTGGGAGCGATCGAAGGCCAGCGAGGTGCCGGAGCTGGCCGTCCAGACGCTGCATTTTCCGCGGGAGATTTCGAGCCTGCGCAAGGCCTACGAACAGAATTCGATTGTGGGCTTCGGGAGCACGTCGAACTCGCCGCGCACGCAACTGAGCCTGAGCGAGGCGGAGGACACGCACGACGACGATGACACGGTGGCGACGTTCTCGGGCGAGCAATCGACGCTGGCGATGGAGACGGAGATGTCGCTGATTGCGACCAAGCTCTCGTCGGAGCGCTACGACGTGGTGCTGCTGAGCGCGACCGACATGCTGGACGAGATTTTTGTGGCGCGGTATTTGCAGCAGCACGCGCCCAAGCTGACGGTGATTGTGGAGGACGCGGACCTGATGTTCCTGCGCAGCGGGGAGGATGCGGGACTGAACGATTTGTACGTTGCGACTCCGTGGCCGCTGGAGGATGCGCGGCCGCAACTGTTCCAGAGCCAGAGCGACGAGGGGCTGCACAATGCGGCGGCTTACCTGATAAGCCGTCTGCCGCGGATGGACGGGGAGACGGCGGCGAAGCCGTACCGGGACGGTGCGGCGGAGCTCTTCGACTACGGGCCGCCGGTGCTGCCGCCGGGGATGGGCGGCGCCGCGGCGGTGCGGCCGCCGCTGTGGCTTGCGGTGATCGGCCATGGGCAGTATTACCCGATCGCGCTGGTGGATGTGGACCAGATGGGGGCGGGGCTGCCGGAGGCGGGCGACCTGAATCTGCCGGCGCCGGCGAAGAGCGCGATGGGCGGGAGCGCGGGAGCGGAGCAGGCGGGCCTGGATGGGAAGACGGTGATCCCGGCGGTGAAGCTGGCGGCGGCGCTGATCGGGTTGCTGCTGGTGTGGCACGGCGCGGCGTTGTTTTGGGCGCGGCTGGACCGGCGGTTTGCCTGGACCTACGCGCTGGCGGAGGCGGAGCACCGGCCCTACCGGCTGGGCCTGCAGGCGCTGGTGTCGGCCTGCGCGATTCCGGCGCTGGGGCTGCTGTGGCTGCCGCGGATGGAGGGCTTGAGCGCGCAGCATGGGGCTTTCCGCGCGATCCTCATCGCGCTGCAGGTACTGGCGGCGCTGCTGGCGACGTGGCCGGCGCTGCGCTGGTTTTGCGGCGAGGTTCCGCACCCGGGCCGCCGGCGGGTGCTGCTGAAGACGCTGGCGGTGCTGGTGGGACTGGGCGCACTGATCTTCGTCGCGGACCGGTGGCTGTGGAGCTGGATCGCGCCGGGCTACTATACGGAGCGGTTGTTCTTTCTGTATCGCAACACGCAACTGCTGTGCGGCAGCTCGCCGGCGCTGACGCTGGGGCTGTTGCTGGGGGCGATGGTGTTCCGGCTGCATAGCCAATTCGGGCGGCTGGCGTTCTTCGGGCATCGCATACCGCAGCTTCCGTACGGGCACCAGGACCGCTATTGCCCGACCCAGGAGTCGCTGAGCCCGCTGACGAGCCTGCTGACGATCGGAGAGCACCGGTGCGCGCGGAGGCGCGAGGGCGGGGTGAACTGGAAGTGGTGGGCGAGGGGGTTTGCGGATGCGTCGGTTGCGCTGGTGCTGCTGCTGGCGGATGCGTGGGGGCCGCGCTCGCTGGCGCACGGCCGCTTCGACTACGTGGTGTGGGCGCTGAGCTACTGGGTGACGGTGCTGATTGTGAACGACGTCGCGGTGGCGGTGCTGGGCTGGTGGTTTCTGGAGCGGCTGTGCCTGCAACCGCTGAAGCAGTCGCATCTGCGCTGGGGATTCAGCTGGATCAAGGGCTTCTCGTGGCGCCGGATCTGGACCAGCTATCGCAGCATGTCGCCGGAGGTGATGTTCGACTACATGATGCGGCTGAATGAGTCCAACCAACGCGTGGGCGGCGATGGCGAATTGCAAACGGCGTACACGAACCTGCGCGCGCGGTATTACGAGCCAGAGCATGGCCGGGACGAAGCGTGGGCGGACCGGATCGCGGCGGGCATTCTGACGGTGCATGAAGAACTGGCGCGGGTGGCGACGGCTAAGCTGGTCAAGCTGTGCGAAAAGTGGGACATGGACCAGGGCGCGGTGACGGGACGGGAGGAGAAGCGGGGACTGCACAACGAGTATCCGATTGACAAGGACAATCCAGGGCGCGAAGAGGCGCTAGTGCGGATGGCGGATGAGGAGTTTGCGGCGCTGCTGTACCTGGGCTACATTCGCATGGCGCTGATCCAGATCCGCAACCGGATTGTAACCGCTTCGGTTACCTATGTGCTGCTGCTGTGGGCGCTGACGAGCTATCCGTGGATGAACCGGCACGCGATCCTGCTGGCGCTGTGCCTGCTGCTGGGGCTGATTTCGGCGGCGACGGTCTCGATCTACGCGCAGATGCATCGCGACGATATTCTGAGCCGGACGACGGAGACGGAGTCGGGCAAGCTGGACCCGGAGTTTTTCGGCAAGGTGATTCCGACCATCGGCATCCCGCTGCTGACGCTGATTGCGACGCAGTTTCCGGCGCTGAGCAACTTCATTTTTTCGTGGGTGGAGCCGGGGCTGAAGGGACCGTAGCCGGGGCGGGGCAATGGCAGCGACGGACAGGACGAGACAACGCAGGACAACCAACTGCAACCAGCATGAGAGGCGAAACGATATGGAAGCGCATCCAGGCAAGGCAGGGACAGGCGAGTTCGACGACATTGAACGCGAGGTGCGCTTTGCGGTGGTGATCTATGGCGGCGTGTCGCTGACGATCTATATCAACGGGGTGGTGCAGGAGCTGCTGAACATGGTGCAGTCGACGGCGGAGACGGGCCGGAAGCTGACGGCGTTGCAGGAGGTGTACCGCGACCTGGCGAACCGGGTGGGGGAACCGCAGGACGCGAAGACGATTCGGGGGCTGGCGGGGCTGAAGCGGTCAGTGCGCGCGGCCAGGCCGGGGCGGGCGGGGCTGCGCCGGGTGAGGCGGCGGGGCTGCGACAGACGGGAACGGCGGCGACTGGCTCGACGCCGAAGCCGGTGCACACGCGGTTTGTGGTGGACATTCTGTCGGGGACGTCGGCGGGCGGGATCAACGCGATCTATCTGGCGAAGGCGCTGGCGAACGATCTGACCCTGGAGAGCCTGGCGGATATGTGGATCACGGAGGCGGACCTGGACAAGCTGCTGAACGACAAGGAGGTGAATCCGGGCTGGATTGAGCAGAAGACGCCGCCGTCGCTGCTGAACAGCCGCTGGATGTATCTGAAGCTGCTGACGGCGCTGAACAACATGAATCCGGCGGAGGGGGCGACGTGCGGACACCTGGTGGACGATCTCGACCTGTTCTGCACCACGACCGACCTGCGCGGGCTGGTGGTGGATGTGGCGCTGACGGATGAGAGCGTGAATGAGCAGCGGTATCGCAATGTGTACCACTTCCGGCGGCGGACGTTGCCGGACAAGGAGGCGCCGGAGGCGGGGCCGGTGCACGACTTCGCACCGGAGATGGACCCGTTCCTGGCGTTCGCGGCACGCTGCACGTCTTCGTTCCCGGTGGCATTTGAGCCGATGCAGCTGGGGGACATTCCTGCGATTGTGAACAGCAGCCACGATTTTCGCAGCCGCTACCTGACGCCGAAGACGGCGGCGGGAAAGAATGCGGCGGCGGCGCCGAACTACGCGGGGGATCTTTTTGGCGATGAGGTGGCGGCGATGATCGGGGCAGGGCGGTTCGCCGATATCTGCAGCGTGTATCGCACGGCGGATTCGGACCCGCGGGGCGGATTTGCGAAGCGGTCGTTTGGGGATGGCGGCTACCTGGACAACAAGCCGTTCACGTACGCGATTGAGACGATCAAGAAGCGGCACGCGGACCTGCCGGTGGATCGCAAGCTGATCTACATTGAACCGGCGCCGGAGACGCTGACGAAGACGCGGCCGCCGGACGCGGCGGGAGACAACCGGCCGACGGCGGTTGAGAACTCGCTGGACGCGCTGGTGGTGCTGCCGCGCTACGAGACGATCCGGCAGGACATTGAGAGCGTGATTCGCTGGAACGCGGACATTGCGCGGCTGCAGCGGGTGCTGACGTATATCGAGGGCAAGGTGGAGCTGCAGATGGGACCGGACAGGGCGCCGGGGTTCGATCCGCTGAAAGACACGACGTATCTGCGGCTGCGGCTCTCGGGCGCGACGGACCAGATTGCGGAGCGGATGGCGGAGGCGATGGGGGTCGATACGGCGTCGGCGAGCGGACAGGCGTTGCGTTCGATTGCGGGAACGTGGCGCGACCGCGGGTTTGGGACGCTGGCGGAGGAGCCGGTGAATGATGCGTCGCTGAAGCGGTTTCTCCGACCTGTTCGACTTCGACCATTGCGAGCGGCTGATTCGCTTTCTGCGGGAGCGGCTGCAGCGGGGCGGGGTTGCGCACGATCAGAAGACGCGGGACGATCTGACGAAGCTGGCGGAGATTGCGGCGCGGTTCGCGGAGCTGACGGAGCGGCCGCTGGCGCTGGACCTGGAGACGTGGGCCGGCCATGACGGCGCGCCGGCGAGCTGGGGACAATATCTGGACTTCATTACCGACCCGAGCTTTGCGGCGGACTGCCTGGGGCGGATCACGCCGAAACCGCTGCACGACCGGCGCATGCTGACGGCCGACGACGATGGCCGGGACCAGCGGGTGCAGTGGCTGTTCGGGAGTGCGCACAGCGCGCAGATTCTGCGGCTGCTGCCGCTGGAGGGCAAGCCGGAGCGGTTCCCAGGACATTGCGGACGAGGTAGCGCGGCAGGTGATTGCGGTATATGGAGGCGGGGTGCACTTTGAGCGCGGGGCAAAACCGCCGCTGGCGCCGAGCGACGGCAACACCGAGTTGCAGAAGCTGCTGGGCGAGCTGGACAGTTTTTTTGCGGATGCGGCGAACGGGTCGAGAGACTTGTTCGACCGGCGGGACATTGAGGTGTACCCGATCGTATTCGGCACGGAGCTGGGCGAGTTTGAGCCGATCAGAATATTTTTCGCATCAGTCCGGACGAGACGACGCCGATCGCGGGCACG
>CAWBFL010000083.1:0-39108 GCA_963787905.1 uncultured Acidobacteriaceae bacterium | reverse complement strand
CGGCGGGGCCGCACGGCTTCGGTCGAGATGACGGGTGTGTCGGGTGGGCCGGTCGAGATGACGGGGGTGGGGTGGGGGTGACGGAAGGCGAGGGCAGGAACAAAGGCAAAGGCCAATGCGGGGGTCTCTCCGCTCGCCGCGCGGCGGGGCCGCACGGCTTCGGTCGAGATGACGGGTTGGGTGGGGGGCGAGGTTGAGATGACGGGTTGCAGTGGGGGCGAGGTTGGGATGAGGGTCAGAGAGAAACCCCACGATAGGCGCGGTAAAGCACGCGCCGATCATGGGGCACCCGGTGGTCGCCAGATTTTGTGACGACCCCGGGAGGGTCGCATCAGGGGACGGAGGGGGCGGTTTCGGTGACGGCGGGGGTGGGAGCGGACTCGTTGCCGGCGGTGGAGACGGCGGAGACGCGGTAGGCGTAGGCGCGGCCGGAGATGACGGTGGCGTCGTGCCAGGCGGCCGAAGGGACGAGGGCGGGGGAGAGGAGTTGCCACGCGCCGGAGTCGGCCTCGCGGCGGTAGACGCGGTAGCCGGCGACGCGGGGCTCGATGTCGGGGTCCCAGGAGAGATCGATGGCCGGGCGCTCGGAGTCGGCTGCGGCGGCCGGGGTCCCCGGCGAGCCTTGATCGCCGGGGCGGAAGAATCCCGGGACGGCGACCAGGCCGGAGGGCGTCTCGGGCGGGAAGATGTCCTGGACGGCGACGGTGACGGCGGGCGAGGGCGCGCTGCGGATTTCGAGGGTCTGGCCGGCGGCGATGGGGATGCGGCGCACGCGCTCGGCGGTGTAGCTGTAGGTGAAGCCGATCTGGGCGGTGCGGTCGAGGGTGCCACCGGCGTCGCTGCCGCCCGCCTGGAAACGGACCGGCGGCGGCGGTTCTTTCGGTTTCTGCGGACCGGCGGCGGGGCGGGCGGGCGAGGGCGCGGCGGAGGCGGCGGGCGGAGAGGCGAGCGTGGTGCGGGTGAGCTCGACGGTGGTGGCGGCCGGCTGCGCGAGAGGGCCGGGGCCGGTGGGGCTTGCGGCGGTGTCGCGGGTCCACTCCAGGACCACGCCGGGCTTGGTGAGGCGGGCGTGGAATCCGGCGACGGGGGTCTGGGCTTCGCCGGCAACGGCGAAGACAGCGGCGGAGGGTCCGGCGCTGTGGCCGGCGGCGTTCTGCAGCTCCACGCGGTAGGCGAGCAGGCGGAGGGGGCCGTGGAGGAGCGATACGGGGAGGGGATCGGCGGCGGCTGAGGCGCCGGGAGTGACGGGCACGCGGAGGACGGGGGAACAGGGCGGCGGCGCGAGCTTGACGGCGGGCTTGGCGGCGGCGGGTTTGGCGGCGGGCGCGGGGTCGCGGCAGATGACGGCGATGATGGGGCCGGCGATGAGCAGCTTATCGGTGGTGTGGGTGGGGGTGGTCCAGTGCAGGCTGACCTGGTCGCCCACGCGGACGGCGGAGAGCGAGGCGGCCTCGACCACCTGGGGGAGCTTGAGCGTCGGCGGCAGGGGCGGACCGGGGTTGGCGCATCCGGCCAGCAGCGCGAGCAGAACGGCTGCGCCTGTAGCGGCCGGCATCGCGGTTTGGGCGGGGAAACTGCGCCGCCGGACGGGCGGAAGCCGCTTGTGGAACCAAATATGCATCCAATGAGAGGCTATAGCATTTTCCGCTCTGCCGGGGCCGGGGCAGGCAATCCAAAAATTTCCTGAGATTCCTGGAATCTTTGATGCAACCAAAACATCTATTTACACCATAAACAATGGCGACCTCCAATGTATTGCCCGGCAATCCGATGAAGCGGCCTCAACCGATTAACCTGCACCCGGTCCCGGAGGCGGCGGGCCCGCCCGTGGATGGCGAGGCGGCGGAGTCGGTGATCGCCGAAAAGCGCATTGGCGAGCGCATCAAACAACTGCGGCTGAAGAAGTCGATGGGGCTGGTGGAGCTGGGGCGGCACACCGGGCTCTCGGCCAGCTTTCTGTCGCAACTGGAGACGGGCCGGGTGGTGCCGACGCTGCGCAACCTGGCGCGGATTGCCATGGTGTTCTCGCGCGACCTGAGCTACTTCTTCGAGCGCGAGGCGCAGACGCTGTTTCGCGTGCATCGCGGCAAGGACCGGCTGCGGCTGCCGCAGACGGGCGTGGACGAGCCATCGTATTTCTTCGAGAGCCTGGGCTACCTGGTGCCCGACCGGCAACTGGACCCGTACTTCGCGGAGTTTGTGCCGACCGCGCCGGAACGCGAGCCGAAGTCGCACCGGCATTTCGGCTGCGAGTTTCTGTATGTGCTGAGCGGCGAGTTGACGGTGCGGCACGGCGCGGGGGTGCATCAGCTGGAAGGCGGCGACGCGGTTTATTTTGACGCGTCCACGCCGCACAGCTACGAGTGCTCGGGGGCAACGCCGGCGACGGCGGTGATTGTGACGCTGCAGCAGCCGGTGGCGATGCCGGGCAACGGGCCGAGGTCTGGCGGGCTGACGAGCGCGGGCAAGGCTGCGCGCGGGACTGCCTCCGGGACGGTGGCGCCGCAAACGGCCAAGGAAAGCCCGATCAGCCGCGCGGGATAAACAGGGCGACCGCGAGAGAGATGGTGCAGGACTTCAGCGGGCGGTCGATCGCAACCGGCGCGGCTGAAATTGCGGCTGCGTTCCGGATCGAGGACGAGGCCAGGATCAGCTTCCGGGATGCGTTGATTTGCGCAGCGGCGCTGAAGCCGGGGGCGGGAACGATTCTGACCGACGAGCTGAACGCCGGCCGGAAGATCGCGGGCATCCAGATCGAGAATCCATTTCTGTAACCGGCGCGGAGATACCTGCACCGTTCGCGCCTGGGTCGCGGTATGGTGGATGCGGCTCGGTTTCGCGGGCGCGACGGGTTGCGAGGTTCGAATGAGATTGTGGTGTGCGGGTGTGGGCTGGTGTGCGGGTGTGGGATTGATGGCGGTGGTTGCGGGTTCGTGGATGATGCAGGCGCAGACGGCGGCGGGTGCGGGCGCGGCGGCGGGGGTGAGCGTGGCGGCGACTCCGCCGATGGGGTGGAACAGCTGGGACTCGTACGGGCTGACGATTACCGAGGAGCAGTTTCGCGCCAACGTGCTGGTGCTGCGGAATGAACTCGCCGTGGCGGGATGGAACTACGCGGTGATCGATGAGGGATGGTTTCTGGTGAATCCGCTGGACCGGCCGCACCCGGAGAAGATGGTGTACGCGATCGACGCGAACGGGCGGTATGTGCCGGTGCCGGCGCGGTTTCCTTCGGCGGGCAAGGCGATGCCGGCACAGATGCAGGCGGCGGTGGGGGCGAATGGAGCGCCGTACCAGCTGCTGACGACGACGGAGGCGACCAGCTTCAAGCCGCTGGGCGACTGGGTGCACGCGCAGGGGCTGAAGTTCGGGATCCACATTGTGCGCGGGATTCCAAGGGCAAGTGTGGAGCGGAACCTGCCGATTGCGGGGAGTGCGTTGCGCGCGGCGGACGCGGCGGATACGGCGGACGCGTGTCCGTGGGACCCGACCAACTGGGGCGTGAAGGATAACGCGGCGGGACAGGCGTGGTACGACTCGCTGCTGGCGCAGTACGCGGGCTGGGGCGTGGACCTGATCAAGGTGGACTGCATCGCGTCGCATCCGTACAAGGCGGACGAGATACGCATGATCCGGAAGGCGATTGACAAGACGGGGAGGCCGATGGTGCTGTCGCTCTCGCCGGGGCCGACGGCGCTGGACGATGCGGACGAGGTGGGCAAGCTGGCGAATATGTGGCGCATCTCCGACGACTTCTGGGATGTGTGGGCGAACGCTGCGGGCAAGACGTGGCCGCAGAGCTTGGTGGGGCAGTTTGAGAAGGTGGCGGCGTGGGCTCCCTATACCAAGCCGGGCAACTGGCCGGACGCGGATATGCTGCCGCTGGGGCATCTGGGGCCGGTTCCGGGGTGGGGCAAGGAACGCGATACGAACTTTACGCCGGCCGAGCAACAGACGCTGCTGACGCTGTGGGCGATGGCGCGGTCGCCGCTGATCCTGGGCGCGAACCTGACCCAGTTGAGCGATGCGACCTTCAAGCTGCTGATCAACAAAGATGTGATCGGCGTGGACCAGACGGCCACGCGCAGCGGCCAGGTGATGCATAACGGCGACATCATTGCGTGGACGGCGGACCTGCCGCCGGATGCGCCGGACGGGTCGATTGCGCTGGCGCTGTTCAACGTGGGCGAGTCGCAGGTGGTGGTGGACTCGAGCTTCGAGACGTTCAACATCGAAGACGGGACGTATCGCGTGAAGGACGCGTGGACGGGCAAGAACCTGGGCAAGCTGAAGTCGGTGCCGGAGCTGACGCTGGAGCCGCACGCGTGCATTCTGTGGCTGCTGAAGAAGTAGGCGAGCGTGCGTGCGCGACCGCGAACGACGCAGACAGCGACATCACCGTGCTCGGCGATGGAAGTGATGCCGCTACGATCCTGGTTGCGCGTCAGGCTACGGCGTTGGTGAGCGAGTTGCCGACGCCGTTGAAGGTGTTGCCAACGGAGTTCTTGAGCCCTTTCATCGCAGCCAGCGCGCCCAGCCCGACCAGGGCCGCGACCAGCGCGTACTCGATCAGGTCCTGGCCGGTGTCGTCCTGCAGCAGATGGCGAAGGCTCGGCCCGTGCGTCTTCCGCGGCGCCGACGCCGAATCGGCGAGGACGGCACCGCGAACTGCGGCCGGAGTCTTATTCAGGTAAGAGTGCTTCACAATGGTTCTCCTTTATCGTTGTGCAACGTTGAGGCAGCAGCGCGCTGCCATCATCCCGGATGGACATGCAACGAATCGATTTTCGGAGAGACTAGGGGGCGCGTTGCCGGTTGGAGCCGGCGGGGAAGGGGTTCCGGGTCGCGGCGGTCGCCGGACGGCGCGGAACAAAACGCTCGATTGGCGCCTGCACGCGTGCCGTCTGCAGCGCTTCGCGTGAGGGAGGGACCGTGTCTTCAATGAAGATGCGCCGGGACAAGCGGGGCGCGACAGACAGCCCGGGAGCGCTGACGCGCGGACGGAGCGGAGCGCTGGCGCCGGTGGGGAACGGGGCGGCCGGGGTCGCACGCACAGAGCGAATGCAGTCGCCGGCCGGAGGCGCGGGCGGCACAGCGAGTTTGGCTGCGCGCTGCGCCGGCGCGGCGAGAGCGGGAACCGATGCGTGGATGGAGATCGACGCAGCCACGCCCAGCAAGCAAATGCCTGCGGCACGCAGGGATGAGCCTGCGCAGGTCGCCAACCGGGAAAACATTCCTGTGCGGTCGGTCATCGCCATCCCAGTGTCGGCCCTTTGTGGAAAAAGCCCAATGACCCAAATGGGGGAGCAGGCGGAGGCCGAAGGCAGGAAGGATGCGGGGAACGGAAAGAACCGGGGCAAGCCGGGGTGGGCGCGGAAGCTGACGCTGGAGCCGCACGCATGCATTCTGTGGCTGCTGAAGAAGTAAGAGCGGTGCAGTTCCGGAATATTCACCGGCCGTTGTGTGAGATGCTTGAGGGGGGAGACGAACGATGCCGCAAATCTACACCATCGGCCACTCTTCTCACACGTCTGAGCACTTTGTGGAGCTGCTGAAACAGCACCGGATCGAGGTGCTGGTGGACACCCGGTCGGCCCCTTATTCGCGCTACTCGCCGCAGTTCGATCGCGAGGCCCTGCGCGAGTTGGTGGCCGCCGCGGGCATCAAGTATCTCTACCTCGGCGATGTCATCGGCGGCCGTCCCCGGGACGAAAACCACTACGACGAGCACGGGCGTGCCCGCTACGCAAAGATGGGCAAAGATGCAGAATTCCTTGAGGCCATTGCACGCCTGGAACACGGCGCGGCAGAATTCCGCGTTGCCCTGATGTGCAGCGAGGAAGACCCCGCGCATTGCCATCGCCGCCTGCTGGTGGGCCGTGTGCTGGTCGAGCGCGGCTCCGAATTGCTGCATATCCGTGGCGCCGGCGAGGTGCAGGCGGAAGAGCAGGTGGCTGCAGTCGTCCGGCAAGGCATTGGTCGAAACGCAGCCGGCCCTGTTCGCCGAAATGGACGAGGACAGATGGAGATCTACAGTATCGGTTTCACCCAAAAATCGGCAGCCCAATTTTTCGGTGCGCTGAAGTCCGCGGGCATCCGCCGCCTGATGGACATCCGGCTCAATAACACCTCGCAGCTCGCGGCGTTCGCCAAGAAAGACGACCTCGCCTACTTCCTCGACACCATCTGCGGAGCGGAGTATCTCCACGAGCCTCTGCTTGCACCGACCCAGGAGATTCTGGATGCTTACAAAAAACGCAAAGGCGACTGGGACGCCTATGAACGCGAATTCCTCGCCCTCATGCGCGAACGTAAGATCGAAGCGAAGCTCGACCGCGCGCAGTTCGCCGAGCCCACGGTCCTGCTGTGCAGCGAGCCCACACCCGAGCACTGCCATCGCCGCCTCGTCCTCGAATACCTCGCGGAAAAATGGGGCGGCATCACCATCCATCCACCTGTAGAAATGCGGCAACCTCCAATCGAGGAGCACGGAGTTGCGAAAGACCATCGTTTGTCTCGCCAATAGCTACAAGCACGGCGGCCGGTGCATCGCCGGCGTCTCCATTGAAGACCGCGCCTGGGTTCGCCTGCGCGGCGAGTCCGCCGACGGCGCGCTCGAACCGCGGGAATACGTCCTCGACGACGGCACAGAGCCTCGCCTGCTCGACGTAATCCAGGTCGAAGTGCATTATGCCGTGCAATCCAGGTCCCACCCCGAAGACTGGCAAATCGCCCCCGTCCAATGGAACCTGGTGGAGCGCCCCGCCGTTGAGAGCCGATGGGCCGGCCTGGCCAGTGAGAAGGCCAAATCGAAGGGAGTTCTCGGCGACCAGCGCGACCGCATCGCGGAGTGGGAACTGAAGTACAAGCCCATGCGGTCCTCGTTGTGCCTGATCTGTCCCGCCGAAATCTACTGGTGGATCAGGGAAGACAAAGGCAAGCGCAAGTATCGCGCTCTCTTCCACCACAACTACGTCACCTACGACTTCGCCCTCACCGACCCGCGCTGGATCGAGCACCTCAATCTGCTGCCTACCGGCATCTATCCCCACGCGCAGTTCGCCGCCGCGGACGCCGAAACCCGGCTCACCGTCAGCCTCAGCGAGCCCTACTTCGGCTTTCACTACAAACTCGTCGCGGGCGTGATCGTTCGCACCACCACAGATGCGAAAATCAAGGTGACAAAGTAAAGTTGCTTCCGCGCGAACTTCGCCTTACCATCGCCCTGAGTGGAATCCACGAAAAAAGGCGCGAGGCATGAGCCACGCCGCGGAGCGGGTCACGGAGCGGAGCGGCTGGTGGCGGCGACGCGCATGGACGACGACCAGGCGTTTGAGCTGAAGCTAAGGCCGACGAAGCTGGCGGAGTTCATTGGGCAGACCAAGGCGAAGGAGCAGCTCGCGATTGCGCTGGAGGCGGCGAAGACGCGCGGCGAGGCGCTGGACCATGTGCTGCTGTTCGGGCCGCCGGGGCTGGGCAAGACCACGCTGGCGACGATTATTGCGAACGAGCTGGGCGTGGGCTTCCAGCAGACCAGCGGGCCGGCGCTGCAGATTCAGGGCGACCTGACGGCGATCCTGACCAACCTGCGGGAAAAGCAGGTGCTGTTTTTGGACGAGATTCATCGCCTGCAGCCGGTGCTGGAAGAGAAGCTGTACACGGCGCTGGAGGACTACAAGCTGGACATCATCATCGGGCAGGGGCCGGCGGCGCGCACGCATGTGATGGAGATCAAGCCGTTCACGTTTGTGGCGGCGACGACGCGGCCGGGGCTGCTGAGCTCGCCGCTGCGCAGCCGGTTCGGGATTCTGCTGCGGCTGGAGTTCTATACCGACGACGAGCTGCGGTTTGTGGTGCGGCGCTCGGCCGAGGTGCTGAACGTGCCGATTGACGAAGACGGCGCGGCGGAGATTGCGATGCGGTCGCGCGGGACGCCGAGGATTGCCAACCGGCTGCTGCGGCGGGTGCGCGACTATGCGCAGGTGCGCGCGGCGGGCGCGATCGATCGCGCAACGGCGCAGGCGGCGCTGGCGCTGCTGGAGGTGGACGCGCACGGCTTCGACGAGCTGGACCGGCGGCTGCTGCGGACCATCATCGAGAAGTACGACGGCGGGCCGGTGGGGTTGAATACGCTGGCCGCCGCGCTGGCCGAAGAGCAGGACGCGCTGGAAGAGGTGTACGAGCCGTTTCTGATCCAGATCGGGTTTCTGGATCGCACGCCGCGGGGGCGGGTGGCGACGCGGCTGGCGTATGAACACTTCGGGATTGAGATGCCGAGGAAGTACGGGCTGTTTTAGAACGGCAAGTAGAATTCGCGCGAGGCAAAGGTACATGAAAGCGTTTCGTCGAACTCCTTGCATCTTGGGCCTTCTTCCGCAATCTTCGTCGTTGCCTTCAACTACCGTGAGCTGCCGCAGCAAATCGCAACCCATTTCGGCGCCAACGGAGTTGCAAACGGCTGGGACGTTAAACTCGCCCTCTGGCTTACCGTCGGCGTCGCTGCGTGATCTATGTGGTCATGACGCTGGTCCGCTCCTCCTCCGAGCTCCTTCAGCGGGCCATTTAACGAGGTGTCAGCGCGCCGCGACACCGCCATCCGTGCAACATGTTCGCATGGATGAAGGCCGAGACGAAATGGATCTTCTCAAGAGCTGAACGGCTTGATGGATGATGAAGCGCAGGGACACAACCTCTACGCAATAACCTGACCCTACTTCGACTTCCACGTCGTCGGGGTCGTCTTTGCCAGCCGTGATCTATCACGTCGCCTCGACATGATGCGCCTGAGCCCCGCAGCCAAAGGCGGACGAGCGATCCGCCCAATGAACGGGAGTACCATTTATGGTACACTTTTCGGTGGACTTGAAACGGCTGCCGGCGCGGTTCTATCGCAATGCGAATGGGCGCGAGCCCGTCCGGGAGTGGCTGAAAGAGCTTCCACCCCCAGATCGCCGCATCATCGGCGAAGACATCAAGGACGTGGAATTCGCGTGGCCGTTGGGTCTGCCGTTGGTAAGGTCGCTTGGCCGTAGCCTGTGGGAAGTGCGAAGCTCGCTAACGCAGGGCAGGATCGCAAGAATCATCTTCTGCGTTACCGGCGGCCAGATGGTCCTATTGCACGGTTTCATCAAGAAGACGCAGAGCACGCCCGCTCAAGAGATCGATCTGGCTTTGAAGCGGATGAAGGGAGACGAGCGATGAAGAAGAAGAATATCGGCAGCAGCTTCGACGACTGGCTGCGCGAAGAGGGCATCTACGAAGAGACGACCGCCGTCGCAATCAAACGCGTGCTCGCCCGCCAGATCAGCCAAGAGATGATGGATCGCAAGCTAACCAAATCCGACATGGCCAGGCGCATGCAAACCAGCCGTGCCGCGCTCGATCGCCTGCTCGATCCAGAGAACGATGCCGTTACTCTCAACACGTTGTCCAAAGCCGCCACCGCCGTTGGCCGCCAACTACACTTCGAACTCATCTAAGGCAACAGAAACACGGATAGGGGCAACAGAAACGCGGATAGGCCCTATCTCCCTATCCGCGTTTCGTCGTGCAATTTCTCAGTCGCTCTACGCCATCAGCGCCGGCTTCTGCCAACTGGTGATCTGGTCCCAGGTCTTGGGCAACTGGTAGGTCTTGGCGTAGTCGTGGATGGCTCCGCCGACGATCATGATCTTGCTCAGGTCGCCCTGGCCGCGGTCGCCGGCCTTGATGCAGTAGCTCAGGTAGCCGATCTTGTTGACGTCGATACCCATCAGCTCAACGCCGACGCGGTCTGCGGCGAGCCAGTCCAGGCTGGCGATGCAGCACTTCTGGCTGATGGGGGTGCCGTTGACCGGGCCGGTGCCTTCCATGCCCTCGTAGCCGTCGATGACGGCGAGGTCGGGGTGCAGCATGCTGGAGAGCACGAACAGGTTGTAGTTGATGCCCCAGGTGCCGCCGCCGTGCATGAGGCGCTTGTCCGAGCGGCCTCCGCCCGGCCCGCTGGAGCCGAGGCTTGCGCCCGAGTCCTTGATGCCGGAGCCGACCACGATGTTCTTGAGCGAGAGGGTGACGCCGACCAGGTCGTGGGTCTTCAGCTTGCACGCCGAGATGACGAAGTTATTCTTCGGGTCCATCAACATGGTGGCGGCGCGCACGGCATGGGGCTGGAAGTCCTTCTGGTCGATGCACTGCACGATCTCGTATTTTTCCTGATCGAGGTCCATCAGCTTGACGTTGTACTTGGCGGCCAGCTTGTCGTAGCCGTAGTTGGAGAAGCCTTCCATCACCGAACCGCCGGCGGGCGATTCGGCGATGACGATGTTGGTTTTGCCGATGGAGTGGAGGAACTCGACGATGCCTTCGAGGTTCTCGGCGTTGGACGCGCAGAGCGGCTTGTTGACGATGACGTTGTTGGGCTTGAGCACGACGCGCTTGGAGCCGATGGCGGCGGCGATCTCGCGCTTGAAGGGCGTGAGCGAGTCGAAGGCGATTTTGGCGCGGTCGTCGCCGGCGGCGAGCGAGACGCGGCTGATGGGGCCGCTGGGGCTGACGGGAATCGGTTCGGCTGCTGCGGCCAGCGGCAGTTTCGCCGCAGCGATGGCAGCCGCGCCGCCCAGCATCGTTGATTTCAGGAAAGTTCTGCGGGAATTCTGGCACTCCGTCGTCATCGTACACACCTCTGGGACTTCCGCCGAAGTATACGGCGGCGGCGGCGAAATTCATCCGCTGGGAGGCCAACAGGTGTGATCCAGATCACAACAATTCTTTGCGCAGCGGAGCAGAATCTCTACTCAAGAAGTAGAAGGGTGAATAAAAAGCAGTTGGTAGTTGCAACACGCAGTACGTGGTTGCAGTACGCGGTAGCAACGCGCAGTAGCAGGAAAAAACGGGTCAGCGCGGACGGTAAGACTGGTCTTGTCCGCGTTGATCCGTTTTTGTTTGGCAGTGGCGCAGCGGGAAAGGCGTGCCCCAGGGGCTGAAGCCGCGATGCTGCGGTCGAGATGACGGCGTTTCTGGCTAAAGAGGGTGCGGGGATTCTTCCCCTTCGACTGCGCTCGGGGTCAGGATGACCAGCGTGAAGAGTGGCGTGTTTACGCGCCGACGGTGGCGGGGAGGATGTCTTCGACGTCGACCCACTGGGTGGGGTAGTTGCCGGTGTAGCAGGCGGTGCAGTAGCTGGCGGGAGACATGCCGGTGGCGGGCTCGCCCTTGGTGCAGGAGTGGGTGAGGCCGACGAGCGAGAGGTAGGCGAGCGAATCCGCCTCGATGAATTTGCAGATCTCATCGACGGAGTAGTTGGCGGCGATGAGGTCTTTCTTGCTGGGCGTGTCGACGCCATAGAAGCAGGGCGAGATGGTGGGCGGACAGGAGATGCGCATGTGGACTTCTTTGGCGCCGGCGGCGCGGACCATGCGGACAATTTTGCGGGAGGTGGTGCCGCGAATGATGGAGTCGTCGATGAGGATGACGCGCTTGCCTTCGAGCAGCGAGCGGACGGGGTTCAGCTTCATGCGCACGCCGAAGTCGCGGGTGCGCTGCTCCGGCTGGATGAAGGTGCGGCCGACGTAGTGGTTGCGGATGAGGCCGAGGTTGAAGGGAATGCCGGATTCGGCGGCGTAGCCGAGGGCGGCGGTGACGCCGGAGTCGGGGACGGGGACGACGAGGTCGGCGGCGACGCCGGACTCGCGCGCGAGTTGTCGCCCCATCTCCTCGCGCGACTGCTGCACCCAGCGGCCGAAGATGCGCGAGTCGGGGCGGGCGAAGTAGACATGCTCGAAGATGCAGGAGGCGGGCGGGACGGTCTCGCGGGCGAAGCGGCGGCTGGTGACGCCATCCTCGGAGACCATGACCAGTTCGCCGGGCTCGACATCGCGCTCGTACTTGGCGTGGAGGAGGTCGAAGGCGCAGGTCTCTGACGCGAAAACGAAGCTGTCGGGCGCGCCGTTGACGCCGGCGATGCGGCCCATGGAGAGCGGACGGAAGCCGTGGGGGTCGCGCGCGGCGAAGATGCGGTTGCGCGTCATCATGACGATGGAGAAGGCGCCCTCGACCTGCGAGAGCGATTCGGCGATGCAGTCGACCAGCATGGAGTGGTGCGAGTGGGCGATGAGCTGGACGATGATCTCGGTGTCGGAGGTGGTCTGGAAGACGGCGCCGTCGCGCTCCAGGCGGGTGCGCGAGTTGCCGAGGTTGACCAGGTTGCCGTTGTGCGCGATGGCGATGAGGCCCTTGGTGGATTCGACCGAGATGGGCTGCGCGTTGAGCAGCGCGGAGTCGCCGGTGGTGGAGTAGCGGGTGTGGCCGATGGCCATGTGGCCGGGGAGTTTGGCGAGGACCTCGTCGGTGAAGATTTCGGAGACCAGGCCCATGCCCTTGATGTCGGTGACGTCGTGGCCGTCGGCGGCGGCGATGCCGGCGGATTCCTGGCCGCGATGCTGCAGCGCGTAGAGGCCCCAGTAGGTCATGCGCGCGGCGTCGGGATGGCCGTAGATGGCCATGACGCCGCATTCTTCGCGGAGCTTGTCGAAGTGCGAGTCGGCTTCGGCGACGAGGTCGTCGGAGTCGGCTGAGGTTAGCGGAGCGAGGGCGGAATGCGGGGTCTCTCACTGCGCTACGCTCCGGTCGAGATGACGAAATCTGGTGGAGGTGGGTCATGCGGTGACGACCTCCGCGGCGAGCTGGGATTCGAGGGTGCAGGAGTGGGCGGTTTTCAGGTGTGACACGTTCCCCGAATTCCAGAAATCGTCATAGTCATCAATGGCGATGGAATCGCCCGCGACCTTACCCCACGCTGCGATCGCGAAACCCGCGGCTTCGATTTCTTCTCTTACTCTCTTCGCATCGTCTGGTGACGTCGCCAGGATCACACTGGAGGGGAATTCTCCGAACAGCGACATCGCATTCAGCTTCGAATTGTTAAGCCGCATCTGGACGCCGACAGAGTTCCTGAAGCAGCCCTCTGCCAGCGATACCGCTAAACCTCCGTCGTCTATATCGCGGGCGGTTTCGATCAGCTCTTGTGATGCGAGCCGAGCCAACAAACTTTGCAATGCCACTTCTTCGTTCAACGAGAGCGCCGGCGGAGCGCCCCAAAATTGGCCGAGGATTTCTCGCGCAAATTCGGATGAACCAAGCTCTACGAATTGGGAGTAAGTCTGCGTACTCATCGCGTTGCTGACGACAAACAAATGCTGACCATCTCGAAATGAATCGGACACGGCCTTGGTGACGTCGTCGAGGAGGCCGACGATGCCGATGACGGGGGTGGGATAGATGCCTTCGCCTTTGGTTTCGTTGTAGAGGGAGACGTTGCCGCCGGTGACGGGGGTGCCGAGGGCGGTGCAGGCTTCGGCGATGCCGTCGATGGCGGCGGAGAGTTGGGCCATGATTTCGGGCTTTTCGGGATTGCCGAAGTTGAGGCAGTTGGTGGCGGCGACAGGCGTGGCTCCGGTGCAGGCGACCTTGCGGGCGGCCTCGGCTACGGCGTGCATGGCGCCGAGTTTGGGGTCGAGCCAGGCCCAGCGGCCGTTGCCGGCGAGGGCCATGGCGATGCCGCGCTGGGGCGCGGAAGTTGTCCGTTGTACGTTCTCCGTTGTACGTTCCGAGGCCACTGCGGCCGCATTCAACGTAGAACGGTCAACGGACAACGTAGAACTGTTCTTTATCCGCATCACGCCGGCTTCGCCGCCGGGGCCCTGGACGGTGTTGGTCTGGACCATGGAGTCGTACTGCTCGAAGACCCAGCGCTTGTCGCAGATGTTGGCGGAGGCGAGCAGGCGCTTGAGGTCGGCGGTGTAGTCGCGCGGCTTTTGTAACTCTTTTAGTACCCAATCCGGCGGGTCTAAGGGAACGGGAGCTTTCCACGTTCCGACGGGCCGGTGGTAGACGGGGGCGTCGTCGGTGAGGGCCTTGTTGGGGATCTCGGCGACGAGTTCGCCGTGGTGGGTGACGCGCATGACGTCGTCGGCGGTGACGATGCCGACGATGGAGGCGTCGAGGCCCCACTTGGCGAAGACGGCGAGGACTTCGTGCTCGCGGCCCTTGGCGGCGACCAGCAGCATGCGCTCCTGCGATTCGGAGAGCATGATTTCGTAGGCGGTCATGCCTTCGGCGCGCTGGGGGACGCGGTCGAGTTCAATGGTCAGCCCCAGTTCACCTCTAGCCCCCATCTCGCAGGTGGAGCAGGTGAGGCCGGCGGCGCCCATGTCCTGAATGCCGAGGACGGCGCCGGTGGCCATGGCTTCGAGGCAGGCTTCGAGGAGCAGCTTCTCCATGAAGGGGTCGCCCATCTGGACGTTGGGGCGCTTCTGCTCGGAGCCTTCGGTGAACTCTTCGCTGGCCATGGTGGCGCCGTGGATGCCGTCGCGGCCGGTTTTGGCGCCAACGTAGATCACGGGGTTGCCGACGCCGGTGGCCTTGGCGTAGAAGATCTCGTCGATGCGGACCAGGCCGAGGGCGAAGGCGTTGACGAGAGGATTGCCGGAGTAGCAGGGCTCGAAGCGGGTTTCGCCGCCGAGGTTGGGGACGCCGAAGCAGTTGCCGTAGCCGGCGATGCCGGCGACGACGCCGTTGAAGGTGTGCCGGTTGCGGGCGTAGTCGATTTCTGCGTTGTCCGTTGTTCGTTGTCCGTCGTCCGTTGAGACGGAGCATCGGCTGCTTTCAACGGAGAACGGACATCGGAGAACGTATAACCTGGCGGCTCCGGCGCAAGCGGGCCGAAGCGGAGGGAGTCCATGACGGCGAGCGGGCGGGCGTTCATGGTGAAGATGTCGCGCAGGATGCCGCCGACGCCGGTGGCTGCGCCCTGGTAGGGCTCGATGTAGCTGGGGTGGTTGTGGGATTCGATCTTGAAGGCGCAGGCCCAGCCGTCGCCGACGTCGATGATGCCGGCGTTCTCGCCGGGGCCCTGGACGACGGAGCCGGGGCCGGAGGTGCGCGCGCCGCGGGTGGGCAGGCGCTTGAGGTGGACGCGGGAGGACTTGTAGGAACAGTGCTCCGACCACATGACGGAGAAGATGCCGAGCTCGGTGAGCGAGGGGGTGCGGCCCATCAGCGATTCGATGCGGGCGTACTCGTCGGGCGTGATGCTGTGCGTCTTCAGCAGCGCGGGAGTGATGTGCGCTGGCGTGGGGGGGTGGGTTGTTTCGGCAGCTTGCGCCGGGGATTCGTGGACAGGCTCAGCTCGCGTGGGCATAGCGTGTTAATACGATTGTCGCATGGCGGGGCCGAGACCGCGCCCTGTGAACCATGGGTCCGCTGCGCGGGGAAGCTGAGGTTTGAGGGACACCGAGGATCGCCCGCACCGGAGAAAGCGTACCCCAGGGGCTAAAGCCCTCTTGATTCTGCGGCCGTTACGGCACGGCTCAAGCCGTGCCCTGAAGCGAGGCACCGACCCTTCGGCCATGTGGGATGCCAGTACGCGGCTCCAAGAGGGATTGGCCGTGAATATGCTGATCCTTCCAGGGGGCCAAGGGATGAAGCGAGGGTCGAGGGCGTATTTTTCTTTTCTTTGCGCGGTAGCGGTGGCGGGAGCGGCGGCACAGGCAGTGGCGCACCGGCCTTAGCCGGACAGCAGGCGGTTAGCGTGGTGCTGAAGCACTATGGCTTGACCCCGCGGCGATAGATGCGAAGACGGGAAAGGCTTTGCCGGGCGACGGAGGATGGTCGGTCAGCAAGTCGCCTACGCCGGCCTGCCCGCAGACGGCCGCGCCCTGCCTGGGGAGGTCTTCTGCTAGGTGCCCGCCGAGGGAGTGCGATGCGCGTGGACGGTGCTGCTGTATCCGGCGGCGCGGCGGAGCATTCTCGACGAGAACAACGACGCTGAGCGTTACCTGCTGCGGAGGGTCTCCGGCAGCGAGGCGGCGGCGCAGGTGAGTGCGCGCAGGATGCCGGTCTATCCACCCATTGCAAAGCAGCGCATGTCAGCCGTCGTGGTGATCAATGTGATCGTCGGGAAATCGGGCGAGGTGCAGAGCGCGATTCAGTTCGGCGGCCCTCCCATGTTGACCGGTGCGGCGATCGACGCAGCAAATCACTGGAGCTTCAAGCCGCTGACGGTAGGGGCGAGGACGGTGCCGTACGACATCAAGGTTCGGTTCACGTTCCACACCAGGGGCCGGCGGGAGACTCGAAGGTGGAGATGACTCCGTAGGGTTTTGCGCCGGCGGGCTCGTCCGCTTCATGAGCACGGGGCGGTGGCGATGGGGCGTTCGAGGGCGGCGCGGGGCCATTGGGCGGCGTCGGCGCAGGCGGCGTAGGAGGATTCGAGGAACTGCATCAACGCGCCGTCGGGGTCGGGGCTGGTGCGGACGGCGTCGTACTTCAGGATGAACTCGCCGAGGGCGGGGTCCCAGGCGCCGGGGTGGATGGGCCTGGCGGCGAGGCCCTCGGGCACGGGCGCGGCGTAGCAGTAGAACGCGGCCGCGCCGTAGCCGCCGTTGCCGGGCCAGAAGCCGGCGGAGATGACCTCGTGCGAGTAGGCCTCGCGCTGGATGGGATCGGGCCGGGGCGGGCCGGCGGCGGGACGGCCGCTGAAGCGGGTGCAGCAGAGGTCGAAGCTGCCCCAGAAGAAATGGACGGGGCTGATCTTGCCCTGGAAGCCGGTGGCGAAGCGCTTGAGCACGGTGTCGATGCGCATGAGGGCGGTGTGGAAGCGGGTGACGGCCTCGGGGTCGTACGCGGCGTGGGTGGTGTCCTGGTCGAAGCGGATGGGCGCGGCGACCTCGACGGGCATGGGCCAGATCTTTGCTTCCACGCTGAGCGCGTGCAGCAGCTCGCGGTACTCCGCGTAAAAGTCCGCGACGGAACGCGGCTCGAGCGGCATCTGGACCATGGCGCCGCGACAGTTGCGCAGCTCCAGCACATGCTCGTGGAAATCGAATTCGACCTCGAACACGTTGTTGCGCCAGGGCATGGCCGAGGTGGTGAGGCCGCGCGCGCTGACGTAGAGCGGGACATTCCACCAGTGGTTCTGCAGCGGGGTGAGGGCGAGGCGCGTCTTGCCGACGATCTGCGACCACATGTGGAGGGTGTCGGCGGTGGCGGCCCAGGCGGGCCAGTCGAGTTCGGGCCAGGCGGCCGCGCGCGCAGCATCAAGATCGGGCATCGGCAAAATCCTCCCGCAGTGGGAATGAGGATATATCAACGGCAGGCTGGGATGGGGCGTTGGCCGAGGGCGTGGGGAAGGTTGGGGAGAACGGGAAGCTTCGGGGTCCTTCGACTTCGGCGCTGCACCACCCCAACCAGCAAGCTGGCCGGGTGCGCGCGGTCCGGCCGGCGCAAGAGCGCAAGGAAGGGCGTGTGGATTTTAGCTGCCGGAGTGGGGCGAGTCGGGCCAGTCGGGGCTGGCGAGCTCCATGGTCCAGGTGGGGCCATCCTGGAAGAACGGGCCTTGTTCGCGGAGGAAGGTGGGCGCGTCGCCGCCGACGATCCACATCTGCAGGTCGGGCGGCTGCTTGCCGACCAGCGGCGCGACCACGCCGGCGACGCCGCCCAGCTCGATCTTGATGTCGTAGTGCAGGCCCTGGTGGGGCGAGCCGAGCAGGGTGAACGGCTCCTCGCCGTGGGGCGAGATGGCCAGCGTCACCAGGCGCGGCCTGGGCGCGAGCACCAGCATGGGCACCTTGGTGAGGGGCGCGCCGGGGGCGATGTTCTTGACCACCAGCGCGATCAGTCCGTTGGCGAGGTCGGCGGGCAGGCGCATCTGGTCGGTGTGGACCTCGACTTTGCCATCCTTGTCTTTGGTGCGCGAGACGACGCGGCCGTGGGGCACGTCGATGAAGAGGTCCATCGGCTTGGGGAAGGTGGGGCCGCTCTGGATGTGGTGGTCGGAGATGAGGCGAAAGGCGCCGCGCTCGGAGAAGACGGTGGTTTCGTCGTCGAGGGAGCCGTCTTTGAAGTGGAAGACGAGGTGCGCGGTGACGGTGCTGCCGCGCGCGACCTGGGCGAGGTCGCCGGCGGCGACGATGCGGCCATCCGGCCCGCGCAGCGAAAGAAAGCCGCGCAGGGAGCCTTCGAGGTGGCGCACGGGAATGGGTTCGGCGGCCGCGGCGCTTGCCAGCAGGCAGGCGAGCGCGGCGAGCAGGCAGGCCGGTGCGGCGAGCCGGCAGAAGAACCGTTGGCGCAATGCGGACGCGCGATTCATGCAGACTTCGATGAGGGAGGCGCGATCCCGGGTTGCCGGCAAGATCGCATTGCGGTGCGGCGCGGGCAATTATTTTTCCTGCGCGCGCGGCTGCGTGACTGGCGCCAGCGGCGCGGCCCGCGCGGGACATCCCGCCGGTGCGCCGCGCCATCCTAGGGGCACGGGCTTCGCACGGAGAAGTTCCAAATCCAAATCGTGAAGAAGGGCCACATCATGAAATTAATCTCCGCACACATCGAAGACCTGCGCGCGCTGTATGTCCGCAACCTGCGGAAGGCGCTGGACATGGAACAAAGCATCAGCAAGGCGCTGCCCGACGTCATTGAAAAAACCACCGACCCCGATCTCGCCAACGCGTTGCGCAACCACCTGGACGAGACGCGCGGCCATGTCGAGAAGATGAAAGCGCTGCTGATGCACAACGCCGACGACCAGAGCGGCGAGACCTGCAAGGTGATCGGCAGCCTGACCACGGAGGCCTCGGACACCATCAAAGACGTCACCAACCCACAGGTTCGCGACATCGCGCTGATCGGCGTGGCGCAGCAGGTGGAGCACCACGAGATCGCCGTCTATGGAACCCTGCGGCGCTGGTCCGAGATCCTCGGCCAGAGCGACGATGCGGCGACGCTGAAGAGCATCGAGAGCGATGAAGTGAACGCGGACCGGCTGCTGAGCGAGATTGCGCGCAAGGTGAACTCGCTGGCCCAGGCTGCGTGAGCGCAGCGTGACCTTGCGGAGGCCGTCTGCCAACCGAGGCGGCCTCCGCTATTTTTTTGCGCGGGCGAGCGATCGGGTCCGGCGCCGGACGCGGACAACCTGGGCCTTGGGTTGGTTATGTTGGGTTGGTTATGATGGAGGTGTTTCCGCTGCCGAAACGCGATCCGGGGAAGCGCGATGAAGCTTGAGGAATTCCAACAATCGCTGACGGCCGAGGCGCCGCCCGCCGGGCTGCCGGCTCCGCTGGCCGGGCTGTGGTGGGACGCGAAGGGCGACTGGGCCAGGGCGCACGCCGAGGTGGACGAGCTGGACACGCGCGCGGGGATGGCCGTGCACGCGTATCTGCATCGCAAGGAAGGCGCAGCGGGGAACGCGGAGTACTGGTACCAACGCGCGGGGAGGGAGTATCGGCGGGCGACGCTGGACGAGGAGTGGGCGGCGCTGGTGGAGGGGTTGGCGGGGTGAAGCGAGGCCGCCGATGAGCCAGGCGGCACGATGCCGGAGATCGCGTTGTACACGCACTGCGACCGGCCGGTGGTCTCCCGCAGAAAGGATGCGCGGCAGCGGTCGCGTCAACCAACGGGGCGCATGAAGCGCTCGCCGGATACGGGCAGCGATTTCAGTTGTTTGGTGTCGGCCTGGACCCAAGGCTGACCGGAGCCCCTGCATGGGCTGCGGCCGACCCTTCCCTTTCGGCGAACGATATAATTTGGCATCGCTTGGTCGGCACGTTTGAGGCGAGTGGGTCCCTTAGGTCTGCCATGAATTCCTCTGAGAGCCGTCTTCCCGATTCGCTGGCCTCGCGTCCGTTCGCCGATCGCATTCCAGCGCCAGCCCCGTCCGGCTTGCCGGGTGGCTCCCGGGATTCATCCACCATGGGCCGCAGTCCGCTTCCGCGTTGCCTCCGAGTTGGAGGATCTGGAGATGGAGCCTAGCAAGAGGGAGTTGGTTGAGGCCGTGTTTGCCGGCGACAGCGAGCTGGCCGCGCGGATGCGCGCGCTCGATTGGTCGGCGACGCTGCTGGGCCCGGTGGAGGAATGGCCGCAAGCCCTGCGAACGGGCGTACGCATGGTGCTGGACAGCGCACGCGCGTTGGAACAGGAGCGTCCGCCGCAAAGCGAAGAGCTGCGCGCCAGCGAAGAACGATTGGCGGAGATGAGCCGGCGTTACCGCGAGCTGCAGCGAACCCATGAAGAGCTGCAACTCGAGGCCGGGCTGCTGCAGCAACTGCCCGTATCGGCGTGGACGCTGAAGCCGGATGGAACGCCGGATTTTGTGAATCGTGTTTGGCTTGAGTTCGCGGGTCAGACCCTGGAGTTCGTCCGGTCGAATCCGGAGGCCTGGATGAACGCGGTCCACCCGGAGGATCGGGAGGTCGCCGGCAAGGGCTTTTGGGAAGGGATCAGTTCGGGGCGAGGGTTCGCGATTGAGACGCGGTCTCTGCGCGCGCAGGACGGAGTTTATCGCTGGCACCTCAATCAAGCTGTGCCCTTGCGCGATGCGCAGGGAAACGTCATCAAGTTTGTGGGTACGACCACCGACATCGACGACCAGAAGCGTTCCGAAGAGGCCCTGGCCGAGCTGGACCGCGCCAAGACGACCTTCTTCAGCAACGTCAGCCACGAGTTCCGCACGCCGCTGACGCTGATGCTCGGCCCGCTTGAGGAGGTGCAGAAGGAAGCGAGCGAGCGACTCGAGTCCCGAGCGCCAAGAGTTGTTGGTCACGGTGCATCGCAACGGCCTCAGACTGCTCAAGCTGGTGAACACGCTGCTGGACTTCTCCCGGATTGAGGCTGGACGCGTGCAGGCGTCCTATCAGCCGACTGACCTGGCCGCTTTCACGAAGGAGATCGCCAGCGCGTTCGACTCGGCGATGCAGAACGCCGGGCTGCGCTTCTCGGTGGAGTGCCTGCCCAGCGCCGATCCGGTGTACGTGGATCGCGACATGTGGGAGAAGATTGTTTTGAATCTGCTCTCCAATGCTTACAAGTTCACGTTCGCGGGCGAGGTCGCTCTCACCTTGAAGCCGGTCGACGGGGCGGTCGAGCTCGAGGTCCGCGACACCGGCGTGGGTATACCGGAAGAGCATCGCGAGCGAGTGTTCGAGCGGTTCCATCGCCTCGAAGGGGTCCAGGCCAGGACCTACGAGGGCACGGGGATCGGGCTGGCGCTGGTCCAGGAGCTGGTGAAATTGCACGGCGGCAGGGTGCGCGTGGAGAGCGCGGCCGGCGCCGGCAGCACGTTCACCGTGACGATTCCCAGCGGCACGGAGCATCTGCCGGCCGAGCGCATTCAGGCCGCACCAGCGCTCGCCTCCACCACGGTTCGAGCCGAAGCGTATGTCGAGGAGCTGAAACAGTGGCCGGGAGTTGAGCCGGGGCTGGCGGCCGATGCGGCAGCGCCTTCCAATCCAGCTACGCTCGCCCCCAGCCTGGAACCCGCGCCCTCGGGGAGACGCGAACGGATCGTCCTGGCCGATGACAATGCGGACATGCGCCAATACCTGACGCGCCTGTTGAGCGAGCGCTATGAGGTGCACGCGACTGCCGACGGCGTGCAGGCGCTGGAAGTCACTCGCAAATTGCGCCCGGTGCTGGTGCTGGCGGATGTGATGATGCCGCAACTGGATGGATTCGGTTTACTCCGGGCCATTCGCGAGGACGCCTCCCTTGCCAGCACCCCGGTGATCCTGGTGTCGGCGCGGGCCGGCGAAGAGTCGCGCGTGGAAGGGCTGGAGGCTGACGCCGACGACTATCTCATCAAGCCGTTTGCGGCGCGAGAGTTGCTGGCGCGCGTGGCGACGCATGTCAAAATGGCGAATCTTCGCCGCGAAACCGCGGAACGCGAAGAACGGATGCGCACCGAGGCGGAGATGGAACGCGAGAAGCGGCGCGCCAGCGAAGAGCGGCTGGCGGAACGAAACCGTCTCTATCGCGAGCTGCAGCAGACCGACGCGGAGTTGCAACTGCAGGTTGAGTTGCTGCAACAGCTCCCCGTATCGGCGTGGACGCTCAAGCCCGATGGCATACCCGATTTCGTGAACCGGGTCTGGCTGGAGCTAACCGGGCAGACCCTTGACTTCGTGCGGTCGCATCCCGAGGCCTGGATGACCGCGGTCCATCCCGAGGATCGGGAGTTGGCGGCCAGGAGTTTCTGGAAGGGCGTGCGATCGGGACAGGGCTTTGCCTTCGAAGCCCGCACGCATTGCGCTCCGGACGGCGTCTATCGCTGGCAGCTTCATCAGGCGGTGGTTTTGCGCGATGCGCAAAGAAGAGTGCTGAAGTTCGTCGGCACCAGCACGGATATTGACGACCAGAAGCGCACCGAAGAGGCATTGCGCCAGGCCGAGCAGAAATTCCGAGGGCTGCTGGAATCCGCTCCCGATGCCGTCATCGTGATGAATCGCCAGGGCAAGATTGTGCTGGTCAATGCCCAAGTGGAGAAACTGTTTGGCTACCAGCGGGAGGACCTGCTGGGGCAAGAGGTTGAAATCCTGGTGCCGGAACGATTTCGGGAACGCCACCCGCACCACCGCGATGGGTTCTTCGCCCAGCCGCGGGTGCGGCCCATGGGCGAAGGGCTGGGACTCTCCGGGCGGCGCAAAGACGGGATCGAATTCCCGGTGGAGATCAGCCTCAGCCCACTGGAAACGGCGGAAGGCACGCTCGTCTCCGGAGCGGTACGCGACGTCACCGAACGCATGCGGGCGGAAGGGGCGTTGCGCCAGGCGCAGGACGATCTCGCCCGCATCCACCGGGTGACCACCATGGGCGAGCTGGCCGCGTCGCTGGCTCACGAGCTGACACAACCCATCAGCGGAACGGTGATCAACGCCAATGTCTGCCTGCAAACGCTGGAGCGGGATGAGCCGGGTCTCGATCTGCTGCGCACGGCGGTCACGAAAATTGTGCGGGACGGACAACGGGCCGCCAAGATTATCGAGAGGATCCGCTCCCAGTTCGAGAAGGGCTCGCCGAAGCAGGAGGCGATGGATGGAAACGAGATGATTCGAGAGACCGTCGCGCTGCTGCGCGGCGAGGCGATGCGCTACAACATCTCCGTGCGGACGGAGCTGGCGGCCGATCTTCCGCAGATCGTCGGAGACCGCGTGCAATTGCAGCAGGTGGTGATGAATCTCATCGTCAACAGCATCGATGCGATGAAGGAAGTGGAGGGAATGCGGGAGATGGTGATCGCCTCGCAGCCGGCGGAAGACGGCCAGATTCTTGTGTCCGTGAGCGATACCGGCATCGGCCTTCCGCAGCAGCTCGCGGATCGGATCTTCGATCCGTTCTTTACCACCAAGCCCCACGGCACCGGCATGGGGCTTCGCATCAGCCGCTCCATCATTGAGTCGCACGGCGGGCGCTTGTGGGCCGTTGGCTCCTCAGGGCGCGGCGCGACGTTCCATTTGAAGCTGCCCGCCGCGGTCCCAGACATGCGCACCGGGGCCGGCGGCACGGCCTGATTGAGCCGCCGGGGAACGTCGGGTTCTGGGAAGCTGCGCTGCGAAGCGGACCTTTCATTTGCCGGTGGAGCCGAAGCCGGCGGCGTTGCGGGGGGTGGGGGCGAGTTCGGCGACTTCGTGGAATTGGGCTTCGATGCGCTGGACGATGCGAAGCTGGGCGATGCGGTCGCCGGCGGCGATCTCGACGGGCGCGGCGCTGAGGTTGGTGAGGACGATGCGGAGCTCGCCGCGGTAGCCGGGGTCGATGACGCCGGCCAGGGTGGTGACGCCGCGCAGGGCGAGGCCGGAGCGGTCTTCGATGAGTGCGCCGTGGGTGGAGGGGAACTCGAGCGCGATGCCGGTGGGGATACCCTGGGTCGCGCCAGGTGCGAGCGTGGCGGCGGCGAGGGCGTAGACGTCGGCGGCGAGGTCGCCGTAGTCGCCGGTGTGGGCGTAGCGCGGCAGGCGCGCGTCGGGGGAGAGCTTCTTGACCTGGATGGAGAGCATGAGAGGGATTGTAGTTGGTAGGGGCTGGGGGCTGGGGGCTGGGGACTGGGGACTGGGGGCTGGGGACTGGGGGCTGGGGGCTGGGGACTGGGGGCGGGGGACTGGGGACTGGGGACTGGGGGCTGGGGACTGGGGACTAGGGGCTGGGGGCTGCTGGTGCGGCTAGAATCGGGAGCGATGGTTGCGCGGCTGAAAGAGTTCTTTAATCCGAAGGCGGTGAATGGGCTGCGGGCGCCGAATGGGCTGCGGGCGCCGAATGGGCTGCGGGCGCCGGCGCGGGTGTTCTGGGTGGGGTTTGCGGTGCGGGTTCTATATGTAACCGTTGCGCATACATATCGCATCCGGCCGGCGGAGGACCACTTCCAGTTCGGCTGGGAGGCGGGGCGGATTGCGCGCGCGCTGGTGACGGGCTATGGCTACGCCGATCCCTTCGCCAATGTGTACGTGGCGCATACCGGGCCGACGGCGTGGCTGCCGCCGCTGTATCCGCTGCTGCTGGCGGCGATCTTCAAGCTGTTCGGGGTGTATACGCGGGCGGCGGCGTGGGTGCTGTTCGCGGTGCAGTCGGCCTTCTCGGCGGCGACGGCGCTGGCGACGTGGGAGATTGCGGCACGCTGCTTTTCGCGGCGCGTGGCGCTGTGGGCGGCGTGGATCTGGGCGCTCTATCCCGCGGCCATGCAGTACGCCGTGCGCTGGCCGTGGGAGATGACGATCACGACGGCGCTGTTCAGCTTCGCGCTGGTGCTGGCGCTGCGGATGCGGGACGTGGGGGATAGTTCTCCGTTGTCAGTTGTCAGTTCTCAGTCAATGCCGGACGATGGGCCGGACGATGGGCCGCGCGCTCAGCTGACCACGGACAACGGACCACGGACAACGCAGTGGCTGGCGTTTGGGCTGCTGTGGGGATTGATTGCGCTGTCGAATTCGACGCTGCTGATTTTTCTGCCGGTGTGCGGCGTGTGGATTCTGCTGGGGACGTGGCGGCGGGCGCATGCGCTGCGCGATGCGGTGTTCGCAGCGGCGATTTTTCTCGCGTGCATCGCGCCGTGGACCGCGCGCAACGCGCAGGTGTTCCATGCGTTTATTCCGCTGCGCGGCAACTTCGGCGCGGAGCTGTACATGGGCAACGGGCCGGGCGCGACCGGCTTGCTGATGGAGTACTACCACCCGTTCCAGGATCCGGCCGAGCTGCGCGACTACGCGGCGCTGGGCGAGGTGCGCTACGTGGCGCGCCAGGGAGCGGCCGCGAAAGCCATCATCGCCGCGCACCCCGCGCACTTCGCCGCCGACGTGGCACGGCGCATCGACTTCTTCTGGGCGGGCGTGCCGCATCCCAGCGACGAGGCCTGGTACAACGAGGTGGGGCGCACGCTGAACTTTGCGTTCATCTCGCTGGCCGGGCTGTTGGGATTGGCGCTGGCGCTGCGCGATCGCGTGCCGGCGGCGGGATTATTTGCGTGGGCGTTTGTGCTGCTGCCGCTGCCGTATTACATCGTGACGGTGCACGCGCGCTTCCGCCATCCGCTGGAGCCGCTGATCGCGATTCTCGGCGTGTACCTGTTTCAGTCGGCGACGCGCAGCCGGGTGGGATCGCGAAAATCCGCTGCCTAACGCTTCGCCGCAGACAACCACGACCTGAGAGCCTCATCGGCGCGGCGCTGCCAACCGGTGCCAGTCGCCCGCAACGCTTCCGCAACGTCGGGGGAGATGCGAATGGAGATGGGGACCTTCTTCGGCGCCTTCTGCGGACCGCGCTTGCGCAGGACGCGTTGCAGACCGGCGGGCAGGCCGCCGATGGGCACGGCACCAGCGAAGTCCTTGCGCGTCCATTCCGGATTGTCTTGATCCACGGCCGCTTTACCGGCTCGCTTGGTACTCTTTTTCTTCATATCTGGTTGCCTTGCGCAGGCTGATCGCCCGAATAGTTTCGCCGTCCAGAACGAACACGAGAGAGTAGAGCCGGGCATCGAGGAAGCTAAGCGCGCGGTAGCGGATTTCCCCGTAGTCTTCCCGATCGTCGACGGTGTAGATGGCGGCGGCGAAATCGAAATCCTGGGCACGCGCCAGGGAGATTCTGTGTTTCCGTTTGTTGGCCGCGTTCTTTGCCGGGTCGAACGTGATCGGCATTGGTTTTATTGTATATACAATTTGCGAGTCGCGCAAGCCGGGCCCCGTGAGTTGTCTCCATCACCACAGCGGGGCGACGGACGCCTGGGTCAGCACCGGCCTGGGTCCGCCGGGGTTCGCCAGCTTGAGGGCTGAGAGGTAGGGCGCGACCGCGGGATCGTAGGTGACGGTGATGCTGCCGCCGTGGCCGTCGGAGCCGTCGCGGCCATCGCTGCCGTTGCTGCCGCTGCGGCCGTCGGAGCCGTTGGGCGTGCCAATGCCGCCCGGACCGCCGCTGCCGCCGCGCCCGCCGGAGCCACCCTTGCCGCCGGAGCCGCCCGCCGAAGTCACGGTCAGCGAGCCGCCCTGCGGATCGACCAGGTAGTAGCGCTCCTTGTGGCCCGCGGTGGTGACGCCGATCTGCAGCAGCGGAGGGGTGCCGGCCTGCAACGCCACCCGCACCTGCACGGCGGGTCCGTCGTCGCCGTCGCCGCCATTGGTGCCGTCGCCGCCGTTGGTGCCGTCGCCGCCGTTGCCGCCGGGCGAGGGGTTGTCCGGATCCATCGAGCCGGGCGAGCCCATGATGCCATCGATGCCGGCCGTGCCGTCGATGCCCCGGAATCCGTCGGCGCCGGCGTAAGCGGCGGCGAAGGCGTAGTTGTAGCGCAGCGGGATGTCGAGCTGCGCGCTGACGCCGGGATGGCTGGGCACGGTGATGGCGATGTGGCCGGTCTTGCCGTCGCTCACGCGCGGGTCGCGCGGCAGGGTCATCACGCCGCTCTTATTCACCGAGACCACCGTCGCGGTGACGGCCAGGTCCTTCCACTGCACCTTGCCCTTGCCTTTGCCCGCGGTCACGAGAATCGTCCCGTTGGGCTCAGTCAGCGTGGCTACCAGCGACGACTTCTCGCCCGGGCCGATGCCGGGATGCTTGTACTGGGCGACCTCCATCGATGCGATTTGCAGCTTGGGCAGCGAGACGCGCGTTCCCAGCTTCACCTGGATCGCGCTGCATCCGGCAAGAGCCACCGTGATCAATGCTGGGAGGATTGCCGCTGGCCTGCCCCTTACCGCGAACCATTTACCCGTACTCATGATCGGACCCCGGACAATTGTTTCACTTGATTGAACGTGCCGTGCGAAGAAATGTTGCTGGCGGGCAGGGAGAGGAGCCCAGGGTTGATTTGTGTGCTTCTTCCCCACGCCGCTCGGAGAGGCAACGACGAGCGCTCGGAGGAGGCTGCGCGATCGGTTAACGAATGGAGCAATGACCTCAGGGGCTGAAGCCCCACAATATCGATCGGCTCTTACGGCACGGCGGAAGCCGTGCCCTTAAGCGAGACGAGGACGCCGGGGCCATTGATTCAGTGAGGTGTCGACTTGCGGCCGGGTGAGGGTCTCGCGGCGCGGCTTACGCGCGGCCGGCGAAATCGCGGGTTTCGGTGGCGACTTTGATCTTCTCGCCCTGCTTGATGAAGAGGGGAACGCGGAGTTCGAGGCCGGTTTCGAGTTTCGCGACCTTGGTGACGCTGCCGCTGGAGGAGTCGCCCTTGACGCCCGGCTCGGTCTCGGCGACGTCGAGCTCGACGAAGATGGGCAGTTGCAGGCCGATGGGGTTGCCGTTGAACTTGCGCACCTGCAGCAGCGTGCCTTCGATGAGGAACTCCATCGCGTCGCCCATCATGTCTTCGGTGAGGGTGAGGGTCTCGAAGCTCTCCTGGTCGAGGAAGTGGGAGCCGTCGCCATCTGTATATAGATACGAGACGTCCACGTAGACGAGGTCGGGCTCCTTGAACTTGTCGCTGGCCTTGAAGGTTTTTTCGAAGACGGCGCTGGTGAGCAGGTTGCGCACCTTGAGCCGGACCAGGGTCTGGCCGCCGCGCGCGGTGGGCGTGTTCACTTCGGCGTCGAGGCAGGCGTAGGGCACGCCTTCCAGCTCGAAGACCATCTTGCGCTTCACGTCAATTGCATCGATCAGTGCTGCCAATGTAGTTCTCCTCCGGCCCGGTTGAAGCAGCCCAATCAAAGTATAGAGGGCGGGCGGGAGCATCGAGGCGAGGGAAGCAATCCTCATCGGGGGCGGACCGTGACCTCGGAGGCGAAGGCCGGTGTCTGGGGGTCGGGCGATTACGGCGCGGCCAAAGCCGTGGCCTTAACGAAGACGCAGTCCTGCGCCCGGCTCGGGAGCCGTAGCGCTCAGCTATCGCATGGAAATTAACGCGACGCGGCGGAGCAAAGGGATTAGGCTGGCGGGTTGAGAAGGCTTCCCAACCGAAAGGAACTCCCGTGTCGAAAAAAGAGATTGTGTTGCTGGTCAGCCGCGCGATTGCCCTGCTGCAGATCGCCGCCGCGCTGGTCGATTGCGTTACCACCCTGCCCCAGCAGGGTTTCCTGCTGTATCGCGAGGCGGCCATGTTTGCGTCGATGACGGCGGTGCGCAGGCTTCCCCAGCCCCTGACCTTGAGTCCGCTGCTGTGGGTGAATCTGCTGACCGCGCTGCTGCGCATCGGCGTGCTGCTGTTCATCGCCGCGCTGTTCTGGAATTGCGGCCCAACCGTCGAGCGCTGGCTGGCGCCGGCCGGGGTCGAGCAGGAGACCTAGTCCTTCTCCGTCGCGCCCAGGCTGGTCTGCGGCGGCTCGCGGATGTCGAGGTACTTCTCCGAGAACGGCCGGGTGCCGAACATGGTCCAGATGTAGTTGAGCGTGTAGCGCAGGCCCATGCGCACCACGCCTTCGTGCAGCAGGCGCCGGCCGGAGGAAAAAATCTTCAGCTTCAGGCTGAACTCGACCTCGCCGATGGGGAACATGCGGCGCGCGATGTCGGTGTCTTCGCCGTAGAACGCGATGGCGGTGTTGAAGCCGCCAATCTTCTGGAGGGCGTCGCGGCGCAGCACGAAGTTGCCGCCCTGCACCACCGCGCCATGGCGCAGCACGTAGCGATTGAGGGCGTACAGGATTTTCGCAGCCCAGAAGAAGACGCGCACCACCATGCGCTGCGCCGCGCTCATGTCGTAGTAGACCAGCGGGCCGCTCAGCGTCACCAGCCGGGGATTGCGCTCGAACTCCGCCAGCACCCGCGCCACCCAGCCGGGCGGCAGGCGCGCGTCCGCGTCGACGTTGGCGATCAGGTCGCCGGTGCTGGCCAGAAAGCCGGCCTGGCGCGCGAAGGTCAGGCCCTTGTGCGGCTCGTCCACCACCCGCACCCCGGGAATCCGCAGCGCCACCTCGCGGGTGCGATCGGTGCTGGCATTGTTGACAACGATGATTTCGACCGCGTCGCCCAGCGAGCGCGTCTGCGCCACGATCGACTCCAGACACGCGGGAAGACCGGCCTCTTCGTTATAGGCCGGAACCACAAAGCTCAGGCGCATTCCCTGGATGGTAGTGCATTTCCGTGCGGCTGGGAATCGGATTGGGCTAGGCCGCGTGGCTGCGCCGCCGGCGCGCGGGCTTTTCCTTGCGCGGATGGCCGGCGAGGCGGCCCGGATACGGCATCTCCTCGGCACGGTCCTTGGGCAGGTACTCCAGCGCAATGATGATCAGGATGGCCGTCACCGGGATGATTAACGCCAGGCCGACCGTTTCGAGCGCACGATACCACATACCTCGACTTTAGCCGCCGCTGCGCCGGGCAGTATGTGAGCGTCGTCACATTGGCCGCGAGAGCCGATTAGCCTTTTCTTTTGCCGACGATGGCGATCTGGTGCGCCGGCTCCGCCGGCTCGGCCCAGGGCGAAACACCGCAAGGGGGAACTGCTGTTCGCGTTTGCGCCGGAACTGGACCGGGCGACGGTGACGCTGGACGGAGCGAGGGAATGGCGCAGTGTGACGAACGAGCTTTCCCACAGGGGCTGAAGAGGGTGCGGAAAAAGGCGGCCCAGAGTAGTCCGAGGCCGCAAACAGTGACCTCAGGGGCTGAAGCCCGGCGATTTCTTTGGGCTTTTATGGCATCCTTCGGCTTCGCTCAGGACAGGCTCTGAAGCCGTGCCCTTAACGAAAAAGCGGTTGTTCAGCGCCTTCTGAAGCCCGGCGATTTCTTTGGGCTTTTACGGCATCCTTCGGCTTCGCTCAGGACAGGCTCTGAAGCCGCGCCCTTAGCGGAAGAGGGCTTCCCAGCATGCCCTGAGGCCGCGCCCTGTGAAAAGCAGTTGCAGACTGCACCTCTGCCCTGAGCGAGAGAGCGACGGCAGTTGCGGAGTGCGGGCGTACAATTCCGGCGAAGCGCCAATCGAGGGAGCCGTCCATGGTTTGGGCCCGTTTCAGGTTTGCCATCGCTCTCGCCGCTGTGCTGGCAACGCCCGCCCGCAGCCAGTCCTCGCCCGCGCCCATCCCAGCGCAGCAGGAGCTGGCCGCCATCACGCAGCGTGGTACCGTGCTAGCCGCCTACGACCAGGCCGCCTGGCACGCCACCGACGCAGTCGAGGCCACGCACCCGCCCGCCGGCAAGATAGTGCGCTACATCGCGCGCCAGACCGCGACCGGCTGGACGGTGGACTTTGGCCGGCTGAACGCGGACAGGAGCAAATTCCTGACCGCCTACGAAGCGATCCAGACCGACGCGCCCACCCACTTCGCTGTCGGGCAGTTCGACCCGGAGCGGGAGGACACGGGCTTCAACCTGTTCGCCGCGCGCGCCATCGACCTCGCGCTCGAGGACTTTCGCGGCGTGGCCAACCAGCCGTACAACGTCGCCGTGCTGCCGGGCGGCGCGAATGGCAACCTCGTGTACCTGTACCCGGCCCAGGTGAAGGCCGGCGTCTATCCGTATGGCGGAGACGCCCGCTACTTTGTGTCGCCGGACGGGACGAAGCTGTACGAGAAGCGGCCGCTGCACCAGAGCGTGATGGAATCCATTCCCGCGCAGGTCCCGAAGGGGTCAACCCCCGCGGCCGGATACCACACCCACGGGCTGACCGATCTGCCGGAAGATACGGATGTTTTCCTGGTGCTGAGCCGGCAGCCGCGCATGCCGGAGTACATCGGCGCGGGTGGGCACGTGTACAAGGTAGAGATCGATGGGACGATCACGGTCGATCCGGCGGACGCGCCGCCGATGCCGCCCCCGCATTGACCCGGGGTTAGGCGACTGATACACTCTTTAAGTTTGGCGATGCAGCTATATTTTCGGCTGCACGGCCGGTTGGGCTGGTTGGCGTCGGGCAATATCTGTTGGTGGCAAGGTTGCAGGCTTGAAAGCCACGACATGGTTGCCGGCAGGTTTCCAGAAAGACGCGACCGGAACGGCGGGCCCGATGCAGTCCATCTGTATGCGCCCCGGCAACACAATCCAGGTAGAACGCGCGGGACCGGCGGTCCTCCGTCGCTGCGCAATGAGGGTTTGGCTATGTATGCAGTAATTCGCACAGGCGGCAAGCAGTACCTCGTCTCTCCGGGCGAGCGGTTGAAGATTGAGCGCACGGGCACCAGCGAAGGCGCGATCGAGTTCTCCGACGTGATCGCGGTCTCGCCCGAAGAGGGCAAGTTTGCGAGCGACCTGGCTGGCGCCAAGGTGACCGGCACGGTGCTGGGCGAAGGCCGCGGCGACAAGATCCTGGTGTTCAAGCTGAAGCGCAAGAAGCAGTACAAGAAGATGCAGGGCCATCGGCAGAACTTTGTCGAGGTGCGCATCAACGAGATCACGGTGAACGGCCAGAGCTACAAGGCGGAGGGCGCCGAGGAAGCCGCGCCCAAGGCCGAGAAGAAGCCGGCAGCCAAGAAGGCCGCGAAGAAGACCGAAGCAGTCGCGGAGTAATCCGCAAGGGCATGGCTGAAGCCGTGTCGCAACGATCGAGAAAATTCTGGGGCTTTGGCCCCTGGGGTGAACTCCCCGAGAACAAGAGGCAAGCGAATGGCACATAAAAAAGGGTTAGGATCTTCGAAAAACGGGCGCGACTCGAACGCGCAGCGGCTGGGCGTGAAGCGGTTTGGCGGCCAGGCCGTCCTGGGCGGGCACCATCATTGTGCGCCAGCGCGGCACCAAGCTGAATGCCGGCGCCAACGTGGGCCGCGGCAAAGACGACACCCTGTTCGCCAAGGTAAGCGGCGTGGTGCGGTTCCAGGACCGCGGCCAGCATGGGCGCTTCGTGAATATCGATCCCGCCGAAGTCAGCGCCGTCCAGGCGTAACGGCAAGGCTTACTTCAAGATTCACGGATCGGGCTTGCCTGCGCGGCGAGCCCGACTTCATTTAAGTCGAAGAGATGAGTCGGTCCCCCCTGGCTTCTGGGCCGCGCTTTGGCTTACCTAGAAGCCAGTGCTTCGGCTCTCTCGAGCGTTGGGCTCGTGTCTGCGTCTGGAATTCCCCACTCGATGGGCGGAACCCAGGTTTCTCGTGCCGACCAGCGGGAGGACCTCGCGAAGCTCTAAAAAGGCGTGCGAACGCCCGGTTTGCCTTTGTCGTTGAGGGCGACACGGGCGGTGGGGGTGGCGTGGTCGTGGGGGAAGAGGAGCAGCCACTGCTGGGGGATGGCGCGGGCGTAGAGGCGTTTGCGCTCTTCAATGCAGCGCAGGGGTCGAGGTCGTAGCCCATCACCCAGGTGGGGTCGAGGTGATGCGCGGTGGGGAGCAGGTCGCCGACATAGCAGGCGTGCGGAGCGGGGCTGGAGCCGGCCGGGCGCGATTCGGCCGGGCGCGGCGGGACGATGTGGACGGCCATCATCTGCGCGGTGTGGCCGGGGAAAGCTCGACCGAAATGCCGGGGCAGATTTCGGTGGTCGCACCCACGCCAGCCAGTTCGAGCAGGGTCATCTGGCCGGATTCCACAAGCGGATCGTAGTTGGGCGAGAGGTAGCTGACGCGGTCGCGGTCGAGCTGGAGATGGCCATGCGCGACCTCGCCGGCGTGGGCGAAGTAGCGGGCGTTGGGGAAGGTTGGGGTGACGCTGCCGTCCGCATGCAGGGTGGTGTTCCAGCCGCAGTGGTCGAAGTGGAGGTGGGTGTTGATGACGATATCGACCTCGGCGGGGTCGACGCCCGCGGCCGCGTAGGACTGGAGCAGCAGCTCCTGGTTCCGGAAGATCTCGCGCATCTTCGGCGTCTGCTTGTTGCCCACGCCGGTCTCGATGACGACGGTGTGCTTGCCGGTGCGCACCACGGCCGAGTTCAGGCCGAGCAGAATCTGGTTGTCGGCGTTGGCGGGGATGCGTTTCTGCCAGAGGGTTTTGGGGACCACGCCGAACATGGCGCCGCCGTCCAGCAGGTAGGTGCCGTCGGTGCAGACGGTGAGAGCGAAGTCGCCGACCGAGCTGCGCGCGCGGACCAGCGAGTTGGCTTCGAGTTGGGTTGCGGGCTCGGGCATGGCATCGCGGCGCAGCGGCAGGATCCGGCCCAGGCAGATCTGGACGGGGCACCCGCCGCGGAGGGTCAGAGGGCAGGATACGCGGCGCGGATTGTTGCAGTCCAGAAGCGCGCAGCGAGCCGGGTGTGCCCGCTTGGCGGGCGGTTAGGCCGGTGCGGACTGCGCCGAGGAAGCGCCCAGGTCGGCCGACCGCTGCGGCGTTGCCGGCTCAACCGCGGCAGCCGCCGGCGCGGACGCCGCAGTTCCCTGCGCGGGCGTGGCCGTCTCCGCCTCCGCTGCGGGCCGCTTGTTTTTGAAGCATTGCCGGCACAGCACCGGGCGGCCCTGGGTGGGCTTGAAGGGCACGGTGGTCTCGATGCCGCACTCCGAACATTGGGTGCGGGTCTCGGTGCGCGAAATGCCCGCCGCCGCCGGACCGCCGCCGGGAGCCGCGTTGGCGCCGGCCGCTCGTCTTGACTTGCACGGCTTACAGCGCTTGGGATCGTTCTTGAAGTTCTTGTCCAGGAAGAAGAGTTGTTCCCCGGCGGTGAAGATGAATTCACCACCGCAATCGACGCAGGTTAGGAGCCGGTCCACAAATTCCATACACTTCCCCCGTGGTGCGGAAAAAGATGATCCATCCTGGCGCTTAAGATTGCGCAGCCAGCGATCAGTTCAGCTTGGATCGAATGAGGCGGGGCCCGGGAGCCGCCAGGAGGCGGCAAATGGTTTACCGGACAAGCAGCTCAGGATAAGAGCATGGCCGGCGCCTGCTGACCTGGGGAGGTAGGGGGTCGGGCGGGCGTGTGGAGGAGGCCGCCTGCTCAAGCTCGGATTGCGAGCGGGCGGCCGTCCTGAATTAAAGAGACAGGATTAGTCCTGCTCCTTGCGGATCTTCTTGCGATTGCGCTTACGAGCCAGCGCTTCCTTCACACGCTTCTTTTCGCCGGGCTTCAGATAGAAGGAGTGACGCTTCACTTCCTTAATGATGTCTTCCGTCTGAACCTTGCGTTTGAACCGTCGCAGTGCGTTTTCGAGAGGTTCGCCCTCTTGAACTCGAATCTCTGCCAAGGCTGAATACACCTCCAAATCGTCCCCAGTGGGCAGATTCCAGAATAGCGCACTATTGTGGCAGCAAAACGCCATTTCTGTCCAATCTTGCGGTTTTAGTCTGCCAAAGGCGTTCGCACGCCCTTTTCCTGCGTTCGCGCCGTCCTCCGGCCGGCCGGCGCCGTAACCGGTTGCGCGATCGCCGCGGGAAGGCAGGGCGCGTCAGCGCTCGGCTCCGGGTTCGGGCGAGCGGCCTGTCCCGCGCGCACGCTCTGCGTGGATGGATGCTGCGGCGCGGGCAGGTCTCGCGACAGATTCATGGGGAAGCGGGAGGCTTCATGGGGAAGCGGGAGGCGAACGAGTCCGCCGCGGCCTCTATAGGCGCACGATCTTGCCGCGCGGCCTCTCAAGGCGCACGATTTTGCCGCGCGCGCCTGCCCGTCCGGGGCCGGGATGTGGGAACCTGCCTTCCTCCCTGGTGCAACTTTTTGCATCGCCGCCCGGCAACGGTTGGCGGGAAAGAGCGCATTTCTCCGGGTAAGTCTTTTCCTGTGAGCGCTTTGGCGTGAATCGCCGGGAGGCTGCAAATTGGCAATCTGCGTGCAGCGATGGGGGGCGTCGTGAAAATTGCGGCGTTCCTAACTTTTTGTGAGGTAGAACCCAAATGAAGGTATCCCTCCGTTCTCTGTCCTGCGTTCCGTGCCTTGCTTTGCTGCTTGCCGTTGCCCCTGCCGCTCACGCTCAGTATTCGGTCAGCGGAGAAGTTTGGGAAGGCGGTACCACCGGCGATGTGCCTGTTCTCGGGAGCTCGGTCTATAGCTCCACGGCCACCGCGGTGTTCACCGTCACCAACACGCTGCCCGGCGATCTCTTCAGCTTCAACAGCAACGGCAGCAGCGGCGCCTCAACCTACTACACGCTTTCGGCTTTCCTCGAATCGGGCGGCGACTCGTTGAGCTATATCTCCGGCAGTTCGGCGGCCGGCGATTCGATCGACAACGATCTGTTCGACTTCACCGGAACCACGGACCTCAGCAACAATACGGTGTACACGTTCGAGCACGATGACGGCATGATCCTCTACCTGGGCGGTACCGAGGTGGTGGATGTGCCCGGCCCGACCAGTGCCGCGAACACCACGCTGTGCGTCGGTACGCCGACCGGCAGCCCCACCTGCACACAAACCGCGCTGGGCCGGCCAAGAGTTGTTCGACGCCTTGCCGGCCTTCATCGAGGTGCGTGAGATCAAGCGGGAAGTGCGTCTGCCCACCGGCTTGAAGCAGATGATCACCTTGGTGACCACGCTGCTGGACCCGGCGATCTACCCGGCGGCGGAACTGGTGGAAGTGCTCAAAGGCCGCTGGGCGGTGGAGGTGAACCTGCGGCACTTGAAGACGACGATGAAGATGGAGATTTTACGCAGCCAGACGGTGGCGGGAATCGAAAAGGAACTGTACATGTTCCTGATTGTGTACAACCTGGTGCGGCTGGTGATGCTGGAAGCCGCGGCACGGCAGGCGGTGCCGGTGGCGCGGATCAGTTTTGCCGATGCTTTGTACTGGGTGCGGCACGGTGACTTGCACCGGCCGCTGCCGAAGCTGCGGTTGGTGCCGGAGCGTCCTGAGCGGATCGAGCCGCGTGCCGTCAAGCGGCGGCCCAAGCCGTACGCTTGGCTCAACCGTCCGCGCGTGGAGATGCGTAAACGCCTGCGCCAGCGGAAGCGGAGGCTATTTTAGTGGCATTAAGCCACGTCCGCTTTAATCAGTCCCCTGGCGGGCACGCTACGGTGGTGGCAGCCCTGCTTAAGGCACATGGCGCCGCGCGTGTTGGCGTATGGCACAATTGTCGTTAAGACAACCGCCAGCATGGCCGCGTTGCCGGCGTTTGCCATGGAGCGCAAAGATGATAAATGTATTGAGTATGGTTGAACCCGCCGCCACACTCCGCGGCGATGTCTTCGACTTGTCAACTCGCTGTTGCATTTCTAAATTGAATTCGCCGCTAAAAACGACGCAACTAGCTGCGTCCCGGTTTACAATCCCCCGTGAACGCAAGCCGACGAAACGCGCCGGCCACACGGCGTGTCGCCAACGACTTGACAGCGGCCAATTGTCTGGGCAAGCTGTGATGGTGGTCGGCCACAGCCCGATGTCCCACCGGCGGTTGCCTCCGTCCGATTTGGGCGCGGCCACGGCGGATTTGTCCGGGCGGTCTTGTCTGGTTATCAATCCCGGCCCGCACAGGGGCGGAAATTACGCTGTCCGATGCTGGTCCGCCGCGGTACGCGTTTTTCTCAAAGAAGCGTGTAAGCTCCGGGAAGATTAATACAGCTTTATTGCCGGGCCTAAATCGCTTCTGCCCATGAGGAACGCATCAACGCCACGTGCGGCCTGGCGGCCTTCGCTGATGGCCCAGACGACCAGGATCTGGCCGCGGCGCATGTCGCCGGCGGCGAAGACGCCTGGGACGCTGGTCATGTAGTTTTCATCGACCGCCACGTTGCCGCGGGCGTCTTGTTTCAGGCCAAGCTGGTCGATCGGGCCGGTCGTGTTCGGGGTGACAAAACCCAGGGCCAGCAGGCACAGGTCGCAGTCGAGGGTGAATTCGCTGCCGGGGATTTCCTTCATCTGATAGCGGCCGGCTGGCGTCTTTGGTCCATTCGAGCCGGATGCCGTGCAGCTTTTTCACGACGCCGTTTTCGCCGGTGAAGCTCTTGGTGTTGATGGAGAAGTCGCGGATTTCGCTGGCCGGCGATGGCGCTGGCTTCTTCGTGGGCGCTGCTGGTGCGGAAGATCATCGGCCAATAGGGCCAGGGTGCACTGTCGGCGGTGCGGCGATTCCGGCGGCGCGGGGAGCAGCTCGAACTGCTTGACGGTTTCGCAGCCTTGGCGCAGGGCGGTGCCGAGGCAGTCGGCGCCGGTGTCGCCGCCGCCGAGGATGATGACGTGCTTGCCGCGGCGTTGATGAGCTGCTCGTCGGGGAGGTGTCGCCGAGGTTCAGGCTGTTTTGCTGGGGGAGATAATCCATGGCGGAGTGGATGCCCGCCAGTTCGCGGCCGGGGACGGGCAGATCGCGGGCCTTGGTGGCGCCGCCGCACAGGACGATGGCGTCGAAATCGCGGCGGAGGTCGTCGACCTTGACGTTGAAGCCGACGTTGGCGTTGGTGACGAAGGTGATGCCTTCGTCTTCCATGAGCTTGATGCGGCGGTCGACGACGTTTTTTCGAGTTTGAAGTTGGGGATGCCGTACATGAGCAGTCCGCCGATGCGGTCGGCGCGCTCGAAGACGGTGACCAGATGCCCGGCCTTGATTGAGTTGGGCGGCGGCGGCGAGCCGGCCGGGCCCGGAACCGACGACGGCGACTTTTTTGCCGGTGCGTCGCCGGCGGCTGCGGCTTGATCCAGCCCTTGGCTGAAGGCGTGATCGATGATGTTCTGTTCGATGAGCTTGATGGTGACGGGCTTGTCGTTGATGCCCAGGACGCAGGCTTCCTCGCAGGGCGCCGGGCAGACCCGGCCGGTGAATTCCGGGAAGTTGTTGGTCTTGAAGAGCATGTCCAAGGCATCGTGCCAGCGGTTGCTTGTAGATGAGGTCGTTCCACTCGGGGATGATGTTGCCCAGCGGGCAGCCGTTGTGGCAGAAGGGGATGCCGCAATCCATGCAGCGGGCGCCCTGCTTGCGGAGCTTGTCCTCGGGGAAATCGAGATAGATTTCGTTCCAGTCGAGGATGCGCAGTTCGACGGGACGCCGCGGTGGCGTCTCGCGGGGGATCTCTTTGAAACCGGTGGGTTTGCCCATGGTGATAATCCTAGAGTGCATTTTTCGCCGCAGAGGAGCACGGATGAACATGCGATCACAATTCCGCTAACGGCACAGTTCTGTCTGTTGGTGTATCTCATGTCTCTCCGATGCCCGCTCCGTGCGACCTGCTTTCTTGTCCTTCCGTTTGTCGTTGGCGACAGTTCGGCGGGCTTGTTCCTCGATCTGGATCTTGGTTTTCCATGACGCGGCGGTATTCCGTCGGCATCGACTTTGACGAACCAGCTGCAGTTCTTTCTCAAAGTCGTCCAGATCGACTTGGCGACGGTGCTGCCGGTGTAGCTGTCGGTGGTTTTCCAGCAGCCGTGCTGAGGGTCTGCAGTCCTCGGAGTTTGTCGGCCTGTTCGAAAGCACCATGTCGGGATTGCAGCGGTCGGGAATGGCGCGTGGTGTCGTAGACGTAGGCGATTCCGCCGCTCATGCCGGCGGCGAAATTCCGGCCGGTGGGGCCGAGCACCACGACGCGGCCGCCGGTCATGTATTCGCAGCCGTGATCGCCGACGCCTTCGACGACGGCGTTGGCGCCGCTGTTGCGGACGCAGAAACGTTCGCCGACCACGCCGCGGAGATAGACCTCGCCGTCGATGCCGCCGTAGGCGATCACGTTACCGGCGATGATGTTGTCTTCGGGCTGAAGGTCGCGCGTCGGGCGGATAGACGATGATGCGGCCGCCGGACAATCCCTTGCCCAGGTAATCGTTGGCATCGCCTTCCAGTTCGAGGGTGACGCCTTTGGCCAGGAAGCAGCCGAAGCTCTGCCCGGCCGATCCGGTGAATTTGAAATGGATGGAGTCGTCGGCAAGCCGGCGTGCCCGAGCTTGCGGCCACTCGGCGCTCAGGATCGTGCCGACGGTCCGGTTGGTGTTCTTGATCGGCATTTCGTGGCGAACCCGTTTGGCCGGTCTCCAGCGCCGGCTGGGCCAGCTCGATGCAGCTGGTGTTGTCCAGCGCGTTGGCCAGGCCGTGGTCCTGCTTCTGCACGTTCCGGACAGCGACGTTGGGACCGACCGCCGGCCGATGTAAAATAGCCCAGATCGACATGCCGGGCCTTAGCAATACAT
>CAWBFL010000082.1:0-18810 GCA_963787905.1 uncultured Acidobacteriaceae bacterium | reverse complement strand
CGTCGATGTAGAAGACCCACGGGTAACGGAAGGGGATGTTGGCGATGCCCCAGTTCTGGTGGGCGGCCCAGTTGTCGAAGACGCGTTGGGTAACGTGCGCTCCGTGGTCGCGCGCAATCTGCTGGGTGGCATCGGTGCTGCAGGAATCGAAGACATGCACGTCATCGGACCACGCGACGGTCTCGAGGCAACCGGGCAAGTTCTGCTGCTCGTTTCGAGTGAGGATCAGAATGGAGATCGCAGGCGCGTTCACTGGAGTTATGGTAAATCGCAAGTCAAGCCCGATACTGCCGGAAAACGAGGACAGCATTGAGACCGCCGAAGGCGAGTGAATTGGAAAGGGCGAGGTCCCTGTCGGCGGCGAGGGGACGCGGCTCGCCGATCAGGATGTCGAGGTGGAGGGAAGGATCGACGGCAGTGACTCCGGCGGTATAGGGCAGGCTGGCGGCGTCGAGCGCGAGCACCGTCGCCAGCGCTTCGATGGCTCCGGCGGCACCGATGGAGTGGCCGGTGAGCGACTTGGTGGCGCCGACCGGGATGTGCGGAGCGAATTCGCCGAGCGCCTGGTGGATGGCTGCGGCTTCGACGGCGTCGTTGGTCTGGGTACCGGTGCCGTGCGCATTGATGTAGCCCACGCGCTGAACCGAGGGCAGAATATCGGGGCCTGGGGCGCCCAGGATCGTGGCACTATCCGCGAGCGCGCGGCGCATGGCCAGGGCCGCGCCTTCCGCGCGGGGCTGGGTGACGTGGTGGGCGTCGGCGGACATGCCAAAGCCGACGATCTCGGCGTAGATGCGCGCGCCGCGGGCGAGTGCGGCGTCGAGCGGTTCGAGGATCAGCATGGCGGCGCCTTCGCCGAGGGTCATGCCGTCGCGGTCTGCCGCAAAGGGACGGCAGGAGGTGGGCGAGACCACGCGCATGGAGTCCCACGCGCGCAGAAAACCATAGGTGAGCGCAGCCTCGTAGCCGCCGGTAATGGCGGCGGGGGCCATGCCCGAACGAACCATCTGGAAGGCGAGTCCGACGGCGTGAGTTCCGGAGGCGCAGGCGGTTGCGATGTTGAGTGTTGGACCGGTTATCCCGTTTTCGATGGCGATGTTGCTGGTCCCCGAGCTGGCCATGGTACGGATGATGGCGGTGGGGGGAACGCGCGCGCCGCGCAGATAGAGGTTGCGGTTGGCATCTTCATCCGCGGCTCGCCCGCCGCAGGAGCAGCCGCTCACGATGGCGATGGCGGCGGGATCGTAATGCTGCAGCACGCCGCTGTGGGCGATGGCCTGGCGCGCGGCGACGATGCCGAACTGGGCCCCCAGCTCGGAGGTGAGGAGAAAGCCGGACGTGAGATGCTGGGCGGGGTTCTGGGTGGGCTGGAAGTCCTTCACCTTGGCGGTGGTCTTGAAGCGAATGCCGTGTTCCGGCAGGAGCACCCCGGCCAGGCTGCCGGGGTCGAACGGCGCAATGCCGGAGCGGCCCGCGAACATCGCCTCGCGAAATGCATCGACCGAGTTGCCGATCGGGGTGATACATCCCAGGCCGGTGACGACGACGCGGTTCATGGGGTCCTCACACTTGGGTTCTCAGGAAGCCATCTTCGCCGAGTTGCAACCGGGCCTACGGTGCGGAATTACGACGCCGTGGAATTTGGCGGGGCAGCGGCGCGCAGGGTCTCAACGCCACGGACGACGTCGCCCACGGTCCTCAGCGAGTTCAGGGCATCGTCGGGGATCTCGATGGAGAACATCTCCTCCACCTCGAAGCTCAGGTTAATCTTGTCGAGCGAATCGATCTGCAGCTCTTCGAACGTGCTGTCCATGCGGACGTCCGAAACCGGCAGGTTTTTCGATTTGGCAACGAGCTCGATGATGCGGGCTTGAAGGTCGTCCATGCGTTCTCCCATACTGCGCGACAGCGCGCCATCACCAAGGGGACCTCCAACATGAACCGGCCTCTCGCATCGCGCTGGCGCCAGCGATGGATACTGTGCTGTCTGACAGTTTTACCACCTGCGCATGGATTTAGCGCAAGTGGGTGCGGTTATCACCATTGCAGCAGCACCAGTTCGAGGCAAAAACCGGGACCCATCGCCGCCAGAATACTGTAGCTGCCGGGTGCGGCGCGGTGATCTGCGAGCGTATCGGCCAGCACCATGAGGACGGAAGCGGCGGAGAGGTTGCCGACCTCGCGCAGGCTTTTCCAGGAGAGGGCCAGCGCATCCTTGGGCAGTTCGAGCGCGGTCTCGACCGCCTCCAGCACCCTGGGGCCGCCGGAGTGGAAGATGTAGCTGGAAATGTCAGCGAGGCTCAAGGCCGTTTTCGGCGAGGAAGCTTTCGACGTTGCCGCGCAGGTTCTGCATCACCACCTTGGGCACGTCGGGCGAGAGGACGATGGTGAAGCCGGTGTCGCCGATGTCCCAGCCCATGACGTACTCGGAGTTGCGGTAGAAGGTGGAACGGGTGGCGAGGACGCGGGGGCCGGGCGGAAGCGTGGACGCCGGGAGGGCGACCTCGTCGCCGGTGATGACGACGGCGGCGGCGCCGTCGCCGAAGAGGCCGCAGGAGATGAGGTTGGCGATGGACTGGTCGTTGTCCTGCCAGGTGAGCGAGCAGAGTTCGACGGACAGCAGCAGCGCGATCTGGTTGGGGAAGGCGCGGACGTAGTCGGAGGCGCGGGCGATGCCGGCCGCTCCCGCCACGCATCCCAGGCCAAAGATGGGGGTGCGCTTGACGCTGGCGGGAAAGGGCATGAGGTTGATGAGGCGGGCGTCGACGGTGGGGCTGGCGATGCCGGTGACGGAGGCGAAGAAGATGGCGGAGACGTCCGCGGCGGTCAGGCCAAGAGGCTCGAGCGCGCGGGTGATGCAGGTCTGGCCGAGCTCGACGGCGTTGGCGATCCATACGTCGTTGGTGGCCTTGAAGCCGACGAGGCCCGGGTAGGCTTCCAGCGGAAGCACGAAGTTGCGGAATTCGACGCCGCAATTGGCGTGCAGCCGGCCGAGCAGGCGCGGCTCGGGAAGCTTGGCGCCCCACCAGTTGCGCAGCTTCTCAGTGAACTCCGACTGAGCGACACGATGAGGCGGAAATGCGGTACCGACGGACGAGATGCGCATGAAGTGGGTGCCTTTCCCTGGAGACGCGTTGGCGGCGGGTGGGCCCACAGCCGCATCGAACCGGGTGATGCCGTTCGCGGTAGAGGTCGCCTGGGATCGAACGCCGGACGAGCAAAAGGGTTGGTGGGCCCACCAGGACTTGAACCTGGAACCAACGGATTATGAGTCCGCTGCTCTAACCAATTGAGCTATAGGCCCTTCAATAACTTACGCGGTTCGGAGCATCGAGCGATGGGAGATTTGCCGGGACACCGGAACTTCTTGGCCTTGGGGATCCCGGCTGCAGAACTGTTCCAATCCTTCAACGGGAATCCCGCTGCTGTCGCGGGGTGGGAGGACAAACCACGGGCGCTGGTGGTGCGGAGGTGGAATGCGTACTCCCGTGTTGCAAATGCGTCGGTTCGGGCTAATTCCAGCCGGGTTGGAAGGGGCTGCGCGGGGCTCCGCGCCAAGACGAACACTTATGGGGCGGCTGCAGTCTGTCTGGCACACAACATTCTCTTTTAGCATACGCGCGCGAAGGCAGGCCGGCGGCAATGCGGGGAGCGCGGCTATCTTCCTGATGCCGGTCCATCTCCCCGCGCGCAGGAGTGGAAAAATGGTTGCCAAACGGGAGGGCGGGCAGCCGGCAGCGGTCTATACTCCTAGGGTGATCCAGCTTTAATTTGGCTTCTATGAAACTCTTGGGGTGCTGCAATCATTTCCGGGGAGCATGTGCCATTGGACGTAGAGATTCTGGAGGGTCGTGAGACCATCCTCGACCACGCACGGCTGCTGGAGCGGTTCGCGGAACGCTGCTGTCAGTATGGCGCGATGCATTGGCTTGGCTATTTTCTGGGCGGGATGGGCGCGCGCTGGAAGCGGCCCTGCATGGTGGTGCTGCTGCGACCCGGGGCGGATCGCAATTCCCTGCAACTGAACGATCTGCGCGGCGCGGCGTTGTTCTACGAGTTCAGCCCGCTGGGCTTGCGGACGCGCGCCTACTCGACGGACGACTGGGAAGGATTGCGCACGGTGATTGCGGAGCCGGCGTTGCGGCACCAGGTGACGGCCCTGGCGACGCAGGCGCTGATCCGGCGGGGAGCGCATGTGGTGCTGACCACCTACAGCGTGGAGCGGCCGGACGAGAGCCAGGTTGGGCCGTTGCTGCGACTCCCCGGGACGCTGTGGGCAGAACGAAATCGTGAGGTAACCAAGCAGCGCCTGTTGCTGGGCGGGACCTACGAGGAGACGCTGGCGAAGTTTGGCAAGCAAACGCGCACGAACCTGCGCTACTACCGAAAACGCCTGCTGGCACAAATGGATTGCGAGTTTATCGCGGATGCGCTGCCGGTGCTCAGCGGAGACGACCTGATCCGCTTGAATTCGAGCTCGCTGAATCCGCTGCCGGTGAACGAATGCAGGCGGCGCTATCAAGCGGTGCGGGAGCTGAATGGCGGATACCTGATTGCGCTGCGCGGCCCGCAGCAGCGGCTGCTGAGCGTGATCGGGGGGTGGCGGCAAGGAACCACCACGGTGATGCACCACCAGATGAACGCGGCCGGCTACGAGAAGAGTTCGCTGGGCACGGTGATGCGCTCCTACTTCCTGGAGAGCGAAGTGGCCCGCGGGACCCGCACGATCATTTTCTATCACGGCACCAACCATACGATCTCGCATGCGTTCGAAGGCGAATGCACGCGCGACCTGGTGGTGCGGCGGAAGACGCTGCACGCGGCGGCGCTCAAGCAGCTGGCCGGGCTTTTGGCTTCCCCGCGTTACTATGCCGAAACCCACTACTTTGGCGGCAGCACGACCTTTTTCGCGTCGGTCCTGACCAGCGACCGGTTTGAGTGGCATTCCGCGCCGGACAGCCCATAATCCTTTGCGGTCTGTGACTTAGCTGCGCTTCGGCGGCGACTGCGGGAGGCCGGCTGGAGGAAACGGGCCAGCGGCATACCTGAGCCGCCGGGGTGTGATTCAATAAATCAAGGGATATGGATTTAGAGAGTTCAAGTTACCGCCGCCCGATGCCGTTCAAGCGCCGCTGGAAGGGCATGACCCGCAAGCTGCGCGAGCTGGGGTCGATCGGGTCGGCGCTGGCGTCGACCGGGCACCCGTATATGGCGCACATTGTGCCCATGCGGCGGTGCAACCTGGCCTGCACCTACTGCAACGAGTTCGACGACGTCTCGGACCCGGTGCCGATTGCGGAGATGGAGCGGCGGATCGACGAGCTGGGCCGGCTGGGGACTTCGGTGATCACCATCTCCGGGGCGAGCCGCTGCTGCACCCTGATCTGGACCGGGTGATTGCGCGCATCCGCAAGACGGGCGCGATTGCGGGGATGATCACGAACGGATATCTGCTGATGCCGGAACGGATTGAGCGGCTGAATCGCGCGGGGCTGGACCACCTGCAGATCTCCATCGACAACGTGATGCCGGACGCCGTATCGAAGAAGAGCCTGAAGGTGCTGGACGCCAAGCTGAAGATGCTGGCGGAGCATGCCGATTTTCACGTGAACATCAACTCCGTGGTGGGCGGCGGGATTGCGAACCCGACCGACGCGCTGACGGTGAGCGAGCGCGCGCTGGCGCTGGGCTTCTCGTCGACCATCGGGATCATTCACGACGGCAGCGGACAGCTGAAGCCGCTGGGCGATGCGGAGCGGACGGTGTGGGACAAGGTGCGGCGGCTGACGCGGCGCAGCTATTCGCGGTTCAACCATTTTCAGGAGGCGATCGCCAACGGCCAGCCCAACCACTGGCGCTGCCGCGCCGGCGGACGGTATCTGTACATCTGCGAGTTTGGGCTGGTGCACTACTGCAGCCAGCAGCGCGGCTATCCGGGCGTGCCGATTGCCGAGTACCGCAAGGCGGATGTGCAGCGCGAGTTTCTTACGGAGAAGAGTTGTGCGCCCAACTGCACCATCAGCTGCGTGCACCAGGTGAGCTACATCGACCACTGGCGCGCTCCGCAGACCACGCAGGTGACTCCAGGAGCGCCGCACGGAGCTGGCACTGCGGCCGACCCTGGTCTGGTGCAGATCCGGTGAGCGCTGGGGCCGAGCGTGACGACCGGCCGCTGGAGGAATCGCTTCAGCTCTTGGCGGTGTGTTCGCCGGCGATCTCTTTGAGGCTGTGATCGATGCCTTTGAGGCACTTGACGATCATCCAGAGGACCCACAGTACGAAGACATAAAAAATGCCAAAGACTGCGAGCAGAGGAAGAAAGTAAGTTGAAACGATCTCGGAAGGGGTCATGGTCGTACCTCGCAGTGAGCATATACCGCGAAATCCGCCAGTAACAAAGCATATCGGCGGGCAGGTAGTGGGTGAGTAACTAACCGGAAACCAGGGGAGCGGGGCGGATCGCTGCCAAGCCCAGGTAAATTTCGCAACCCACGGGGGTCGGCGACACTCTAAACTGAGAGTGAGCGTGGCACATCTCCTTCAATCGAACGGTTCGGGCATGAGAACGGGAATGCGGCGGCGGCGCATGGGTACAGCCGTGGTGTTGCTGGCGATGGCGGGCGCGGGGATGGCGCGGGCGCAGCAGGATGCGGCCCTGCCCATGGCTCCCAGCGCGGTGGTGGCCGCGCTGCCGGCTTCCCGGGATCTGAGCTTTGCGGGCCGGGCGCAGGCGCTGCCCGCGATTCAGTTTGCCGGGGGAGTGAGCGTGGAGACGGCCGGGCCGGGTGCGCTGCCGCTCTCGCTCGACGATGCCATCAGCCGGGCGCTGAAACAAAACCTGCAGGTGCTGCTGGCCAACCAGTCTGAGCGGGCGGTGCGCGGACAGATTTCCACGGTGCTCTATTACCTGCTGCCCAACCTGAGGGCCACCGGCTACACCAACGCGGAGGAGATCGATCTGGCTGCGCTGGGCTTCAAGCCGGCGTCGCTGGCGGAGTTCGGATTCGCTCCGGGATCGATCGCGACGATTGTGAAGGTGGACACGACTGCCGCGCAACTGAGCGCGGACCAGGTGCTGTTCAACCTGCCGGACTTTTATCTGTACGCCGCGGCCAGGAAGGCGGCCGACGTGGTCAACAAGAACACGATGAACACGCGCGAAGGCGTGGTGGAAGCGGTGGGCACGCAGTATCTGGCGGCGCTGGCGGATGAGGCGCAGATTGCCAACGCGCAGGCGCTGGTGACGGCAGATGAAGAGGTGCTGCGCCAGGCGACGCTGTCGCATGACGCGGGCGTGGGGATCAATATCGACGTGCTGCGGGCGCGGGTGCAGTTGCAGTCGGAACAGCAGGCGCTGGTGACGGCGCAGAATACATTTGCCAAAGACAAGATCGCGCTGAACCGGTTGCTGGGCCTGCCTGCCGAACAGGAGTTGACGCTGACCGATACGGTTCCCTACGCCGACCTGGCGGAGATGACGCTGGACGAGACCAAGGCGCTGGCTTACCAGCAGCGTAAGGACCTGCTGGAACTGGAAGCGCAGCTGGAGGTGGCGACGCGGTCGCGCAAGGCGGTGAAGTACGAGCGCATGCCGTCGCTTGGGTTCAACGGATATTACGGCGTGCTGGGCGAGACCCACGGCAACTACCACGGGGTTTTTGCGGCGCAGGGCGTGCTGAAGATTCCCATCTTTGAAGAGGGCCGGTTCCGCGGCGAGAGCGAGGTGGCTGCGGCGCAGGAGATTGCCCTGCGGCACCAGATCGACTCGCTGCAGGTGACCATTGACGAGCAGATTCGCTCGAGCCGCCTGGATGTCGAGTCGTCGGCCGAGCTGGTGAAGGTGGCGCGCAGCAACGTGGACCTGGCCGCGCAGGCTCTCTCCGACACGCGCGACCGCTACGCCGCCGGCGTGGACGATAATCTGCCGGTGGTGGAGGCACAGGCCGCGCTGGCCTCGGCGCAAAGCCAGCTGATCGCCACGGAGTTCCAGTTCAACCAGGCCAAGCTGGCGCTGGCCCGGAATACGGGCGTGGTGGAGACCGAATACCGGCAGTATCTGGGACGGTAGAGCCGGACCGACGCTTTCTCCCATCCCTGTCCCTTCCCGGAATATTTTGTTATGGGCCTTGAGTTTTCTCCGGGCCGAGGAAGCGCACGCCGCCGGCCGGCGCCGCGCTGCCGCCAAGCGATCGGGCGTGGGCCCGCTGCGTTGCCTGGCCGAAGTATGAAACCATAGGCGCATATGGCGGATGGTCCGAATGGGGTGGCGGAGACGAGCGCGGGCAGCGCTTTTCTTTCGCGCGACTTCCGGCTGTACCAGGCGGCTCGGCTGCTGGTGATCCTGGGGGCGGAGGCGCAGTCGGTCGCGGTGGCGTGGCAGGTGTACCAGATCACGAATTCGGCGTTCGACCTGGGGTTGACCGGGCTGGCGCTGTTCGCGCCGGGACTCTTCTTTATGCTGGCGGCGGGGCACGTGGCCGACCGCTACGACCGGCGCTGGATCATCCTGGTGTGCTATGGGTTCCAGGCCGTGTGCACGATCGCGCTGATGCGGTTTGCGCTGCATCCAACCAGGGAGGTGTGGCCGATTTATGCGGTGCTTCTGGGCATCGGACTGGCGCGCGCGTTCAGCGGGCCGGCGTCGGCGGCGCTGCTGCCCAGCCTGGTGCCGACGAAGCACTTTGTGAATGCGGTGACGTGGGGGTCCATCGTCTTCCAGATTGCCAACATTACGGGGCCGGCGGTGGGCGGGCTGCTGTTGACGCTTCCCCTGGCTGGGGCTTTGGCCGTGTGGCACGGCGCAGCGGCGGTGTATGCCTTCACGCTGGTGACGCTGCTGGCGTTCCTGATCCTGGTGGGCGCGATGCAGACGCGGCCGGTGACGGTGACCAGGAACGCCTTCAACCTGGAGACCATGCTGGCCGGATTCCGGTATGTGTGGCAGGCCAAGCTGCTGCTGGGGTCGATCTCGCTGGATCTGTTCGCGGTGCTGCTGGGCGGCGCGACCGCATTGCTGCCGATCTATGCGAAGGACATCCTGCACAGCGGGCCGTGGGGATTCGGGATATTGCGGGCGATGCCGGCCGTGGGTGCGCTGACGGTTTCGCTGGTGATGACGGTGCGGCCGATCAGCCGCGATGCGGGCAAGCTGATGTTGTTCTGCGTGGGCGTGTTTGGCGCGGCGACGGTGGTGTTCGGGGTGTCGCGGACGATGTGGGTGAGCGTGCTGGCGCTGGTGATGGTGGGCGCGAGCGACATGGTGAGCGTGGTGATCCGGGCGAGCATTCTGCAACTGGCGACGCCACCGGAGATGCGCGGACGGGTGAGCGCGGTGAATTGGCTGTTTGTGGGCGCGTCGAACGAGTTTGGCGGATTTGAGAGCGGGCTGACCGCGCACTGGTGGGGCACGGTGCGGGCGGTGGTGATCGGCGGGATCGGGTCGCTGGCGGTGACCGGGTTGGCGGGCGTGCTGTTTCCCGCGCTGCGCAAGGCGGATGGACTCACAGCGGAATCGCTGATGCAGTCGAATGTGCAACAGAGTATTGCGGAGCCGGCGGATTGAGGGCGAGGTCCGGGGTTCGAGGAATGATGGAGGCAATCGGAAGATGACATCGGGAAAGAAGGTCGCGATCGCAGTCACTGGGGCTCTGGTGCTGGCGGTGGGAATCGAGCTGGCGTATCTGCACCATGAGCGGAATTCTCCGGGCAAGCTGGTGGCTCCGGAGGAATATGGGAAGACCGATCCGGACGACCTGGTGTTTCTGCGCAAGAAGCGGCCGGTGTCGCTGGCGGATGCAAAGCAGATGGCAGGGGCGACGGTGTGGGTGTCGGCGGGCGGGCAGATGGACTACTACCCCTACGCGGCGCACCGGGCGAACTATGCGAAGACGGTGGGGACGCTGCTGGGAGCGGAGCCGCTGGTGATCAAGGACGCATTCGAGCAGGTGGCGCCCAAGTCGGCGACCTTCCGGATTCCGGGCGGCGACCGGCAGGTGCTGCTGGCGTTCACCAAGCCGAAGTCAGCCGACCCCGCGACGGAGTATGCGGTGCCGGTGGGATACAGGCAGGCCGGGCAGTACACTTTTTTTACGGACGACATCTTCTTTTACGACGATCCGCACGTGCTGTTCAACTACTGGAGTCCGCAGGTGTGGCAGGCCATCGATGCGCACCAGGTGATTCTGGGGATGAACGAGCGGCAGACGCAACTGGCGCTGGGGCAGGTGGCGCAGAGCGGGAGCAGCGACTACGGCAACCGGGTGGTGGTGTACGCGAACCTCGGCCACCCGATGTCTGTGACCTTCGTGGAGAACAAGGTGACCGCGTTCCGGCCCGGCCCGGGGGACTGACGGCGGCCTGGGCCAGGAAAAAGTGGGGGGTGGGATTTCCCTGAGGCAAACTAACCGGAGTTTTGCTCTATACTCGTAGTTCCCATGCAGCCAGCCCACGTGAAACAGTTCGAGCACGCGTTACTCAAGAACTATCTACTGGACCATGCCTACGACGAAATGTTCGCCGGTCCGGAGGATCTTCACCCGCATTACGAGCCGCTGTTTGAGCGCTTTTCGTCGCTTCCGGCCGATGAGCTGCAGCAGCGGAAGCACTCCGCTGAAGTGAGTTTTCTGAACCAGGGCATCACCTTCACGGTGTACGGACGCGATGAAGGCAAGGAGCACATCTTTCCGTACGACCTGGTGCCGCGCATCATTACCGCGGCCGAGTGGGCGGTGGTGGAACGCGGCCTGACCCAGCGGATTACCGCGCTGAATCTCTTTCTGCGGGACATCTATAACGAGGGCCGCATCCTGCAGGACGGGATTGTGCCGCGCGAGATTGTTTATAGCTGCAAACACTTCCGCCGCCAGATGGTGGGACTGCAGGTGCCGCGCAACGTGTATGTCGCCATCTGCGGGACCGACCTGATCCGCATGCAGAACGGCGAGTTCGTGGTGCTGGAGGACAACCTGCGCGTGCCGTCGGGGGTGAGCTACATGCTGACCAACCGGCGCGTGATGAAGCGGATCTTTCCGCAGCTGTTCCGCAGCTACAACGTGCGGCCCATCGAGCAGTACACGCAACTGCTGCTGGGGACGCTGCGCTCGCTGGCGCCGGAAGGCAGGCCGGAACCGAACATTGTGCTGCTTTCGCCGGGGGTGTTCAACTCGGCGTACTTCGAGCACGCGTACCTGGCGCGGCAGATGGGCATCGAGCTGGTGGAAGGCCGCGACCTGGTAACGCACGACAACATCATCTACATGCGCACCACCAGCGGCCTGCGCCGCGTGGACGTGATCTACCGGCGCGTGGATGACGACTTCATCGACCCGCTGGCCTTCCGCGGCGATTCGATCCTGGGGGTGTCCGGCCTGTTCAACGCCTACCGCGCGGGCAACGTGACGCTGGCGAACGCCTTCGGCACCGGCGTGGCCGACGACAAGGCGCTGTATGCATATGTGCCGAGCATCATCAAGTACTACCTCTCTGAGGAGCCGGTGCTGCAGAACGTGAAGACCTACCTGCTGACCGAGCCGGCGTCGCGCCAGCACGTGCTGCAGAATCTGGACAAGCTGGTGGTGAAGGCGGTGGGCGAGAGCGGGGGCTACGGCATGCTGATCGGGCCGCAATCGACGGCGGCGCAGCGGGAGGAGTTTGCGCGCAAGATCGAGGCGGAGCCGCGCAACTACATCGCCCAGCCGACGATCTCGTTCTCACGGGCGCCCTGCCTGATCGGCGACGATCTGGAGCCGCGCCACGTCGATCTGCGGCCGTACATTCTCTACGGCGACAAGGTAAACATCGTGCCCGGCGGGCTGACCCGGGTGGCGCTGCAGCAGGGCTCGCTGGTGGTGAACTCGTCGCAGGGCGGCGGCAGCAAGGATACGTGGGTGTTGAGCCAGTGATACGGAATTTTGCAGGAGGGGACCGAATGCTGTCGCGCGTCGCAGATAGTCTCTACTGGATGAGCCGGTACATCGAGCGCGCGGAACATGTCACGCGCCTGCTGGATGTGAATCTCAACCTGATGCTGGACGAGAGTGCGATCAGCGCCGACCATCGCTGGCAGCGCATGCTGCAGGCGCTGGGCAGCCCCAAGGATGTGACCTGGGACGGCGATCCGTACGCGCTGACGCAGACGCTTTCGTTCGACACGGAGTACAAGGGCTCGATTGTTTCGTGCATCATTGCCGCGCGGGAAAACTCGCGCCACGTGCGGGAACAGATCTCCACCGAGCAGTGGCACCGGCTGAACAGCCTCTATCTCGAGGTCACGCGACCGGAGATGCAGCAGGACATGTGCGCGGAGACGATCATGGCTACCACGGACCAGCCGACCGAGTTCCTGCAGCATGTGATGGAAGGCGTCCACCAGTTCCAGGGGGTGAGCGACTCCACCATGAGCCATGGGGAGGGCTGGCAGTTCATCCAGGTGGGACGATACATCGAGCGCGCCTCGGCGACGGCGCTGTTGCTGGAGGCGTACCAGGACGATCTCTGGAGCCATTCTGACCGCATTCCGGAAGGCAATGAGTATCTGGAATGGATGGGACTGCTGCGCTGCGCGACCGCCTTTGAGGCGTACTGCAAGGTGTACACGGCAGACGTAACCCCCGACCGCATTCTGGAGTTCCTGCTGCTGGACGAAGAGTTTCCGCACTCGGTGCGCTTCTCCATCGACACGTTGCAGCGCGCACTGGAAGCGATCCACGGCGAAGGCGGCAAGAGCCGCGCCGAGCCGTTGCGCCGCCTGGTGGGCCGGCTGCAGGCCTCGCTGAATTATTCGAGCGTCGCGGAGATTCTGCAGGGCGACATCATCGCGTACCTGCGCGGCATCCAGTACCAGTGCCGCGGAATCCACGAGATGATCTACCAGCTGTATATCGATTACAGCATTCAGGCGGCGCTGGCGGGGTAGGAACGGTTGTACGCGCTACGTTCTCCGTTGTTCGTTGAGCGACAAACTTCCACGGGGAACGTGCAACGGTGAACGAAGCACGCAAAGGAGTGGGATGTATTATTCGATCCGGCATCTGACCAAGTTTCTGTACTCGAACCCGGTGAGCGAGAGCATGATGGAGACGCGCATGCATCCGCGGTCGGACCAGAACCAGCGCTGCCTGACGTTCCACCTGTCGGTGAGTCCGCGCTGCCGCGTGTTCAGCTACCGCGACCACCTGGCCAACCAGGTGCACCACTTCGACATTCCGGGGCAGCACGGGCAATTGGTGATCGTGGCCGAGTCGCTGGTGGAGGTGCAGCCGGCGGTGCAGATTCCGTCGTTCCTGGCGCCCGAAGCATGGAGCGAGTTGGACAGCATGATCGAGCAGGGAGACTACTGGGAGATGCTGCTGCCCAGCGAGTTTGCCACGGCGACCGACGCGCTGGATGCGCTGGCCGAGGAACTGGATGTGCGCCGGCGCGACGATCCGCTGATGGTGCTGCACCAATTGAACGAGCAGCTGTTCAACCATTTTGAATACGTGCCGAAATCGACCAAGGCGGATTCGCCCATCGACCTGGCGCTGCTGACCCATGCGGGCGTGTGCCAGGACTTTGCGCATGTGATGATTACGCTGGTGCGTTCGAAGCTGCGCATTCCCTGCCGCTACGTGAGCGGGTATCTGTTCCATGGGAACAAAGATCATGACCGCTCAGTCAACTCGGCGACGCATGCGTGGGTGGAGGCGCTGATTCCGCAACTGGGGTGGGTGGGATTCGATCCGACGAACTGGCTGGTGGCCGGCGACCGGCACATTCGGACGGCGATCGGCAGAGACTATGCCGATGTGCCGCCGACGCACGGCATCTTCCGAGGGCGCGCCAACAGCGAGCTGACGGTAGCGGTGCGGGTTACGCCGAGCGAAGGCGCGCCCGCGCTGGACCAGGAGATGCCGGTGCCGGAAGACTGGTCGATCCTGGTGGAGAAGGCGACGGCCCTGCCCGAACCGCCGCCGCAGACCACGCGGCAGCAGCAGATGGCGCAGCAGCAGCAGTAGCTACAGGTTCAGTTTTTTGAAGATGCGGTCGGGGATGTTGCGGATGACGAACATGATGGGCTGGAAGATGGCGGGGACGTAGAGGTTGTCCTGCTTGGCGTCGATGGCCTTGACGATGGCTTGGGCGACCGAGTTCACGTCCGCCTTTTTGATGTTCATGTGGGCCGTCATGGCGGTGGCGACCGGGCCGGGCTTGATGGTGAGGACGGTGACGCCTTCGCGGTCGACGCGGTTGCGCAGGCCGGCGAGGAATGCGGTGAGGCCGGCCTTTGATGAGCCGTAGAGGTAGTTCGACTTGCGGCCGCGCTCGCCGGCGACCGACGAGATCACCGCCAAGACACCGGCATGGCGCTGAACGCAGAAGTTCGCCAGCCAGGTGAGCAGCGAGACGGGCGCGACGAAGTTGGAGTGCAGGATTTGTGCGGCGTGCTCGAAGTCCTGCTCGGCGCGCGGCTGGTCTCCCGAGAACGCCGTAGGCGAGGTAGGCGATATCCATGCCGGTGAGGGAGTTGATGGCGTGGGAAAGCAGCTCGGCGTGCTTGGCGGTGTCGTCGAGATCGGCGACAGCAGTGCCGACGTAGGATGCGCCGCGGGTCTGGAGGTCGGCGGCAACGGCGGCCAGCTTCTCCGGATTGCGCGCGACGAGGAAAAGCTGCGCGCCTTGCGCGGCCCAGATGCGGCAGGTGGCCTCGGCGATGCCGGAGGTTGCGCCGAGCACCAGGATCTTCTTGGTGATTTTCGCGGATGGATTGTGTGCGTCAGGCAAGGCGGGGGTGCTCATAGGGTCGGTCTGGCTCCGGTGGAATCGGTGACGCGCTCCCAGAAGCTGGAGGTGAGCATGGGATCGCGGAAGCGGGCAAAGCGCTGCCACGCCGGGTAGAAGGTCTGGAACTGCGCGGCGGTCATGGCGGCGTCCTTGGCGGGGTAGAGGCGGCCGCCGTAGTCGAGGGTCATGTCGCCGAGGCGCTGGAGCAGCGGGAAAGTGATGCCGGGCTTGATGGGAAAGTCGAGCGCGAACATGATGCCGGCCTGGGGAAAGCTCATCATGCCGAGGGAGGGAATGTCGCCGAAGGCTTTGAGCACGGCGAGGAAGCTGGCGAGGCCGGACTTGGCAATCTCGCGGAGAATGGCGATGGTGCCTTCTTTGGCGCGCTCCCACGGAATGGCGTACTGGAACTGGACCAGGCCGCGCTTGCCGTACATGCGGTTCCAGTGGAGGACGGCGTCGAGCGGATAGAAGAAGGGCTCGTAGTCGTGGACGGCCTTGACGTGGGCCTTGCCCTGCTTGTGGAAGTAGACGGTGTTGAAGGCGCTGACGGAGAAGCGATTCAGTGCGAAGGCGGGCGCGTCGAAGGGGAAGATGAGTTTGGGTTCGGGCGAGGGCTTGAGCTCACCGGGAACTTTGGCGTGGTTGCCGAGCATGAAAATTCCCCGGGCGAAGTTCTTGCCGGTGGAGACGCAATCGACCCAGCTGACGGTGTACTCGACGTCGTGATACTTCTGCTTGAGCTCGAGGAACTCGTCGATGCCGTGGAACTGGATGCCTTCGTAGTCGATGCCGCGGGAGACGATGGGGCGGAGGCGGAGCTGCGCCCAGGTGATGAGGCCGGTGAGGCCCATGCCGCCGATGGTCGCCGCGTACCAGTCGGGGTTTTCGGTGCGGGAGCAGAGGCGGCGGGTGCCGTCGGAGCGGACCAGCTCGAAGCACGGGACGTGGTTGCCGAAGGAGCCGGCGACCTCGTGGTTCTTGCCGTGGATGTCGTTGGCGATGGCGCCGCCGAGGGTGACGTACTTGGTGCCGGGGGTGACGGGCAGGAAGAAGCCGCGGGGAACGGCGAAGTCGAGGATCTGCGCGAGCGAGATGCCGGACTCGGCGGTGAGGATGCCGGTCGCGGGGTCGAAGTCGATGAGGCGGTTCATGCCGGTGGTCTGCAGCAGGGTGCCGTCCTTCAGCAGGCAGACATCGCCGTAGCTGCGGCCGAGGCCGACGGGGAGTGCGGAGTCGTACGATCCCTGCAGGGCTGCCGGGAAGTCGCTCTGCCAATGCAGCGGGACCACGCGGGCGCCGTACTTGGGATAGCGGCCCCAGGACTCGAACTGCGGAGGCCCGGCAACGGGCTCGGGAGGGGTCGAAGTGGTGGGGAGCACTTCGGGTTCGGCGGCCGACAAGGACATATGTCACTAGGATAGCCGTTCGCGGCACGCGGTTGTTATGGAATGAAGAAAGGTGGGGCGCGGAGCCCGGTCGATCACCGCACAGTACGGCTAGCGGCAGAGCGCCTCAAGCTGCTTGTAGGGCTTCGTGTCTGGGCGGAATCTTCAGGTGGCGGGCAATAAAGGCTTGCTCCTGGATGGCACCGCCATCTTTGGAGGCGATGTCCGGATCTTCCGCGTATGCGGGGTCCTTGGCGGCTTCGGGTAGCGTGATGAAGGTGAAGCCGCGGCGGCGGAACAAGTCGATCAGGCTGGGAAGCATCTTCGCGTCGAAGGCTCCAACGTGCATCAGCAGGATGTAGGGGATGTCGCGGCCATAGAGCGTGTGGGTGGCTTCGCGGAAGACGGTGATGTACTGGTCGGCGGTGGCGAGGTAGCTGGTACGGAGATACTCGATGGATTTGGCGTCCTGCTTCGCCGAGCAGCGGGCGTAGGGCTCGTTCCAGAGATAGTCTTCGAAGTCCATGGAGACTTCGGCGATCTGATATCCATGCTGTCGCAGATCGGCGCGGATGGCGTGGCGCTTCTCGAGTGTGTCACCCTCCCAGAGATAGGGGTAGCGGAACCAGTGCCAGTCCTGGCCGGGCATCAGTGAGGTGAGCAGGGGCTCGTTCTTTCGATGTCGGCTTCGAACTCGGCGATGGTGTGCTCGTTGAGCGAAAGGTGGGAGTAGGTGTGGCTGCCCAGCGGCTCTCCGGCGTCGCGCCAAGCCTTGAGGACGGCAAGCGTTTCGGGGGCCTCCTCGACGCGCAATCCATTGACGAAGCCATAGACCGGCGGCAAGTGCTGATCGTGCAAGGTGCCGAGGATGGAGTGGATGACCTCGAGACGCGTCTCGCCGGGGGGAAGTGGGCCGTGCGCGGGAAGGTCGTCGAAGGTGAAGGCGATCTGCTGCGCCGGGGCGGCAGCGTGGCAGAGAATGAGAAACAGAATCGTGCTGAGAATGCGGGCCACGGCGCTACCCCTTTTTGCGAAAAGGCACAGCCGGCGCGGCTGTGCCTTTTCGGTGAAAGCGGGACTGCTCTAGGCCGCGGACTTGGCGCGGGCGGACTTGGCGGAGGCGAGCGCGGACTTGGCCGTCTCGGCGAGCGCGGCAAAACCGGCGGCGTCGTTGGCGGCGATGTCCGCGAGGATCTTGCGGTCGAGCGGGTTGCCGGCCAGCTTGAGCCCGTTGATGAAGGTCGAGTAGCTCATGCCGTTGTTGCGGCAGGCCGCGTTGATGCGGACGATCCAGAGGGCGCGGTACTGGCGCTTCTTCTGCTTGCGGCCGGTGTAGGCGAACATCAGGCCGCGTTCGACGGCCTCCTGCGCTGCCTGGTAGAGCTTGGATTTGGTGAGGAAGTAGCCGCTGGCGCGTTTGAGGATCTTTTTGCGGCGGTCGCTGCGCTTGGTACTCCGTTTGACACGGGGCATGGTGGTTCTCCTTTTGCGTAGTTCGCGGCGCGAAAGCGCCACATTGGTTACGCCCGGCTGGAGGTAAGGTGGGCCTCTTCACACAGGCTATGCGACTTCAAGTCTCGGTGGGCTTTGCTTCGCAAATCCCAGGGCCTTAACGCTTGAACTGGCCCTTTCAGCCATTCCCCTGTCGGCGAATGGTATCGAACGGCTCGACTTGAAAAACTGGGGTGTTCCCGGCCTGAATCAGGCGTAGGGGAGCATCCGGGCGATCTTCGGGGTATCCGCCTTGGAGATCAGGACCTGCCCGCCGAGGTGGCGCTTGGTCTTGGTGGCCTTCGAGGTGAGGATATGGCGCATCTTCGACTGGCCGCGCTTGAACTTGCCCGACGCGGTCTTCGTAAAGCGCTTGGCTGCGCCCGAATGGGTTTTTAGCTTTGGCATGGTGTTTCCTGACGAAAAGCTACATATTGGACAGCATTTTTGAGTGTATCAGATAGCGGCTTGACGCGCCCGGGAAAATCGCCGGTTGGGCGATCGAAAAGGGCCCTTCCGCGCCCGAAAAACGGCCTCCGAATCGTGCTATAATTAGGAGAAAAAGAAAGGGCGCGGATTCGCCGAAACTACTGATTTGGCGCGCCTTTTGTAGAACTGCAGGGTCAACGTGCAGCCTTCGAACGAAGACCCGAATTTGAGCGGCATAACCCCGCCGCATGGAGTGTGAATGGCATCGACCGCAATCAGCCCTGAAGCTGTTCTGTCAGAGGTACAACCTGGCGTCGCAACCCCGCCTCCCGAAGCAAAAGACGACGGCTACTCGGGCAAAAACATTACTGTGCTGGAAGGACTGGCAGCGGTGCGCCTGCGTCCGGCGATGTATATCGGCTCGACCGGCGAGATGGGGCTGCACCACCTGGTGTATGAGGTGGTGGACAACTCGGTGGACGAGGCGCTGGGCGGACATGCGACCAGGATCGATGTCACCATCCACGTGGACAACTCGATCACGGTAATCGACGACGGGCGCGGCATTCCGGTCGACGACATGGTGACCAACGGCGAGAAGATGCCGGCGGTGCAGGTGGTGCTGACCAGCTGCATGCCGGCGGAAAGTTCGACGCGTCGAACTACAAGGTTTCGGGCGGGCTGCACGGAGTGGGCGTAAGCTGCGTGAACGCACTCTCGCAGGATTTCGATGTCGAGATCT
>CAWBFL010000081.1:0-11611 GCA_963787905.1 uncultured Acidobacteriaceae bacterium | reverse complement strand
TCCTGCTCAACCATCGTATTGCTCATGGTGGACGACCACTACTACAGGAGGGCGGAGCAGTTCTTTGCGGACACCCACCACTACGACAAGGCCGACCGCAATGGGCCGAAGATCTTTGTGGGCGAGTGGGCGACGCGCGAGGGTACGCCGACGCCGAACATGGGCGCGGCGCTGGGCGATGCAGCGTGGATGACCGGGATGGAGCGGAACAGCGACCTGATCGTGATGGCGAGCTATGCGCCGCTGTTTGTGAATGTGAATCCGGATGGGATGCAGTGGGCAGTCGGATCTGATTGGGTATGACGCGCTTTCGAGCTATGGCAGCCCCAGCTACTACGCGCAGGCGATGTTCGCGAACCACATTGGCACGAAGTGGTGGGGTCGGTGCTGGCGGGCGCGGGCGACCGGGTGTTCTATTCGGTGACGCGCGATGCGGCGAAGGGGATGGTGTACGTGAAGCTGGTGAATGCGGCTTCGACGCCGATCGAGGTGAATATTCGCTGGATGGCGCGAAGACGGTGAAGCCGACGGCGAAGCTGGTGCGGCTGAGGGCGGGTCTACGGCGGCGACGAATTCGATCACCGACCCGAAGCGGGTGGTCCCGGTGGAGAGCACGGTGAAGGCGGCGAAGGAGTTCACGGACAAGATGCCGGGGTATTCGATCGAGGTGCTGGAGATTGGGGTTCAGTAGGGGGTTACTTGGCGGGGGTCATGTAGCGGGCGGCGAAGTCGAGGAAGGTGGCGAAGTTGGGTTGAGGATTGTGGCCGTAGGGATGCTGGCGGAAGGCGAGGTCGCCGGCGACGATGGGGGCGCCGACGGGCGGGAATTCTTTGATGGGGCCAGAGGCGTCGCTGAGCGGCTCTTTGCCGAGGAGGGTGTAGACGGGAGCGGCGGCGAACTCGGCCATGAAGGTGCCGCGGACGTCGGCCCAGCCGTCGCCGCCTTCGAGGGTGCCTCCGCCGATGAAGACAGGGCGGGGGGCGCAGAGGGCGATGAGCTCGTGCATGTCGACGGGCATGTCGGCGGGGGTGATTTCTTTGGGCGAGGCTCGGCGTACTTGATGTAATTGCCGGCCATCCAATGGGCTTCGCCACCGCCGGCGATGTTTTCGAGCTGCTCGCCGAAGCGGCGGCGGGCGAGGTTGGCGCCGCCTGCGCCGGAGGAGTTGATGTAGGCGACGGTGAAGCGCGGATCGTAGGCCATGGTGACCAGCGCGGCCTTGCCGAAGCGGGAGTGGCCTTCGACGGCGATGTGGTGGGCGTCGACGGAGGGGTCGGTCTGGAAGTAGTCGACCAGGCGGAGGCGCCCCAGGCCCAGGCGCGGAGAGCGCCCCAGTCGTCGGGCTTGCGGAGCTGGCCGTGATTGACGAGGCCGATGATGCCCTGGGTGAGGCCGCCGCCGTTGTCGGCCTGGAAGCTGGTGGGGTAGAGCAAGGCGAAGGCCCAGCCGCGGGCGAGGGTCTGCTGCTTGGGGGAGGGTCCGGGCGGGGCGGCGCTGCTGCCGGCGCGCGCAGGGTTGGGCGCGGCTGTGGCTGAGGCGGGCGGGGCCGGACGCGCGGGACGCGGAGGCGGTGGAGGAGAGCCGAGGGGACGGTCGAAGGTGATTTCGACGACGACGGGGACGGGCTGGCGCTGGTTGGTGCCTGGCGCGGCGGCGGGGAGGATGAGGTCGGCCTGGATGTCGACGGCGATGGCTGGATCGGCGGAGTTGTCGACGTGGCCGACGAGATGTTTGGTGATGGTGGCGATGCCGTCTTCGGTGCCGGGGGTGGTGGAGACGACCTGCCAATGGACGGCGGGGACGTTGGCGGGAACTCGGCCGAGGATTTCGCGGTCGAAGAGCTCGACCAGTTCGGGGCGACGCTTGGCGGTCCAATCTTTGGCGGTGCGAACGGGCTTGCCGTTGTTAAAGATGAGGGGATTGGGAAGATTGGGCCAGGGGTTGGCTTTGGACTCGTCCCAGTTGACGGGATGGGCGCCCTGACCGTTCTGCGCGACGCCGGGGCGCAGAGCCGTGATGCCGAGGAGGTCCATCATGTGCTGATGGTCGGACGGGGCGGCGGGTTGAGCGGGAGCGGGTGGAGCAGTTTGCGGTGTGGGGGACTGGGCGAGCGCGGGGGCGAGAGCAAGGGCGAGAAGAACGGATAGCGGGCGCATAGTGGTCGCAATCACGATAGCAGAGGCGGAGCTAACGCGGAATGCGCGGAGCGGGCGGCGGAGGTCAGGCGGCTTTGGGTGGGTCGGCGAGCTCTTCGGCGACGAACCGGCGGCACTCGCGGAGGGACTCGAAGCGCTGCGAGGTGCTGGCGACCAGGGCGACATGGCGGTCGAGGATGGTGAGGGCCTCGACCTGATCGGGGAGCAGGAAGCCGCGGGCGCGGGTGGAGGCGCGAGAGGCGTAGTCGGTGGAGAGGTAGGCGCGGGCGGAGTCGAGGGTATGGGCGACTTCGTTGTAGACGGCGGCGCGATACTTGCGGGTGAGCCAGAACCAAAGGCCGTAGAGCGAAAGAACCAGGGTTTCCATGGGGAGTCCTCCTCATTGAGCGGGAGCGAATGTAATTTCCAAGTGAAGCAGTGGATCCAGCAATTGGATGCAGCAGGAGAGGCATCGGGAGATGGGTGAGTACGAAATATGCGGTGCGGTTAGATATCAGTAACTGATGGTGGTTACTCTATGACAACTTCTTGCAGTTACGCTGCAACGATTGCGAGAATCGACGCAATGATTTGCAGTGCGGGTGCGGTTCGCAGGGCCAGCGGCGCGATTGCTGTTTACCGGGGACGGGAGGTTGGGCTATGGTTCGAGAATCATGCGCAGAGAAATCGCGATCGGGCTGGTGACGCTGCTGGCGGCAGTCGAAGGCCGCGGCCGGCGCGGGTCCAGAGCGCTGGGTGGAGGCGCACAGCACGCACTTCGTGGTGTTGTCGGACGCGGGGAACACGAAGCGCGGCGGCTGGCGAGCCACTTTGAACGCATGCACATGGTGTTCCACACGCTGCTGCCGCGCGCCGGGAGACGATTCGGACCCGGCGATCGTGGTGATCGCGGTAAAGGACCGGGAGGATCATGCGGACCATGGAGCCGGCCGAGTACCTGGGGGAGAAGCAGATGGACCTGGCGGGATTCTTTCTGCGCGCGCCGGAGAAGAACTACATTTTGCTGCGGCTGGATGCACGGGAGGAGCACGCGTACGCGAACGTGTACCACGAGTACACCCACTGCATGGTGCGCAAGGCCGACAGCTGGCTGCCGCTGTGGCTGAACGAGGGGCTGGCGCAGTTCTATGCGAATACCGACATCGACGACAAGACAGCGCGGCTGGGCCAGGCCAGCGCAGACCAACTGCATTTTCTGAAGCGTGCCGATCTGCTGCCGATTGCAACGCTGCTGGCGGTGGACCGGAAGTCGCCGTATTACCACGACGAGCAAATGGGATCGATCTTCTATGCGGAGTCGTGGGTGCTGACGCATTTTCTGATTGCGAACGACCGCATCCAGGGGACGCATCGGCTGCATGAGTACGAGGAGCGGCTGGCGAAGGGAGAAGATGCGGTGGGCGCGGCGCGGGAGGCGTTCGGCGACCTGAACCAACTGCAGCAGCAGCTAAGCGCGTACGTGACGCAGCGGAAGTTTCTGTACTTTATGATGCCGGCGACGCTGAGTACGAAGGATGCGGCGATCGAGGTGCGGCCGGTGACCGAGGCGGAGGCCGATGCGGTGCGCGCCGATGTGCTGATCTACACCAAGCGCACGGAAGAAGCGAAAGCGCTGGCGGAGACGGTACTGCGCGAGGACCCGAAGAATGCGCTGGCGCACGAGACGATGGGAATGCTGCGCGCCAATGAAGGAGACCTGGCTGGAGCGAAGGCGTTGTTTCGCGAGGCGGCGGAGCTGGACGCGCACAACTATCTGGCGCGGTTCGATTACGCGCTGATGGCGCTGCGGACCGGGGCCAAGGGAGAAGATGCGGCGATCGAAAGCAGCCTGGAGGAAGCGATTGCGCTGAACCCGGGGTTTGCGGCGTCGTACGATGCGCTGGCGATGTTCTACGCGTCGCGGCACCGGAATCTGGACGAGGCGCACGAGCTGAATGTGAAGGCGGTGGACCTGGAGGGGGACAAGCTGAGCTACCGGCTGAATTCGGCGGAGGTGCTGGTGGAGCAGCGGCAGTTTACGGAGGCTCTGCGCGTGCTCGAGGAGGCGAGGCGGCTGGCCAAGACGCCGGAAGAACAGGACGCGGTGGCCAACCGGATTGCGCGGGTGGAGAGGATCCAGGCGGCGCAGGACAAAGGCACGGGCGAGGGCGGATGAGGAGCGAGGGCGCGGGTATACTGCAAGGGCATGTCTGAAAAAATCATTGCACTACTGACTGGCCTGAGTGTGAGCGGCAAGTATGCCGTGATGTTTGTGCTGATGGCGATCCAGTCGGCCTGCATCCCGATCCCTTCGGAAGTGATTATGCCGTTTGCGGGGGCGGCGCTGGCGCACGGGCAGGCGCAACTGATCCTGCTGGCGACGCTGGCGTCTCTGGCGTCAAACCTGGGGTCGATTCCGGCGTACTGGGTGGGCGCGAAAGGCGGGCGGCCGATGGTGGTGCGGTACGGAAGCTGGCTGCTGCTAAGCCGTCACGACCTGGACCGGGTGGACCATTTTTTTGCGCATTACGGATCGATTACGGTGCTGGTGGGGCGGATGCTGCCGATTATCCGGACGTTCATTGCATTTCCGGCGGGCGTGGCGAAGATGAGCCAGGTGCGGTTCCACATCTACACGTTTGTGGGGTCGTGGCCGTGGTGCTATGCGCTGGCGTATATCGGGATGAAGCTGGGCAGTGCGTGGGAGACGGATCCGCGGCTGAAAGAGGTGTTCCATCGCTTTCACCTGGGCGTGGAGGCGGTGCTGGCGGTCGGATTTGTGTGGTTCGTGGTATCGCACTGGAAGAACCGGATCCGGACAGAAGCTGTTTGAGCGGAGAGCTTCCGAGGGATGGCAGGGCGCGACGGCGCGACGCTAGTGCTTGAATTCTTCCTTGGCCGTGGGCTTGCGGGCGAAGAGAACGAACTGGCCGGGGTCGGCTTTGCGGACCAGGGTGCTGCAGTTGTTGGGCGCGGCGATGCCGGAGGAGACGATTTCGTCGGCGCTGAAGGTCTTGCCGGTGGGATGGTCCTGGCACACGGTGAGCCAGTCAGGGAGAACCTGGAGCCATTTGGCAGCCGGTGGAATGGCGAGCGACGCCAGGCCCAGCTTATTGGTGAGAGCCTGCAAGTAAATCTTTCTGTGGAGTACAGCGTCAGGAGAATCGCCCGCGTAAACGGTGAGATGCCGGTCGGCGATGGGGTTTCCAGTGTTTCCGTCGAGGACCTGGATCACGATGTGATTCTGCGCAGGGGCGACGGTTGCGAGCAGGGCGATTGCCGCCAGCAGCCAGGATCCACGAAACATGCGAGTCATTGCTGCACCTGTCTTCCTATGGGCTGAGACGCACCGCCAGTATGGTGGATGAGCGGAGAGCGTGAAGCACCGTGTGGAGCGATATGGAAAGTAGCATATCCAGTGTGGATGGGCGAAGCAAACGGGAAATACGCGACCGCGCGTGGGGGTTGTCGAGGGCGGGAGCAAGCTTGCCCCGGGAGGTGAGGTTCAGCGGCTGGGGTGTTGGAGGGGAAGAGCTTAACCGTCGACAAACTGTGGGCGGGTAGGTGTATGCTGACAGTCTCTTGCGGGCCCGCGATTGAAATCCATTCTTGAAAGGTGGCATTCGATGCCGAGTTACTTGATTCAGATTGCGTATACGCCTGAGGTGCTGGCGAGTTTCATCAAGAAGCCAACCGATCGTACCGAGGTGATTCAAAAGCTGGCGGGGAAGATCGGCGGCAAGCTGGTGGGGAGTTGGTTTTCCTTCGGGGATTATGACGCGGTGATCATCATTGAGGGTGGCGATAACGTGAGCGCGGCGGCGTGTTCGCTGGCGGTTTCGGCGAGCGGTGCGTTCAAGGCGTTCAAGACGACACCGCTGCTGGGGATCGAAGAGGGACTGGCGGCGATGAAGAAGGCGGGGACGATCGGGTATAAACCGCCGAACGCGAAGAAGAAGTAACGAGCGGAGAAGCTGCTGCACAAGGGATAGAGATTGATGAAATCGCGGTTTTCCTTGTGAATTTAGCGCTGGCCTTCAGAGGGTGCGGAAAAAGCCGTTGCGGCAAACGGACAATGACCCCAGCGGCTAAAGCCGCGCAGCAAAACAAGGTCTTTATGGCACGGCTGAAGTCGTGCCCTTAACGAAAAGCGGTTGTTCAGCACCTTCTTCGGCCCGCAGGCGGTTTCGCCCGGTAGGCCTGGGGCTTCGGCCCAGGCTGAGATAACGCACGCCTTCAGCGCGACTCTTCGTGCTCCCATGGCTTTCCTCTGAGTCACGTGTCGACGATTGCCAGGAGGTCACATGTCAATAGGCTCCAGCTCAGGACCAGGCGGCACGCGGCTTCAGGTGAGCTGGTTGAGGGACGTCTTGTGCGGGCCGGGAAAGGCTGGCGGGATGGGGATGGTGACGCGGCCGGTGGCGGCCCACTGGACTCCGCGCGCGAGCAGGGTTTGGAAGCCAATGCAGTCGAGGTTGGGGCAGGGGTCGCCGACCCAGGTGTGGCCGAGCATGGTGGTGTAGACGCGGCCGTAGCCGTAGTCGCGGACCCAGTCCATAGGTTCGTTCTGGCTGGTGACGGGCGAGTGGGCGCAGGTGAGGATGGTGAGGCCTTCGGCGGGGCCGTGCTGGCCGTGCGTGAGCTGCTCGAATGGGTGCATCCAGAGGGGCGGCATACCCGCGGTGATGGAGTGGCGGGTGTCGCGGACGCGGAGCTGGAAGTCGAGGTTGGCGGGATGGCCGGGGGCGTGGCCCTGACCTTTGGGGATGTAGATGACGGTGTCGTCGTCGGCGATGGCGATGCCGGTGCCAAAGGCGGCGGGGCGCCAGCCGAGGCCGATCATCTGGTTGTAGGCGGGCCAGGGGGTGAAGGCGTTGTTGCCGGCGTGGTAGGAGACGAGGCCGCCGCCGGCGGTGACGTAGGCTTCGAGCGAGGCCTCGACGGGAGCGGGCCATTGGATGCCCTTGAGCGAGTCGCCGCCATTGAAGTTGTTGATGACGACATCGTATTTGGAGAATGCAGGGCGCCAGGTATCCCATGCGGAGGGCGGGGCGTCGCGCGGGGGCGTGGTGGAGACGTCGATGGTGAAGAGGCCGGTGCGGGTGAGGATCTCGGTGATGCCGTGGGTCGCGGTCTTCCAGTCGTGGTTGTTGATGCCGTCGACGATGAGGACGCGGATCTTCGCGGGACGGGCGGGCCTGGCTAGCGCTGGGAGCGCGGGAGCGGCGGCGAGAGCGGCGACGGAGCGGACGGCGAATTGACGGCGGGAGATGGACATGAGTGCTTGGGCCTCACGGATACTTTAGTGCGGGGATGGCGCGGGTGTCACTTGCGTGGGCGCGGCGGCGGTGGGAGTGGGGGAAATCGACTAAACTTGAAGGAGCATGTTTGAGAATCTAAGCGACAAATTACAGCGATCGTTCAAGAATTTACGCGGCCAGGGCACTATCACCGATGAGAATATCGGCGAGGCGCTGCGCGAGATCCGCCTTGCCTTGATAGAAGCCGACGTCAGCCTGACGGTGGTGAATGAGGTGGTGGAGCACATCCGGGAGCGGGCGCTGGGGGCGCAGGTGGCGACGGCGCTGTCGCCCGACGAGCAGATCGTGAAGATCGTTCACGACGAACTGATCAACATCCTGGGCAAGGACACGGCGCGGTTCAAGACGTCGTCGCAGCCGCCGAGCGTGATCCTGATGGCGGGGTTGCAGGGCGGCGGCAAGACGACCACGTCGGCGAAGCTGGCGGGATGGCTGAAGAAGGCGGGACACCGGCCGATGCTGGTGTCGGTGGACGTGTACCGGCCGGCAGCGCGGGAGCAACTCAGACTGGTGGCGACGGCAATTGGCGCGCAGATTTATGAAGGCAAGCTGGACCCGGACGCGAAGCACGGGACGGACGACGTGCTGCGGCTGGCGAAAGAGGCACGGCGCGAGGCGGCGAGCTTTGGCTGCGACATCCTGATCGTGGATACGGCCGGACGCAACCAGATTGCGGCCGACCTGATGGACGAGATGTCGGCGCTGAAGAAGCAGATGAATCCGAGCGAGATTCTGTTCGTCGCTGACGCGATGACGGGGCAGGACGCGGTGAAGTCGGCGAAGGCGTTCCACGATCTGCTGGCGCTGACCGGCGTGGTGCTGACGAAGATGGATGGCGACGCAAGGGGCGGGGCAGCGCTGTCGATCCGGCAGGTGACGGGCGCGCCGATCAAGTTCCTGGGGACGGGCGAGAAGCCGGACGCGTTTGAGCCATTCCATCCGGACCGGATTGTCGGGCGGATTATGGGCTTCGGCGATATTGCGACGCTGCTGGAGCATGCGGAAGAGAAGCTGGACCGGGGCAAGGCCGAGCAGTTTGCGAAGAAGGCGCTGTCGGGGGACGGATTTTCGCTGGACGATTTTCGCGATCAGCTGAGGCAGATCAAGAAGATGGGATCGATGAAGTCGATTCTGAAGATGCTGCCGTCGGTGGGGCCGTTTGCGGGGATGGCGCAAGCGGCGGAGAACGTGGATGAGGGGCAGTTTACGCGGGTGGAGTCGATTATCAACTCGATGACCGCGAAGGAACGGAAGGACCACGAGCTGATCAACGGGAGCAGAAGGAAACGGATCGCGCGGGGGTCGGGGACGACGGTGCAGGACGTGAATAACCTGCTGCGGCAGTACGCGCAGATGCGGAAGATGTTCAAGAGTATGGGGGGCGGGGGAGGGATCAAGGCGCAGCAGCGGATGATGAGCCAGATGCAGGGGAGACAGAAGTTCGGGAGATGAAGCGTCATGGCTTTTGGTTCCGACTCCACCAGATGCGGGGACCTGCCAGTGCGGATGTGGAAGGCCAGTGCAGAGGGATTATTTCCTTGGACATGACCAGCGGCTTCGGAGTCCGTTGGAGAAACGAGCAGGCGGCCTTGGGAAACTTTGAACAATTGGTCGCAGGATCAGAAGCATACGCTGCATGGCGGTTAAGCGCGGAAGAACTGACAGCGGTGATCGATTCATTGTTTGAGGGCAAGGGGTAGTAATTCTTTCCAGGCTCTTATCGCAAAAAAGGTATAATGCCTTTATGTCATGGTCCGTTGAGTTTTTCGACCAGGACGTGCAGGCTTTGCTGGATGCGCTTCCTATCGACGTTCGTGCCAGCTTCCAGCGCATCGTGGAGTTGATCCGATCGCATGGATTGGAGCATGTGCGCGAACCGTATGTGAAACATCTTGAGGGCCCGCTTTGGGAGATGCGGATGAAGGGTAGGAGCGGTATCGCTCGCGGTGTTTACGTGACGGCGATTGGCAAGCGAGTTGTTATCGTCCATGTGTTCGTGAAGAAGACGCAGAAGACGCCACGGCGAGAGATCGAGACGGCCCTGAAGCGAGCAAAGGAGGTTCGATGAAGCGCAAATACATTCCGGTGGAAGAGTCGTTCGAGCGATGGAAGAAGGATCCCAAGTACGCCGCGGCTTATGCTTCGCTCGAAGGGGAGTTTGCGTTGGCATCTTCCTTGATCAAGGCACGCAGCGCGGCGGACATGACGCAGGAGGAGGTCGCCAAGGCAATGGGAACTACGCAGGCGGTAGTAGCACGTCTGGAGAGCGGAAGGGTGTTGCCGTCGACACGGACACTGGAACGCTTTGCCAGGGCGACTCGCTCGCGATTGCGGATCACCTTTGAGCCTCAACAAAGACGGTCGAATCAGGCTTTGTCGTAGACGGATTTGGAGTCGAAGGCGCCCTGGTCGAAGACGATGTGGGTGGCGCGGGTGAGGGTTTTGCCGTCGTCGGAGAGGGTGAAGGTGGAGGTGAGGGTGCCTTTGGCGTCCTGGAAGCTGGTGGACTGGGTGATGACCAGCGCGGCGCCCAGCCAGGTGGCTTTGGAGGTGAGGATGCGAAAGGGCGAGCCGGCGGGGAAGGCGTCGGCGGCGATGGGGGTGTCGGTGCCGTCGAGCTTGGCGGCGAAGCTGTAATTGATGGGGAACTGGCCGGTGGACGCGATGGTGATTTTGATCTCGTCGTCGGTTTGCGAGACGGTGTAGGTCTCGGATTCGGGGGCCATCTGGCCGAGGTCGCTCTTCTGGAGGTTGACCTTCCAGGTGCCGGCGAAGCTGGGCCGGGGCTGAGGTGCGGTTTGTGCGATGCCGATCGCCGCTAAGGTTGCCAATACTGCGAGGACTGCCCATCTGCTCTTCATACGCGCCCGCCTTTTGGGGATTGGATTTGCGGGATGACTGTATCACGGGCGAATGAGGGCGAGCCCTGGGATGGCGGGAGCAGGAGATTTCGGGATGGCGCTTAACGCCAGAAATCCCACCCCCCGAAGGTTCGCGGGAGATGGGATTCTGTTCGACCTTGAAGCGTAGGAGTGGAGCGGGTTTAGCGACGACCGCCGCCACCACCGCCACGGCCACCGCCGCCGCCGAAGTGGGCTCCGCCACCAACTGAGCCACCGCGGAAGCCACCGCCGACTGCTCCGCCACGGGCTACGCCACCGGCATATCCGCCGCGAGCTACGCCACCGGCGTATCCGCCACGATAGGCTCCGCCCACATAGCCACGGCCGGCATAGCCGTAGCCGCCGCGTCCGTAGCCGTAGCCATAGCGGCCATAATATCCGCCGCGGAACCAGGGGCCGGCGCCGATGAAGATGCCGCCGCTGAACCAGCCGGGACCATAGTAGCCATAGGGCGCGCAGGCGTAGGGGTAATAGTCGTAGTAGCCATAGGCGCAGGCGGGCGGTGCGTAGGCATAGCCGTAGCCACCGTAGCCGTAGGGCGCGACGCCGACGCCTACCGCGACCTGCGCATTGGCGTAGGCCATGGGAACGGCGAGAATTGAGAGAAGAGCAAGAACCTTGAGGAACCGCATTCGACTACCTCCTGGCAGGAGCCGGAGCTCCTGAGGGCTGAAGCGCCGAGGCTTCCAAACCCTGCTCATTAGAACCCAAAATAGACCAAAAAGTTGCAGAAGTCGAATGGCGGAACGGCAGTGAAGTTGCAGGGGCGGGCGACAAGCGCAGCGGGATCAGGGGCGTTCGAGCACGGCGGCAAAGAAGCCATCGCAGGGATGGATGCCGGGAAGAGTGCGGAGGGAATCGCGGTGAATGGCTGAGGCGATGAGAGTTGCGGCGATTGTCCGGGGGAGGATGCTGGACGTGGCGAGGCTTGCGAGGAGAGGTTCGATGGGGAGGCGGCGGAGATTTGAGGTGCCGATGACGGCGCTGATGACTTGCTCGTTCTCCTCGGGCTCGAGCGAGCAGGTAGAGTAGACGATGCGGCCTCCGGGGGCGAGACGCTGCACGGCGGCGGTGAGGATGGCGCGCTGGCGGGCGGCGTGGCGGCCGAGATCTTCCGGGCGGAGGCGGTGACGGATTTCTGGATTGCGGGCGAGGGTTCCGGTGCCGGTGCAGGGGACGTCGCAGAGGATGAGGTCGAAGTTGGTAGCGGCGGCGGGTGCGGCGCTGGCGTCGGCGACTGCGGTGCGGACG
>CAWBFL010000080.1:0-6327 GCA_963787905.1 uncultured Acidobacteriaceae bacterium | reverse complement strand
CATATTGACGGCTTCGTAGAGGGTTGCCTTCTGCACGGAGGCGGGAACGCATGCAAGACGTCGAGAAGTTAAGGGGTCGCCGTGCAGTGAGAATGTCGTGACGCACCAGCCAGTAGCCGGGCACGATCTCGTCGAACCAGGAGAGGCGTCGCTGGTCCGAGTGGCAGCTGTAACAATGCTGCTCGATGATGCTCCGGACCTCTGGAGGCGCTTGAAATTCGGCGGTTGCCGGCGACGTGGGAATGGTTGGGTGCAGCAGCTGCGACAAAGCGAATATCACGATCCCCGCACACGCGAGTTGGCCGGTTCTTCGCATCATGACCTCCCTCCCTCAAATGAGTAAAGGCCGATCGCGCATGAAAAAGCAACTGGCGGCGGCGCCTGCCAGCCGGGAGGGCTTCGCCGCAACCAAGCTGCGGGCGCGGCTAGCGCGGGATGCCGAGTTTCTCCATGCGGGAGTAAAGCGTGGATCGTTTGACGCCGAGCCGGGCGGCCGCGCCCTTAGGTCCTGAAAGAATGCCATTGGTGCGGTCCAGCGTCTTACAGATGTGATTTCGCACCACCTCTTCGAGGGTAGTGAGCTCACGCTCCTGATCGCCTGCGGCCACCTTCAGCTTCTCCAGCGGCGCATGCAGCACGCAGTCGCTTGAAAGGATGACGCTGCGCTCAATGAAGTTCTCCAGTTCGCGAATGTTTCCGGGCCAGGGGTACTTCACGAGAGCGGCCATCACGTTATCCGGAACGACGTCGATGCGTTTATGCATCTGGCGGGAAAACCGATCAACGAAGTAGCGCACGAGAAGTGGGATGTCGTCGGCGCGGCTGCGAAGAGGAGGAAGAGTGATAGGAAAGACGTGGACGCGATAGAAGAGATCGCTGCGGAATTGCTGGTCGGAAACCATTTTCTCCAGGTCGCGGTTGGTTGCCATCACCAGACGCACGTTGACGCGTATGGTCTGCATGCCTCCGAGTCTCTCGAACTCTGCCTCCTGAAGAACCCGCAGCAGCTTCGCCTGCAACTCCAGGGGGATGTCCCCGACTTCATCCAGGAAGAGCGTGCCGCCGTTTGCAGCTTCAAAGCGGCCTACCCGTCTTGCGACGGCGCCGGTGAACGCTCCTTTCTCGTGGCCGAACAGTTCGCTCTCCAAAAGGCCAAGTGGAATTGCGGCGCAATTGAGCTTGATGAACGGCTGATCTCTTCTGCGGCTATAGTCATGGATCGCCCGCGCGATGAGCTCCTTGCCAGTTCCGGTTTCTCCCTCGATCAACACCGTTGAATTGGTGGGGGCGACGGTGCGAACCAGATCCAGGACCTCGGCGAGAGAGGAACTGCCTCCGACGATTCCATCGAAATCGCTGCGACGCGGCTCGGCACAGACACCGCCGTTGACGTGACGCGCAGGACTGTCCGAGAAGAAGGAGGGATCGTAGCCAGTCAAGCTCTGAGGGAATCTGCCTATCGTTTGCGGGTCTGAAAACTGAACCTCATGGAAATTCATAGGAATCCTCATTCGCGTCAGTTGATCGGTCGTTGCAGCATGCAAGTCCGCTGGCGATCCTGCACCGAGCAGAGTCGCGGATTCGCTATTCTCTTGCGCCAAGCCCCAAGGCATGAGGATTATCCGATTGATCACGGACCATCTCTCCGAGATCGAGAGCCGTCCGTGGAAAACTCCCCAGCAGGAAAGCTAACCAAACTCGGCGACTCATCCTCCGTGCAATCGAGTGTCTCCGATGCTCCGTGGGCCGACTAGCCACTTTTGAATAGTATTTGCACTCCATTTTTCTTGAGGTAGCCGCTGCCGACGTATCTGTTTGAGGGCATTCATGATCCGGCCTCTAGAGCCGGGCCAACGGTAAGGCGTACGACCGGTGGGCGGCCGCAGATACCCAAGCCTCATTGACGCCCGGCTCGGTCAGCGGGAGAGAGAATTCAGCCAGCGCTGCAGAAAAGCCATCAATTCCACCGGTGGCCGCAGCCAGACGCGCGCGCTGGTTTCGCGAAATTCGGAGCGGACGAGCACGCTGAGTCCGTGGCCATTGAGGGCCTGAAACGCTGACTCATCGGTCAGGTCGTCGCCGAGGTAAGCCACCGGGATTTTCGCAGGCGAGCAGTTAAGAAGGCTGCGAACGGCATCGCCTTTATTCGGGCGCGCGACCCGCAATTCGACCCCTCCGTCGAATTCGAGCAGCGCGATTCCGGGCCGTTTCGAGTAGCGTGCCAGGCCTTGCTGCGCGGCCGCCCGGGTTTCTTCGCTTTGCTGCGGAGGCAAGCCGCGCCAATGAATCGCGATGCCTCCGGGCTTCACTTCCAATTGGCGACCGAATCCGGCTGCGCGAAACCATGATTCCGCGCTCGACAACAAAGCCGCGGACTCGGGATCGATTGTGACCTGGCGGCAGGTTCCGTCGGCCAAGAAATGTTCCATGCCATGCGAACCCCAAACCTCAACCTGGAGCGACGGACTGAGGAGAGGACGCAGGCTGGCGACGGGACGGCCGGTGACGATGACGACCTTCGAATTTCCTCGATCCAAAATCTTTTCCAGGAGCGGGACGACGCCGGGGTAGGGGTAGGCGCTATTTCGCTCGACCTGAAAGGGGGCCAGGGTCCCGTCGTAGTCCAGCAGCAGCAGCGATTGCGCCGCCTGAGCAAGCTGCTCAAAGAACTCCGCGACGGATCCGCTGGCGCAGGCTTCCACGCAATCCCCTTCCCTAAAAGCCGTTTGAGGAATACGAAAGTTCCCGGTCTCTGGCTTCGAGGCGAACTTCGCAGAGCTCGCCCACCAACTCCGCGGCCCACCGATATACGTTGTGCTCCTTCACATACCTGCGCATATGCCGCATGCGATCGACGACATCCTCGACGCTCATTTCGAGAGCCTGGGCGATGGTCTCCGAGGTCGCCTGAATGTCGTATGGGTTGACCAGAATGGCGTCGTGGAGTTCCCGGGCAGCGCCGGTGAACTGGCTGAGGATGAGCACGCCGTCGCTCATCGCGGCGCGCCGCCACAAATTCTTTCGCTACCAGGTTCATGCCGTCGTGCAGCGACGTGACCAGGCAGAGATCGCGCGGCCCGGTAGTAGCGCTGCATCTCTGCGTGGTTATGCTGGCGGTTCAGAAAGACGATGGGTTTCCACCTGGCCGCGTTTGGAACCGCGCGTTGATGCGCCGGCCTCCGCGTCCACCTCCGCCTGAAACTCGCTGATATCGCTTGATGCGGCGTGCGGCTGGGTGCGCCGATCTGCACGAAAGTGAACTTCTCCTGATAGCGCGGATATTTTCGAGGAACAGCTCCACGGCCAGAAAGCGCTCGACGATGCCCTTGGTGTAGTCGACGCGGTCCACGCCGACGCCGAGAAATACGCATCGATGCCAAGTTCCGCCATTACCAGGCTGCGCTCTTCATCGACCGGTCATCGGCGGGTCCACATCGCTTTCAGGAAAGTCGACGCTGATGGGGAAGGGCCGCACCAGCGCGACTCGTGATTGTTGCGATTGACCGAGAAGTGTTCCCGATCGATGCGGGCCTCGAGAAAGCGGTCGACCGTATCGAGGAAATTATTGCAGTGGGCCTGCACGTGGAATCCGATCAAGTCGGCGCCCAGAAGTCCATCCAGGAGTTCCCGCCGCCATGGGCAGATGCCGAACGACTCCGAGTTCGGCCACGGAATATGCCAGAAGATTGCGATCCTGGCGTGAGGCAAACGCTCCTTGAGCAATCGCGGCAGCAGCGCAAAGTGATAGTCCTGCAGCAGAACCACGGGATTTTCTTCGTCCCCGATCTCCTCCACCGCCGCGTCGGCAAATTTCTCGTTTGACGGCGCGGTAGTGCTGCCAGTCGCGGTGCGGAACATGGGCCGCGTATGCGCGATGTGGCACAGCGGCCAAAGGCCTCGTTGGCGAAGCCGTAATAGTATCCGTCCTCCTGCTCGGCGCTGAGCCACACCCGCGCGCAGGCGTGTAGCGCGGGTCGTGCGGGGGGACCTGCAGCCGGCTGTGTGCATCGACGGTATCCATGTCGGCATCGCCGCTGCCGTGGGCGATCCAGGTTCCGTTGCAGGCGCAAAGGATAGGCTCGATGGCGGTGACGACGCCGCTGGCTGGGACGATGACCGCAATTTCGTTACCGTGCCGGTTGTGGATGTAGGGTTCGCGATTCGACACCACGAACAGATTGCTTCCGTCCAACTGATGGCGCACGCGGTCGGCGAGCCGCTCCGCTGTCCAGACCGATTCGTTGGTGTTGCGCAGCCTTGCTTCCGTCTCCGCCGAGGCGCGCGCCCGCTGCAGGCTCTCGGCCAGCGGCGCCACCTCGCGTGCCACCGGTCCCAGGAAACTCATATCGCTGGCGGACGGCGGCGTGGCGTGGCGTCCGGTGCGCAACGCTTTCATCCACTGCTCCACGCGGGCAACTGGACGGGCAAGGCTCTGGCGCAGAATCAGCAGCGTGATGACCACGATCACGAGCACCTGCAGCGCCATACGGACGAAGGTGTGCGCCCAGATGCGAAGGATCTCAGTCTGGATATAGGTGGCGTCATGTACCACCACGATCGCCCCGGTTACGCTGTTATCCGCACCATGCAGCGGAGCGGTCAGCAGATAGACCAGCCGGAAGTGCAGCGGCATGAACCTGCTCTGGGTACGGTTGCTGGCCAGCGCGTCTCGGAGCATCTGCGGCGGCGGCGACAGCACGTTGCCGAGAGGCCGCGCCACCACCAGCGGCGAACCGTCGGCGCTATAGATCCCGATTCCCAGCAGATGATCGCGATTGGTGAATTGCCGGGCGAGTTGCTCCAGCCCGCTTGATTCCCTGCCTGCTGGTATGACTCCGCAGTCCCGGCAAGGCTCTCGCCCAGGGTCATGGCTTTGCGTTCGAGGTCGGCGCGCATTGCGTCCTTCTCCACGCGCACCTCGTACCACGACGTGCCCAGGGAGACCAGAGTGATTCCAAGAATCAATGCCAGGATGAGTCGCAAGCTCAGAATTCGCATACTTCCGGTCCTTATGGCTCTTTGTGACTTCAGGCAGCGAATCTGAGGCAGACAAGGACAGCATTGAATCAGGTATCTGCATTAACAGAGTCCTTTCAGCAGAGATTGGTTGCATCCGCTCCGTCAGGGAAAAACTTCATGCCGCGAGATGTTGACGATTTGCCGTGCTCGCCGTGGCCGCGCTGACGACTTTTTGCATCAGAATCAGATGTCTCAAGCAGGAGCCGGCACGTGAAAAAACCGGGGAGCGCGTCGAATTCGCTCTGGTTCAAGGACGCGATTCTTTACGAACTTCACGTTCGTTCTTTTGCCGACAGCAATGCTGACGGTATTGGCGACTTTATCGGTCTGCTGGGAAAGCTGGATTACCTGCAGGAACTGGGCGTCACTTGCCTGTGGCTGCTGCCGTTCTTTCCATCGCCGCTGCGGGACGACGGCTACGATATCGCCGACTACAAGAATGTGCACCCGAGCTACGGAACGCTGGAGGACTTCCAGCGTTTTCTGGATGCGGCGCACGCGCGCGGAATGCAGGTGGTGATTGAGCTGGTGATGAACCACAGCTCCGACCAGCACCCGTGGTTTCAACGTGCGCGCAATGCTCCCGCGGGATCGGCGGAGCGCAACTTCTATGTCTGGAGCGACAGTGACCAGCGCTTTGCCGGCGTGCCGATCATCTTCAACGACACGGAGACGTCGAACTGGACGTGGGACGCGGTGGCCGGCGCGTATTACTGGCACCGGTTCTTTTCGCATCAGCCCGACCTCAATTACGATAACCCGGCGGTGCTGGACGAGATGCTGGATGCCATGCGCTTCTGGCTGGACCGCGGCGTGGATGGCCTGCGCCTGGACGCGATTCCGTACCTGGTGGAACGCGATGGCACACGTTGCGAGAACCTGCCTGAGACGCATGCCATTATCCGCACGGTGCGCGCGGTGATCGATGCGGAGTACTCGAATCGATTTCTGCTGGCCGAGGCCAACCAATGGCCGAGCGATGTGCGGCCGTACTTCGGCGAGAACGATGAGTGCAACATGGCGTTCCACTTTCCGCTGATGCCGCGCATCTATGTTGCCGTGCGCCAGGAAGACCGCCTGCCGATCGTCGACATCATGGAGCAGACGCCGGCGATTCCGGATACCTGCCAGTGGGGACTGTTTCTGCGCAACCACGACGAGCTGACGCTGGAGATGGTTACGCGCGACGAACGGGATTACATGTACCTCGCCTACAGCTCCGACCCACGCACGCGTCTCAATCTCGGCATCCGCCGCCGCCTGGCGCCGCTGCTGGACAACAACCGCGAGCGTATCGAGTTGCTGAAC
>CAWBFL010000079.1:0-3894 GCA_963787905.1 uncultured Acidobacteriaceae bacterium | reverse complement strand
CCAGGTCACACCCGAGCAGTTGGACGAGATGCCCTGGGCGACCGAGATCTACGCCCGCGATCTGGACGTCACCAAGTACAACGTCCCTTTCTTGTTGCATCCGTTTGTCTCGCTCTACTCCACCCGCGGATGTCCCGCGCAGTGTACGTTCTGCCTGTGGCCGCAGACTCTGAGCGGGCACGCCTGGCGCAAGCGGTCTACCGACGACGTGGCGGCCGAGATGGCCAACGCCAAGAAGCTCTTCCCCAACGTGAAGGAGTTTTTCTTCGACGACGACACCTTCAACATCCAGAAGGCCCGCACCATCGAGCTGTGCGAGAAACTGAAGCCGCTCGGCCTCACCTGGTCCTGCACCTCGCGCGTCACCACCGACTACGAGACTCTGAAGGCGATGAAAGAAGCCGGCTGCCGCCTGCTGATCGTAGGCTACGAGTCCGGCGATCCGCAGATTCTCAAGAACATCAAGAAGGGCGCAACCGTGCAGCGCGCGCTCGACTTCCAGCGCGACTGCCACAAGCTCGGACTGGTCGTCCACGGCGACTTCATTCTCGGCCTGCCCGGCGAGACGCGCGAGTCCATCCGCAACACCATCGAGTTTGCCAAGCAGCTCGACTGCGAGACCATCCAGGTCTCCATCGCGCACGCCTTCCCCGGCACCGAGTTCTTCGACTACGCCAAGGAGAAGGGCTTCATCACCAACGAAGCGTACAACGATGACAAGGGCCACCAGATGGCGCACATCGAGTATCCGGGCCTGCCCGTCGAGTACGTGATGGAGATGGTGCACAAGTTTTATGACGAGTACTTCTTCCGCCCCAAGCAGGCCTGGCGCGTCATCTGGCAGGCCATCGTGCACCGCGACGTCCCCCGTCTCTTCACCGAGGCCAGATCCTTTATGAAGCTGCGCAGCCAGCGCAACAAGGCAGCGCGTGCGGCCACCGCCTTGAAGGCGCATGAATCGGTTGGCCAGGGCGCGTAACCCGCGGCTCTGCGATTTTGAAACTGCGGTCAGCTTCGGCTGGCCGCTTTTCTTTTCCAGCGAGTTACCATTACGCCTATGGCGATCCTCAGAAAGCTTCTGCCAACTCTATCCTTGCTCATCGCATTGGGACTCGCGACGGCTGCTATCCCGGCGCAGCCAGCGGCGAGCCCCACGCTCAAGGGCGATGCCGCCCACCCCGCGCACGCGCTGCACTGGGTCGACACCCGGCTCTACTTCGGTCTGGGCCCCGCCGATGCGCCGGACCAAGGTGTCTCCGAAGCTGCATGGCGCGACTTTCTCGACCGGGAAGTGACCCCGCGCTTTCCTGCCGGTCTCTCGGTAATCGACGTGTACGGGCAGTGGCAGGGCAAGGACGAGACCAAGCCGGAGCGCATCCGCTCCAAGTTGCTCATCATCGACTATCCCGCGACGGCTGCCAACGCGGCCAGGATTGAAGCCATCCGCGCCGCGTGGAAGCAGAAGACGGGCGACCAGTCGGTAATGAAGGTGACGGAGCCCGCGGACGTTTCGTTTTAGCCCGTGCCCGCCGCGTATCTCTTCTAGAATTGAGAGAGATGAAGCATACTCTTTCCCCGCAGCGCTACCTCATTCTGCTTGCCGTTATGTTGACGGCCTCCATCGGCGACACGCTGCTGTCGCACGGCATGAAGCAGGTGGGTCCGGTATCCGTCGCGCACCTTGGCATGTTGCTCGCTGCGATCAAGAATCCCTGGGTGATCACCGGAATCCTCTGCCTGCTGGGTTTCTTTGCCAGCTACCTGACCGCGCTGAGCTGGGCCGACCTCACCTTTGTGCTGCCCGCGACCGCCTTCGGCTACGTGGTGGTCGCGTTGCTCTCGAAATTCTGGCTGCACGAGACGGTCAGCCTCTATCGCTGGGCGGGAATCATCCTCATTGTCTGCGGCGTGGGATTCGTCGCCAACGGGCCGTCGCTGACCCAGCATCCTCCGCTGGAAAATCCCGCGGACGCGACCATGGGCGGCGCGCAATGATCGCCGCTGCACCGATCCAGACCAGCGTATTTGAGACCTGGGCCACCATCGTCACCGTCGCAGCCACGGCGGTTGCGGGCGATGTGCTCACCGCGGGCGCGATGCGGCGCATCGGCGATCTCGATCTGATCCGCGCTCACTCGGGGCTGGGTGGAGCGATCCGCGCCGTGGTGTCCAGCCCCATGTTTCTGCTCGGCGTTGTCTCCATGGCGCTCAGCTTCTTTTCGCTGCTGTTCACGCTGTCCAACGTGGAAGTCTCGCTGGCTGCGCCGGCCAGCGCGTCGCTGACGTTTCTCGGCAACGCCTTCGCGGCCAGGCTGTTCCTCAAGGAGAACGTCGACCGCCGGCGCTGGCTGGCGGCGCTGTTCGTCTGTGCGGGCGTCTTCCTGCTGTCGAAGTAGCCCCGGCTCAGGGCTTGGGCGCGGGGGCTGCGGGCAGGCCCTTCTGCGCGGCAGGAGCAGCCGCCTTGAGCCACGCCACCAGGCCGCCGCTCTGGCGCAGGAACTGGATCTCGGTCTGGAGCAGTTGGAAGCCGGCATCGACGACATCGAGATACCTGCCGCGCTCCGCGATCAGCGCGTTCTGCTCATCCTTCGGACTCATCTGCGGGCTGTCGGGATTGCCGGTGCCGGCCTGGAGCTGCACCCGCAGAGCGTCAAGCCGCTCCTGCGCCAGTTGCTGCTGCAGCGCGGCAACCTCGGCCTGGGCCTGCAATTCGACGATGCCATGGCGCAGGTGTGTCTGCCCGTCGAGGGCGTCGATCATGGCGTTTTGCGCGTCGTGGAAAGCGCGTGACGCCTCGGCCGAGGCCACCCGGCCTCGAGCGCCGCGGCCCTTGTCGAAAAACGGAATCGTAATCTGTACGCCAAACGCAGCTTCGTCCGCTCCGATGTGGCCGCCGTTGCTGCTGAATTGCTCCAGCGTCGAGAAGGAGTTGGTGAATGTGGCGTACCGGTTGTACTGGCCGACAAAGTTGATCTCCGGCCACAATCCCGAGCGCGACTCGCCCGCCGCCTGCTGGCGCTTGGCCTCCGCACTGGCAAAGGCCGAGGCCACCGCCGCATTGGGATAGCCGTTGGGCGTTAATCCGCTAGCCGCGTCGAGCGGGACCGGGGCTGTGGGCAGGTTGCCGTCAGTTTGCAATGAAGCGGCCGGAATTCCAATCAGCCGCGCCAGATGCTCGCGATCGTAGGCAGTGTCGTCTTCGGCCTTCAGCGCGGCAACGCGAAGCTGCGCTCCCGTAAGCTTTGCCTGGGTCAGGTCAATCTGCGTATCCTGGCCCGCGCCGACTCGCTCCTGCACGATGCTGGTCAGGGTATTTGCGTAGCTGGCCTGCTGGCGAACGGCCTGCTCGCGTTTGAGGTCGTGGTCGAGCGCAACATACGCGAGCGCGGTGTCCTCGGCTACGGCCTCCTGAGCATCCTCAAGCGCAAGCTGCGCGGCATTCAGCCCGGTCCGGGCCGAGCGGATGTAGTCGAACTGCGGCCTGCTGAAGGCGATCGACCCCGCATTCGCGGTCGCGAGCGTGGGAGGGCTGGGAAGATATCCATACGCCTGGCCAAGCCCGGCGCCCACCGTGACCGATGGGATGTAGGCATCGCGCGCTTGTGACAACTGCGCCATCGCCTTCCTCACATCATCCTGTGCTCCCAGAACGCGGGGGTTTCCGCGCAGCGCCAGGTCGACTGCGGTCGCCAGCGATATCTGCGCATGCGCCGTGGACGCGAACGAGAGCAGTAGGCTGAGGGCCGCGGCCGCCCCGGCAGCGCGCAACCAGTTCCCGGGAATCGGCAATCCCGGCTGGAAGTAAGAGGTGTTGTTGACGATTTGGAGTACAGGAAGACATGCGGTCTGGCAAGCTCGCTTGGTGACAGTGAATCTCCATGGTATCGCTTGCGG
>CAWBFL010000078.1:0-22715 GCA_963787905.1 uncultured Acidobacteriaceae bacterium | reverse complement strand
TCCGCAAAATTGCGGCCATTGAGAGGGAGATCGTGAACCGCCTGTTCGCTGCGAACATCGGAGATCGTCGACGAATCTGTATCGAGCTGCACGGCGCCAGACGCCTGAACCTCGATCGTCTCCGACGCTGCTCCAACGGTCAGGACCGCGTCCGCCGTAATGCGTTGCGCTACTTCCACACTCACGTGTTCGACCGTGGCCTTGAATCCCGGTGCCTCGACCTTGATATCGTAGCTGCCGGGAGCAAGCGGCGGGGATACATAAAGGCCATCTGCATTGGTCGAGGTCACAGTGGTCAATCCCGTAGCAGTGCCGACCAGCGTCACTTGCGCTTTGTTGATGGAAGCTCCGGAAGCGTCCTTCACCAAGCCAGTAATAATTCCGTTTTCCACTTGGGCGAGCGCCGCCGCGGTGGTCAGAACTGCGCATAGCGCGGTCAGCAGAAAATAGCACAGCTTCTTCGCCTTGAGCGGCCTCGAAACGGGTTGAACGAGCATGTTTGTCTCCTAGAGTGTGTTTGGCTATTGTTTTCTGTCGTTGTTCGTGGAACTGGTCTTGAATTCAGTTGCCCTGGGCCACAAGTGTGGTTGGCCGTAAACCCGGCGCAGTCCAGTCGCGCGACTGCGGCACGATGATTGACCTGCATATCTGTTCATGACCGAGCGTCGACGCTGACGCTGGATAGCGCGCAGGCGCTCAGCGCAGCGCACGAGCAACAATTAGTTGTGGATTGTGTGGGGAGGAAGAGTTATTGCCCTAGAGCATACTGTCCGCATCTAGATTCCGGGAAGCAAGCAATCGTAGAATTAGTCGCTCTTACCTACGGACACACCCTTGCCAGTGCAGCTAGCGCCGGGGACAACAACGGAAGCAAGGGGTCTGATGAGCGATGTCCATAGCCAGTTTCTAAACTCTAAGGGACATCAGCGGAAATAGGTGCCTACACAGTGGATGGTTCTATTAACAAATCCAACTGGACCCATTCTCAATTCTGAGCTCCATAGGCTTATAGAAATGCACTCACAGCGGCGATTGAGGTGATCGAGAACTGCATCTGAGTCGTCGCGCAAGTAACTGAACACCGGAGCAGGTTCACGATCTGTTCCGGCGCACCTCCATACTCAAGCGCGGCGCGTCTGCAATCGCTCGGCGAGCGCGGCATCAGCAGCTATCGGCTCCGACCAGAAATGCTCCGATAAATACTTATCCGCCGAGTCACACAATATCGTCACCACCACGGCTTCGCGATGCGCAGCCGCTTCGACCTCGGCAACTTCCAGAGCTGCGGCCACAGCCGCTGCAGAAGAGATGCCCACCAGCAGGCCCTCATTGCGCGCCAGCCACTTCGCCATCGCATAGGCCCACTCCGTAGCCATATCAATATTCCGATCCGCGAGCTTCGGATCATAAATCGGTGGCACGATAGCGGTAGCCATATGCTTCAAGCCCTCAAGCCCGTGGAACGGCGAATCCGGTTGCATTGAAATGCACTTGATTGCGGGGTTCAGCTCACGCAGACGCCGGGTAGTTCCCATAAATGTTCCGCTGGTGCCAAGCGACGCTACAAAATGCGTAACTTCTCCCTCGGTCTGCTCCCATATCTCGTTTGCAGTTGTCCTGTAATGCGCGCGCCAGTTGTTCTCGTTACCGTACTGATCGGCATAGAAGTATTTCTCTGGCCACTCGGCAGCGAGTTTTCGCGCCACGCGAATCGCGCCATCCGAACCATCCGCCGGGTCCGTCCAGACGACCTCCGCTCCGTATGCCTTCAGAATCCTCTTGCGCTCCACCGATACATTCGATGGCATACAGAGTGTGACTGGAAAACCTTGTGCGGCGCCCAGCATGGCATAGGCAATCCCTGTATTACCGATGTTGCGTCCAGCAGGATTTTGCCTGGCAATAGCTGCCCCGCGGCTCGCGCGGCCGTCACGATGGAGGTAGCCGCGCGATCCTTAACGCTGCCGCCGGGGTTCATCCACTCCGCCTTGCCGAAAATCTGAACGCCCGGCAGATGAGCCGTCAAACGGTCGAGCCGCACCAGCGGCGTGTTGCCAACGCGGTCGAGGATCGCCGTTCCAACTTGTCTTCTGGAGTGTGAAATCATGGCAGCAGATTGAAAGTGGTTTTGATTTGGAAGCGAAGCCTTAAACACAAAACCCACGAATCTAGAATTCGTGGGTTAGAGCTGTTCGACCAGAACGCGCCTGATCAGCAACAGTCTCTAATCCCGGTGAGGGGACACGGACAGTACTGAACAACGGCAGTTTCATTGGCTCGCATTCTCAGAACTATATCACGTGACTGTGAACAGCTTGGCATTCGTACTCATGTCTCCTTCAGCAAAACCAGGGAAGCGCTCAGTCTATGCACAGCCGCTAGCTGCCGTTGGTCTTCCTTCTTCGCGGCTTCTTGCCGTAGCGAACCGCCGGAAGGATGCTGTTCGACGCCACCGGCGAAGCCAGGATCATCGACGTATTCGTCGAGACATACGGCATCATCGAATCGATTACCTCTTCCATGTGGGTCACATCGCGCACTGCCACCTGCACCATAAAGGATTCGGCGCCGGTCACGCGGTGACACTCCAGCACCTCAGGCAACGTGCGTACTAACGCTGCAAACTTAGCGAGCATATCGCCGGCCACAGTGACTTTGACGAAGGCACGCACCGGCAGTCCCATCTTGGCCGGATCGACTAGCGTGCGGTATCCCAGGATCACCTGCCGCTCCTCCAGTCGCCGCACCCGTTCGATTGCAGCCGGTGTAGACAGGCCTACGCGACGGCCCAGCTCCGCAAACGGAATGCGTGCATTGGCCTGCAGCTCCGCCAGAATCTCGCAATCGATATCGTCGATGGCTGACGTCGCTGATCCGGTCATACTTCATCTCCCTAGAGCCATTAATATTATTAGGTATAAGCGACCATTATCATGTGTTTATCTCGCAAATTGACCTAACTTCCATACATAGCGGCTTCCAGCGGTTTACCGAGCCAGCTATGATCAGGAAGCATAATCGAGATCAAAGACTGGGTTTCTACAGCGCATCTTCCGCCCAGCAGATGTTCGAGTCACGTATATATAAGGAGCAAGTCCATGCCCGCCAGTGAAAATCGCCGCTCCCTTGGGGATGCAGCAGCCCGGAAATTAGCGAACACTACCAAAACTCCGCCGCAACTTACTGCGATCACCCCGCGCTGGCTGGTGCAGCTGCTCTCGTGGGTTCCGGTCGAGTCCGGCACCTACCGCGTGAACAAGGCGAAGGACGACGAGATTGACGTAGCCTGCGGCACCCGCGACGAACGCAAGATTCCCGAGAGCTTCGTCGACTACGAGGAGAAGCCGCGCGAGTATACGCTCAGCGGAATTTCGACCGTCCTCGATGTGCACACCCGCGTCTCCGACCTCTACAGCCATCCCTTCGACCAGATCCGCGAACAGCTTCGCCTGACGGTGGAGAAGGTGAAGGAGCGCCAGGAGTTTGAGCTGATCAATAACGCGGACTACGGGCTGCTGAATAATGTAGCGCCGGAATCGCACGTGAAGCCGCGGAAGGGTTCTCCCACACCGGACGACTTCGACGAGCTGCTGACGAAGATCTGGAAGGAACCCGCGTTCTTCCTCGCCCATCCGCGCGCCATCGCAGCCTTCGGCCGTGAGTGCACCCGCCGCGGCGTTCCTCCTCCCACCGCTACCATCTTTGGCTCGCCTTTCCTAACCTGGCGCGGCGTTCCCATCGTCCCATCTGACAAACTCACCATCGATGCCGCCGGCAAGAGCAACATCCTACTGCTGCGCACCGGTGAGAAGCGTCAAGGCGTCGTCGGCCTGTTCCAGCCTGGCCTACCGGGCGAGCAGACTCCCGGCCTCTCCGTCCGCTTCATGGGCATCGACCGCAACTCCATCGCGTCCTACCTGGTCTCGCTGTACTGCTCGGCCGCCGTGCTCACCGAAGATGCGCTGGGCGTGCTCGAGAACGTAGAGGTCGGTAACTACTATGAGTACAAGTGATCCCGGCTTCCAATTCGATGAAGGCGCGGTCGCGGAGGCGAAGTCTGCGGTAGGCGCGGTCTTTCCCGACGTTGCCACGCTCACCCAGATGGCGAACGAGTTCTTCCGCGCGCTGCCCAATCAGTCCGGCCAGGAGTTCGGCGCAGCATCCGTGCCCGCGGGCACAGGCGTGCCTACCTCGCCCAGCGTCCCCGGCTCACCCAGCTATCCTACCGCGTACTCCGCTGCAATCCCCGGAACGGAGATGCGGCAGCCGCAGTTTGGCATGCCCGCACCATCCATGCCCTCGCTTCCATCGATGGACAAAATCCCCAGCGAGGCCGACTTCGCACGCCTCGCCGGTACAGGCGGCTTTCCCACCGAGATCGCTGCCTTCACGGGTACGCCGTCGCTGTCACCCCTCGGCGCAACTATGCCATCGCTTCCCTCAACTCCGTCGCAGTCCTCCATCTCGCAGAGTGCGGTGCCACTGTCTTCGATCTCGCCGTTCAGCCTTCCGCTGCCTGGCTTCGATGTTCCCTTCCCCAACTTCGAGGCCTCGCTGCCCAACATCCCCCCGCTGCCTGCGATGGGAACGGACGACATAGCCAAATCTTCGCTGAACACATTTTCTGCGCTCTATTTCCTCGAGCATGCCGGCGCGCTCTCGCAGCCTATCGCACCCGCGCCTCACGCTGCACCCGCGCCGGGGTACTCCCGAAGTCTCGTTCCGGAAATTGGCTCGATCCGCCGCCAGTTCGACGTCACCTCCATTCGCAATGACTTTCCCATCCTGCGCGAAAAAGTAAACGGCCATCCGCTGATCTGGCTGGACAACGCCGCCACTACGCAGAAGCCGCAGGCTGTAATTGACCGGCTCACGCTATTTCTACGAGCACGAAAACTCGAACATCCATCGCGCCGCCCACGAGCTTGCCGCCCGCGCTACCGACGCTTATGAGGACGCGCGCAGCAAGGTCGCACACTTCCTCAACGCACCGTCCTCCAAAGAAATCGTCTTCGTCCGCGGCGCCACCGAAGCCATCAACCTGGTTGCGCAGAGCTGGGGCCGCCAGCACATCAACAAGGGCGACGAGATCGTCATCAGCTGGATCGAGCACCACGCCAACATCGTTCCCTGGCAGATGCTGGCTGCGGAAAAAGGCGCAATTCTGCGCGTCATTCCAGTCGATGACAGCGGCCAGATCCGCCTCGACGAGTACGAGAAGCTGCTGAGCAGCCGCACCAAGCTGGTCTCGTTCACGCAAGTCTCGAACGCGCTCGGCACCATCACGCCGGCGCAGCAAATGGTCGCAGATGGCCCACCGTTACGGCGCCCGCGTGTTAGTCGACGGCGCACAAGCCGTCTCGCACATGCGCGTCGATGTGCAGAGCCTCGACGCCGATTTCTACGTCTTCTCCGGCCACAAGGTCTTCGGCCCTACCGGCATCGGCGTGCTCTACGGCAAGCCGGATGCGCTCGCCGACATGCCTCCCTGGCAGGGTGGCGGCAACATGATTGCCGACGTTACCTTCGAGAAGACTATCTACCAACCGCCGCCATTCCGCTTTGAAGCCGGCACAGGAAACATCGCAGACGCCGTCGGCCTCGGTGCGGCCATCGCTTATCTCGACACCATCGGCATGGAGAACATCGCGCGCCACGAGCACGAGCTGCTGGGCTATGCCACCCAGGAGTTGCTGAGCATTCCTGGCCTCTGCATCATCGGCACCGCCAAGGAGAAAGCCGGCGTGATGTCCTTCGTCCTCGATGGCTACAAGACCGAAGACGTGGGCGCCGCACTCAACCGCGAAGGAATTGCCGTTCGCTCTGGCCACCACTGCGCCCAGCCCACGCTGCGCCGCTTCGGGCAGGAGACCACCGTCCGCCCATCGCTCGCGCTCTACAACAACTACGACGACATCGACGCCATGATCGCCGCGCTGCGCCGCCTCAAACAGCTCCCCGCCTGAAGATCCGCACAACGGTGGTATCTAGGTCCAGGTAAGCGTTTCTCAGGTTACGCCTCCCGTTCTTCTTCTATGCTCGACTCACGGATGCAAGGCCCTTCAACAGTGTCGCTCAAGGAATATCGAGGCATCTCCACTATCAACGCAAAGGCGGAGACACTGACTACCAGCGGCACGTGGCGCGTTCCGTTTCACCGGCGGCGCTGCATCGTCCCGGCTGACGGCTTCTACGAGTGGAAAAAGCTGGGCGGTAACACGCGGCAGCCCTATGCCTTTGCGCTGCGGAGCGGAGAACCGTTCGCCTTCGCCGGTTTGTGGGATGCCTGGAAAGAACCGAAGACCTCTCCGCAAACGGTCGATACATGGCTGCAATCGTTCACCATTGTCACTACCGATCCGAACGAACTTACAGCCACAGTTCACAACCGAATGCCCGCGATCCTGAAGCCGAGTGAGTACGACCGATGGCTGTCCCGCGACAACCCTGAGCATCCGCCCATAGACCTGCTGCGGCCTTTCGACGCTGACAAGATGACAGCCCACCCGGCAGACCCGCGCGTGGGCAACGTCAAGAACAATGAGCAAGGTTTATGCGAAGCGTGGGCATGTCCGCCGAACTCGGCATGAAAAGGTAGATTTTCTCAAGCCTTGCAGTATCCATGAGTTATCGGTAGTTTGCACACACTATGGTGCAATGCCGGTTGACATGACCGCTATGCAATAGGCGAAGATAAGGCGAACATGCCTACTGCTGCCACATTGCGCCTTCAGATCGAAACAGCACTCTCAAACCGCATTCCGTCAGCTCTAACTCCCGTTCCACGGATCATCCGTACGGTTGTCTCTACTGGCATAGCTGGAATTGACGATCTTCTGCATGGTGGGCTGCCATCAGGTGCCGTCACTGAGGTTGTGGGCACGGAGTGCTCTGGCCGAACAACGCTCGCCCTTTCCTTTCTGTCCCGGATCACAGCAGAGGGAAAGGTCTGCGCTTGGATCGATGTTTCGAACACCCTCCATCCAGAATCGGCTGCGGCAGCCGGGGTTAGCCTTTCCCGGCTTCTGTGGGTCCGGTGCGGCGTACCGACTACCCCGCAGCCTTCCTCGCCAAACACCTTTGCGCTTCCTGAGAAGTATCTGATTCCACCTCCTGCCAAGAAAGGGCTTCACGGCGGCGGCTTCGGTCCTCATCCGCGAAGCGAGATCAAGGGGCTCTCCGATGCAATTGGCGGCTTACTCAACCGGGGGGCTATTGCGCCGCGATGCGCGGAGTCGCAACGCAGGCAACATCCTCCACGCGAGACCTTTGAGCCGGTTCCATTGCGGAGCCCACTGCGCTTAGATAAGAGCTTTATCCCCGGCCCATTCTCACGGATCGACCAAGCTGTGCGTGTGACCGATCTCCTCCTGCAAGCCGGTGGTTTCAGTGCCCTCGTCCTGGACTTGGGCAGTATTGCACCTGAGTACGTGTCGCGAGTGCCACTGGCTACGTGGTTCCGCTATCGTGCAGCGGCGGAGCGAACCCAGGCAAGCATTCTTCTGCTCACCCCACACGCTTGCGCAAAGAGCAGCGCCGCACTCGTCCTGCGTATGCATCCGGGTGAGCCTCTGCGAGATGAGAGTTCGGTGTTTACCGGGATGGAGCATCGGATCGAGACGGAGCGGGAACGGCTCACTCCGGTCTCGACCAATGTCATTCCGCAGCGCAAGCCGCCGCAAAGCGATCGGCAAGCTGCTTGGCAGAGCCGAACCGTCTGGGCGGGTTTTCGCCGATGAAGCCAGCCGAACAATATGCCTGCCTCTATGCGCGAGAGTTTCCTGCACAAGCTCTGCTGCGGTTGCGAGCCGACCTGCACGAGAAGCCCTGTGCGGTGCTCGAAGGCGATCCTCCATCACAGGTGGTGTGTTCCTGCAATACCAAGGCGCGTCTCCTCGGGGTTGAACGTGGCATGACCCGCTTGGAGCTGGACACTTTTTCTTCGGCCGCGGTGTTGGTGCGCTCGCGCGCTGAGGAAGCGGCAGCAAAGTCGGCGATGCTCGAATGCGCGGGCGCGTTCTCCCCCTCAGTCGAAGATGTGAGCAATAGCAGCACGTTCCTGTGCGTGATTGATATTGCCGGGACTGACAAGCTGCACGGGCCACCTGCCAGATTGGGCAAGGCATTGCTTGACCGTGCTGGAGCACTCGGCATCGCGTCCTCCGTCGCCATCGCCAGCAACTTCCACGCAGCCATCTGCCTTGCGCGTGGAATGTGGGCAAAGAAGCGCATCGTGGTCATTCCGCCGGGAGCTGAGCGTGCAGCGCTGACCCCTCTTCCTCTCGGCGTTCTCGATCTGTCCGAAGATCAGACCGAGACCTTTTCACTCTGGGGAATCCACACTCTCGGAATGTTGGCGGCACTGCCTGAGAAAGCTCTGATCGCGCGGATGGGGCAAGAGGGGAAGAAGCTCCGGCAATTAGCTGGAGGAGTATTGCCTCATCTCTTTCAACCTATCGAACCTGCCTTTTCTCTCAATGAGTTTATTGAACTTGACTCACCAGTAGAACTCCTCGAATCTCTCCTGTTCGTGCTCGGTGTCATGCTGGAGCAGCTCATCCTTCGCGCTGCTGCGAGAACGCTCGCACTTGCGGCCGTAACGGTAACGCTCTCGCTCGAAGGCGGAGGATCGCACTGCCGCACCGTCCGACCGGCGTTGCCCACCAACGACCGGCAACTCTGGCTGAAGCTGCTTCACCTGGACCTCGAAGCGCATCCGCCAAACGCCGCCATCCTCTCGCTCAATCTCACCGCTGTCCCAGGCCACGTAAGCAAAGTGCAACTTGGCCTGTTCTCCCCGCAGCTTCCCGATGCCGCGCGATTCGATGTGACGCTGGCTCGTATTCGCGCGATTGTCGGCGAAGAGTCGGTGGGCAGCCCCGTTCTCAAGGATTCCCACCGGCCAGACGATTTCCAGATGAAGCCCTTTGTCGTCCCCACCGCGACACCCACAACGACTCCTTCGAAGCCGTCGTTAACCGCGATGCGGCAACTCCGGCCACCGGAGGGCGTATCGGTTACATTTCGCGATCAACAACTCGCCTCGCTTTGGTTCCGCCAGAAGCGATACAGCGTGGAACGCGCCTACGGTCCTTGGTTAGCGGAGGGAGAGTGGTGGGGCAATGACCGATGGGGATTTCAGCAGTGGGACCTGATCGCTCTGTCTCACGATGGGACGCGGCTGTGCGGCTGTCTCGTTCGTGATCTGACGCGGAACTGCTGGCAGATGGTGGCGCTCTATGACTGAGCGTTATGCGGAGCTGCACGCTGCCAGTGCCTTCAGTTTCCTCGAAGGAGCATCGCAGCCGGAAGAATTGATCGAGCGGGCAGCGGAGTTGGAGATGCCCGCGATGGCCCTGCTCGACCGTAATGGCGTCTATGGTGCGGCCCGCTTCCATACCAGTGCGAGGAGGGGTGGAGTTCGAGCCCATATTGGGGCTGAGATCGCAGTATCGAGCTTCGGACCACGGCTGACGCCTCCCACGTGGTTGCCCCATCAGCACACAGCGGAGCCCACTCGCGTGCCCTTGCTTTGCGAATCGCGTGCAGGCTATCAGAACCTTTGCCAGCTCATAACCAAGTTCAAGCTGCGTGAACCTGGCAAGGGAGAAGGGGCGGCGACCGTTGACGATTTGGAGCAGTATGCATCTGGGCTTGTTTGTCTAACGGGCGGCGATGAGGGGCCATTAGCCGCCGCTCTCATCAGCGGAGGCGAAGAAGCCGGGCGTGAGGTTGTGGAGCGGCTCGTTCGCATGTTCGGCAGAGGTAACGTCTATGTTGAGCTGCAGCGTCATCGGGAGCGCGAGGAAGAGTGGCGAAATCAGGCTGCGCTCCGCATCGCACGCACGCTCAGACTGCCGGTCCTCGCTACCAACGGAATTCGCTATGCGAGGGCTTACGACCGCGAGGTCCTCGACCTCTTCACGGCGATTCGGAACCATACCGATCTTGACCATGCCGGGCGGTTACTGTCTCTGAATGGCCTGCGCCATCTGCGCGCGGCGCGTGAGATGGCACACCTCTTTCGTGATGTGCCTGGAGCGGTTGAGAACTCCGCAGATCTCTCCTCACGACTGCAATTCGAGCTGGACGATCTTGGCTATGAGTTTCCCCGCTATCCCGTACCCGAAGGCGAGACGATGGACAGCTTTCTCCGCAAACGTGTTGCCGAGGGGGTCATGCGCCGGTATGGTCCGAAGAGCGATTCTGGCTTGCTGGAACGGGCGAAGAAGCAGGTAGCGCATGAGCTGGCGCTGATTGCGCAATTGGGCTTTGCCGGATACTTCCTTATCGTTTGGGACATCGTGCAATTCTGCAAACGCAATGACATCCTGATTCAAGGCAGGGGCAGCGCCGCGAACTCTGCCGTTTGCTACGCACTGGAGATTACGGCTATTGATCCGGTTGGCATGGAGCTTCTCTTTGAGCGGTTCCTGAGCGAGAGCCGGGGTGAGTGGCCAGACATCGACCTCGATCTCCCATCCGAAGACAAGCGCGAGCAGGCGATCCAATATGTCTACCAGCGTTACGGAGAGCTGGGCGCGGCGATGACCGCCAACGTCATCAGTTATCGCGGCAAGTCCGCCGCCCGTGAGGTCGGCAAGGCACTCGGCTTCGATCAGGAGTCACTGGGCAGGTTATCCAGTCTTGTCAGCCAGTGGGAGTGGCGTGGCAAGACCGACACGATGGCACACTCGTTCCAGAACGCAGGGTTCGACATCAAACACCCACGGATCGCCAAGTATCTTGAACTCTGTATGCGGATTCAAGACCTTCCGCGCCACCTTGGCCAGCACTCCGGCGGCATGGTGATCTGCCAGGGGCAGCTCAATTCAGTCGTGCCACTGGAACGGGCTTCGATGCCGGGCCGCACCGTCGTCCAGTGGGACAAGGAAGACTGCGCCGACCTCGGCATCATCAAAGTCGATCTGCTGGGTCTGGGGATGATGGCGGTGCTCAAGGACTGCCTTGAGCTGATCCCGCAACACTATGGCGAGCGGATCGACCTCGCACAACTCCCGGAAGACGACGAGGTGTACCGGACCCTCCAACGGGCGGATACGGTCGGTATGTTTCAGGTGGAGAGTCGCGCGCAGATGGCCTCGCTTCCGCGCAATAACCCCGACCGCTTCTACGACCTGGTTGTACAAGTCGCGATCATTCGCCCTGGCCCCATCGTGGGCAAGATGATGCACCCCTACATGCGCCGCCGCCAGAAGAAGGAGCCGGTTACATACCCTCATCCATCATTGGAGCCGGTGCTGAAGCGCACTCTTGGCGTTCCGCTCTTCCAGGAGCAGTTGCTTCGCATTGCCATGACGGTCGCCAACTTCACCGGAGCGGAGGCAGAGGAGCTTCGCCGCGCGGTCGGTATGCGCCGGTCGTGGGAGCGTATGAAGAACCTCGAAGGCAAGCTCCGTGCTGGCATGACAGCCAACGGCATCGACACCAAGGTCCAGGAGACCATCATCGAAAACATTAGTTCCTTCGCACTGTACGGCTTTCCGGAATCACACGCGGCCAGCTTTGCTCTCATCGCCTATGCGTCGGCATACCTCAAGGTGAAGTATCTGGCTGCGTTCACCTGTGCGATCCTGAACAATCAGCCGATGGGCTTTTATGCGCCCGCCGTCCTGGTGAAAGACGCGCAGCGGCATGGGCTTCGCGTGAAACCGATTGACGTTCAGATTTCGGATTGGGCCTGCACGGTCGAGCAGGAGCTGGACGGGTCGCTCTCGCTTCGCATGGGCCTCGGTTATGCAAAGGGTCTTCGCAGGCAGGCCGCCGATGCTATCGTCGCATCACGCTGGCAGTGTGGCCGATTTCGCTCGGCAGAGGATATTGCTCTGCGTGTCCCATCCTCTAAATCGGAAGGAACTCACACTGCTCGCCCGGATCGGCGCACTCAATAACCTCGAAGGCATCGAACACCGCCGCGATGCTCTCTGGCAGACGGAGCGCGCAGGCAGGCTGGAGGGGCCGCTGCTGCGACAGAGGAGCGATTGGCTGCGCGAGGGCACAGGCACAATCATCCTTCCGCAGATGAGCGCTGAAGAGCGGCTGGTGGAAGACTATCGCGGCACCGGCCTTACGGTCGGGCGGCACCCTATGTTTTACCGGCGCGCTGGGTTGAGAGGTCAGGGCGTCCTGTCAGCTCGGGAGTTGCGCGCCCGCCGAGATGGAGAATTCGTCCGTACGGCAGGCTGCGTCATCGCGCGGCAACGTCCAGGCACGGCAAAGGGATTCATCTTTATCTCGATGGAGGATGAGACTGGCATCGCCAATGTCATCGTGACACCCGATCTCTACGAGCGGGAACGCGTTGTGGTTACGCGGAGCAGATTTCTGTTGGCGGAAGGGCCGCTTCAGAACCAAGACGGAGTGATCCATGTGAAGGCTACGCATCTTAAACCTCTCTTCGACCAGGTGCTGGAGGTCCGGTCGCATGATTTTCACTAGCGAAGGCACTCACGCAGGCACCTATCGGAGTGAGTGTCGGATGAGGAGTGGGCGTTAGTGCTGCCGTATCTGCTGCTGAACCGCGAGGACAGCGCCTATCGGGAGCACGATCTGCGAGCGGTTTTCAATGGGGTTCCCTACAAACCAATCCTGCGAAACGCAGACCAACTCAATGTCAATGAGCGCAATGGCCTGATGTCAGCAATCGACAGTTCAGGTTGACAGTGGAGCGCAGTCAGGCTCATTCCGATGCATTGCGAGTTGCTCATCGGGGGCGAACAAAGGTGGTCTCTGGAGAGTTGCTGAGCGCAGTTCAATGTTGCGGGAGTCAGATCGGTGCCAACACAGCCGTTTCCGCATTATGGTTCAAAGGATTCGGTCTGGTTCGCCACCGCGATTGGGGTCTTGGTGGGGAAGGCGATGCCTACCAGTTCGGTCACGCTGCCCGAGAAGCCAGCGCCGAAGTTGGCCACCCAGAGATTTCCCGATGCGTCGACCGCAATCCCGGCAGGCCCGTTGATCTCAGGATTGTTGATGATTTCAGTGAATCCCTGTGCGGGCGTTAGGGCACTGAGGACCTGGATGGAGTTGTTGCTAGGTTGCGATACATAAAGGAGGTCCGCGCTGTCGATACAGAATGCAGGTGGATTTCCACCCACGGCATCGCCGCCACTCGGCGATACCGCGACTCGATTCGGCGTGAACTCGCTGATGGTTCCAGCAAGCGAGTTCAGGGTAAAAATGCTGCCATTGATATCGACGACAACCGCGTTGGGTGGTGTATTGCCATTGGGGATGCCGTCAAATCCGCCGCCGTAGATCCCTTGCGGGGGCGGCGTCAGGATGAATCCCTCCTGGTTCATCTCTACCAGGCTGTCCTGCCCTACATTAGCGACCCAGATGTTGTTCGACGTGTCGACTGCGATACCCGCCCCCTGGGCCTGCGAGGTTGCAGCGATGGCGTAGCCGGGATAATTGAATCCCGACGGAGGCGCCGAGGGAGAGAGCAGTGCGCCGGAGTTGTTCAATTCCACTACCACCCCGCTCTCATTGCTAATCCAGATGTTGTCGTGGAAGTCGATGGCGATCGAATCGGGATTGTATAGGATGCCCGGCGCGAAACCATTATTTTCAGGATTCAACGACGGAGACGGAGAGACCAGCACCCCGTTGTTGTCCACCTCAACCACGCCGGAGATGTCGTTCCCAAACCCAACCACAGACGGCATCCAGATATTGTTCTTCGAGTCGATCGCGATGGGGCCAACGTAATTAACGCCGATATCGAATCCTGAGGGGCCGGGCGAGATCGGCACACCCTGCGGGCTCAGCTCGGACAGAAGATTCTGATAGATAGGATCGGAACTGACCCACACATTCCCAATCCCATCGATCGCGAGACTCGAAGGCCATTGCAATCCTCCGCCGAGGTAGACGATCCCAAGGCTCCAGTCGGTTGGCTCTGCCGTCAACGTCGGTTGGAAGGGAGAATTCGCCGTAGCGAGGCTTGTGAGTGGATCCGAAGTTTCTGTCGGGTCATGTGCAAGGTTGATGACTGCGGCAAAGATGTCCGTTGGGTAATGGCCCTGGGCATCTGTCGTGTTATTAAACAACACTGTGCAGGTAGGCGATTCGTCGCTGGAGGTATTGACGCAGGCAGAGAGAGCATCGGCCAGGCTATTGATCTCAGCCTGTGGGGGGACGCCATGTCCTCCGGGAGTGATCGCAAGAGCTGTTCCAGAGTGAACGTCGACAAGATTGTTGACGGTGGCGAAGGCATTCTGCAGGCCAGTCGTGTTCGTGCTGCTACTGCCGATTGCTTCATTGGAACCGAGAAACCCAGCGAGTGCATACGCTGTTGCGACCGTGGTGACTTCATTGATTGCGTAAAACTGGCTGGCGGTGAGATTGCCGCACTGGCCGAGTGGGACAACCAGGGTTATGGCACTGTTGTTGGTGCCGCTCGCCAGACCCGGATTTCCCCCTAGTGCCATCAGATAGACTTCGCTGCTCGCATCGGGGCACTTGTAGTCGCCCGTGATCGAGAAAGCGCCTCCGGCGGTGGTGAATACCGGATTCTGGAGGAGCGACGTGGCGCCTTGACCGTTGCCACCGGAGCCTGCTGCGAAGAGTTCGATCTGAGCCCCGACAACTGGCTGCACTCCCCCGTGCACCACGCCTTGCAGAGATACGCCAGGTGTCGGCACAGGACTAGCTGTAGGAGAAACAAGCGCCGTGCAACCGGTCAACACAGCCAGCAACAGTGTCGAAAAAAGGACTGGAACGGCATGGAACCGAGCGCGTGTGCGAGTCATGATGCTCTCCTTGATCTGAACGCCTGAGTCGTGCGGGATTAGCGGGATCCGAGCACTAGATAGATTCCGGTGCCGAGGCGCAGGTCGTTCTGCCGGTTATTAGCGGTATTGGGCAGCGTGGAATGGAGCCAGTCCGCCCGGACGATGTTGATCCCGAGGTGCCTTCCGACGGGCACATGCACCCCTCCTCCCAGGCTGAAAGCAAACGCGTTTGCTGACTGGACATAGGTGTAGTTGGAACTCTCGTGCGAAACACCGAAGAGCGCCTGCCCGTATAGCCGGAGCCGCGAACGGCTGCCCACGGTGTAGCGTCCCCCAAAGAGATAATTGAGGATCGTCACGTTCTGGGTTGAACCGGAGATTCGGCTGGCCTGATAGCCGCTGACCTCGCCAACCGCACTTATGGCAACGGGCGTGTTCAGCACAACGTCGCCGCTTCCGCTGTCGGCCGAGAAACATCCGCAATCACCGGCGGGAGCATTGGCATGCAGCCAAGAGTAGTTGGCGCCAAACTCCAGGGGGCCGCTCGTGGAACCATTCTGCGGAACGGCCTGGCCGCGGGCGGTCATGGCCAACAAGAACGTGAGGAGCAGAACTGTTGCGGCAAGACGAATCTTGATACAGAGAGATGAGTTCATGGTCGCTCCTACTGCACGTTCAGGGTGACGGTGGTGGACTGCTGAATTGAGTCGGCGGCGCCGGTGACCGTTAGCGTGAAACTCTGCGGAACTGGTCCGAAGTAGCCGCCGGCGCAGGAACTAAGGCCGAGGCATGTGATGCAGAGCAGGAGCAGCGCCAGTGGCAGTCGGACGGGACGGAGCCTGCGCCGGATCCACCAGGCAGGCGGCAGCAGCAAGACCGCGAGCACTGGGGCGGTCGGAATGAGAGACCGTCTCATGGAGGCGTATTGTGAGGCGGTTTGGATGGTCAGCACGCTGGTTGCCCCCGCACTCCCTGGTGTTACGGAAGGAACCGAGAATGTTCCGGTGAAGCCTGCCGGCAGGCCGGTCACACTAAGCGCCACGGCGTCTATGAAGGTGCCACCCTGAGGATGAGATCTGGATGTTGAAGTTCGCGGCGGAGCCCGGATTGACCGCCTGGGTTGCGGGCGAGGCCGCTAGCGCGAAGGTTGCCGGACTCGTGGCTGTGCCGCTCAGCGCGACGCTCTGGGGCGACCCTCCGGCATTGTCGGCGACGCTGATCGCGGCCACCAGCGTACCCGCGCCTGTAGGTGTGAATGTCACCGAGATGGTGCAGGTGGCGCTGGCTGCCAGGGTGGCGCCGCACGTCGTGGTATTGGCGTAGGCGCTGCTGCTCGAACCAGTTACGGAGACGCTTGATATGGTGAGCGTTGCCGTGCCGGGGTTGCTGAGCGTGATTGTCTGCGCCGCGCTAGTGGTATTGAGAAGCTGGCTTGGGAAGACGAGTGACGTCGGCGTCAGGACGGCCTGCGGTACAGGTGGTACAGTTCCGGTTCCGCTGAGCGATGCAGATTGCGGTGAGCCTGGAGGCGCTGTCGGCCACCGAAATCGCGCCACTAAAGCTGCCTGCCGAGAGCGGCGCAAAGACCACTGAGATCGTGCACGTTGCCGAGGCCGCCAGCGTTGCGCCGCAGGTAGTGGTCTCGACGAAGCTGGGCCGGATTCGCGCCGGCAACCGCGATGGAGATTCCCGTCAATGCCGCATTGCCTGAGTTGCTGAGCGTCAACGTCTGGGCCGAGGCGGTGCTGCCAACGTTTGTGCTGGGGAAGGCCAGACTGACGGGGCTGAGGGTCGCGACCGGCGCCGGGACGGGCGTACCCGAGCCGCTCAATGTCACGATCTGCGGCGAATTAGATGCGTTGTCCGCCACCGAAAGTGCAGCGGTAAAGCTAGCGACCGACGCCGGCGTGAAGGTGACCGAGATCATGCAACTGGCTGATGCCGCCAGGGTGGTTCCGCAGGTATTTGTCTGTGCGAAGTCCGCTGGGTTGGAGCCGGTGATGGAGATCGCGATGCCGGTCAGCGAGGAGTTGCCTGTGTTCGTCAACGCGATCGTGGAGGCCGCGCCCGTCGTGTTTACGGTCTGATTCCCAAAACTGATCCCGATCGCCGACAGCGAAGCAACTGGAGTGGCGGACGAAGTACCAATGCCATTTAGATTGACGGTCTGGACGGTTCCACTTTGGTTCAGTGCGTTGTCGGTCAGCTTGATCGTTCCGCTGATGCTGCCGCTCGTGGTTGGGGTGAAGCTGATGGTCAGCGTGCATGTGGTAGCCGCGGCCAGTGTCGCGGGATTGAATGAATTGGACGTCAACATCGGGCACGCTGTTCCGCTGGTGCCGCTTAGACTGAAACTGGTTGTGGAGACGCTGGGATTTGTGCCCGTCGCCGGAATCGGCAAGGTCAATGGGGCGTTGCCGATGTTTGAGAACATGACAGTCTGCGGACTGTCGCTGCTGGTCGACCCTACGTTGGTTGAGGCGAAGGTCAGGCTAGGTCCGGCACCGAGCGCGATCTTCAGCACACTGCCCGTCCCGGAGTCGGCGATAAAGAGGTTTTCGGCAGCGTCCACCGCCATGCCCTGCGGGCTGACAAGGCCAGTGAGTGGGATGACGCTCTCGGTATACTGGGTTCCCGAGAGCGTTTCCATCAGAACGCGCTTGTTACCGGTGTCGGAGATAAAGACGTCGCCAAAAGAATCCACGGCAACGCCGGCAGGAGCATTGAGTCCACTATTGAACAGCACGCTCTGCACAAAGGAGCCGCCAGCGGCGGGAGTTTCCAGCAGGATGCGATTGTTGCCGGTGTCGGCGATGTAAACGTCTCCGTTGGCGTCCGCGGCGACCGCCTGTGGCCCGCTCAAACCGCTCGCAACCACCAGTTGCAGTGCGTAGCCTGCGGGTACATCGTAGGTGACACCGCTGAGGTACATCTCTTCCACGACGCGGTTGTTGCCGGTGTCGGCGACGTAGATGTTTCCGTTGGGGTCTGCGGCCAACCCCAGCGGTCCGGTCAACCCGTTTTCCTGCTGAGGATCTGCCAGTAGTTGAGTCATATAAATTGACCCGTTGTAGTACTGCACGGAGCTGATCGAGTTGCCATAGGTGTTGTTGTTCCAACTGTTGGAGAAGAAAAGATTGCCGGCGCCGTCGATCGCGACGCCCCCGGGAATCGGCTGGCCGCTCAAGGGCGCATTGCCGGTCTCATTGAGGGTGGATTGCGTATAGGCGCTTCCGGAGGGTGTCTCTACGAAGATGTAACCGCGCGTGCCGGGGTCTGCGATGTAGACCACGCCGCTTCCATTCAGCGCGACTCCGGTCGGCGTCACCAGGCCGGTGGCGACGGTGCTCTGCGGGCCGCTGGAGAAAGCAACCTGCGGTCCAGTTCCGATGCCGTAGACATACTCGGTCGCGAGCACAACTCCGGAACCGTTCACAATCTCCACTGCACCTTTACGGATGCCAGCCGCCTTAGGGCTGAAGGTCACCACCACGGTGCAGGTTTCACCGCTGGCGTAGATATGCGAACCGTTGGTGTCGCACGTACCTGTCCCGGTATTGGTGAACTCCCCTGACGTGCCCATCGACACAGCGGCCGCGGATACCTGGGTACCTGCGGTCTGTCCTCCATATCCCTGGGGCGAATAGAACGGTATCGTGACAGCGGACCCTGTGCTGCCCACAGACACTGAGGCAAAGTTGATCGAAGGGTAGGAAAACTTCGTAATCTGGTAAAGGAACCCACTGACATAAACGTTGTTCTGGCTGTCCACCGCAACGCCTATGGGATTGCGCGGATCGCCGGCGTTGCTCTGCGGGTCGGCCGAGAGATTGGCGATGAGATAGCCGCCGGCCGTGGGCGTCGCGACCACAACTGCGTTGGCGTTATAGCCGCCTCCTCCGCCCGAAGCATTTGTCACGTAGACGTTGCCGTGTCCGTCGACTGCCACGGTGTCCGCGTTGTTCAGCCAATTAAAGGTCGCGTCGTTGACGATCGTGCTCTGGATGTAGCTCCCGCCGGAGGGTGTTTCCTTGAAGAGCGTGCTGAGGCCGCTGTCCGCGATATAGACGTTCCCGGCGCTGTCGACCGCCACGCCGTACGGAAGAGTTAACCCACTGCCGATAATGCTTTGGGTGTACGTGCTGCCGGAGAGCGTTTCTTTCAACACTCGCTTGTTGTCCGGATCAGTCACATAGACGTTTCCGTTGCTGTCGACGGCAATCTGATTGGGATAGGTCAGGCCGTTGTGGTAGTCCGTGACCACGCTTTGGGTGTAGCTGCCGCCCGCGAGGGTTTCCTTCAGGACGCGGCTGTTCAGCACGTCGGCAATGTATACGTTGCCGCTGGCGTCGACGGCAACGTAGTTGGGCGAGTTCAGTCCGTTGGCGGTCTGGCTGAACAGGATGCTCTCGGTGTAGGTGCCATTGGACTCGAGCGTCTCCTTGCATACGTTGCTGTAGTTGCTCGTACCGCAAGGCGCGGCGTAGATGTTCCCGCTGCTATCGACCGCGATCCCCTTGTAGGCGTCGTACGGACTGGTACTGTTGTTTACGACCAGCGCCTGGTTTCCAAAGCGGAAGGACGCTTGCCCATGTGCCTTGCCGTTCCCAAGAACGGCGGCAGTCAACAAGATCGGGACGAGCGAACGAAGGCGTAGGTAAATCATTGGGATTCTCCTTCACTATGCGGCTTTGCAGACGGGGAGGCAGGAAGGTTGGGAATGGCGTCGCGACGGACAGGTTCAGTTGGTTCGTTACCTGGTCGTCCTGGCCAAGCAGCACTGTCGCGGAGATTCTCCCGAAGTACCCAGACGCGACGATCGTGCTCGACCGTTATCTCCGTTCGCACGGTGTGGGTTACCCTGCTGCCATCGGCAGACAGGAAGTAGCTCGTTGCCCGGGCGCTGAGTCGTTGATAGAGTTGAAGCAGCCGAGTCATCTGCACACCTCTTGCGTTTGTGGTCCCGAGATTGTGCCAACATGCCGATAAACGCAAGTGACCAGATGTGACAACTTGTGACACCGTGTGAAGTGCCTCTATGTCTATCCAAAACAAAGGGATACTCCAGTTCGGGGACTTTGAAATTGACCCGGTGGCACGCTCGTTGCGTAAGCATGGCGAGCGTATTCCGCTCACTCGCAGATCCTTTGACATCCTGCTTTTGTTCGTAAGACACCCCGGCGAGATTGTCAGCCGTGAGGATCTAATCAAGTCCGTATGGTCGGACACATTCGTGGATGAGAACACTCTTTCCCAGAGCATCTCCACTCTGCGCAAATCGCTGGCCGAGCGGCCGGGAGACAACAACTTCATCGCCACGCTGCCGGGGCGCGGCTATCAGTTCGTCGCGCCGGTTACGGAAATACCACCATCTCCACTCGACGAGATTCCGCCCCAAACGCCGCAGTCGGTCACGAACATTCCGCCACATGCCCTCCTCCTGGAGGATCGGATGGTGCGCACGCACATCGTCACAGAGCGAGATGAACAGGATTTCGCCACTGGCAGGCCGCTGCTCCGGGGTCGAGGCCTGGTGCTGCTTTTGACCATTACAGTGGGGGCCGCAGCCGCTGCTGGATGGTTGGTGCACGACCTAAGGCGTCCCCAGCTTTATCCGCACATCGATACGGTGATCGCCGACCTCGACAACGCGACCGGAGATGCCGACTTCGATCACACGCTCAACAAAGTGCTGCAGGTGGATCTCCAGCAATCCCCATACTTCAGCGTGGTAAGCGATGGTCGTGCTCGCAAGACGCTCACGCTGATGGGGCAACCCTCCGAGGCGCGACTGACGGATCAACTGGCGCGCGAAGTATGTCAACGCCTGAACGGACAGATATACTTCACGCCCGGCATCGCCTCGCTTGGAGGGCACTATCTCCTTTCGCTGCTGGCCAACGACTGCGTCGACGGTCATGCCCTCTCCGCACAACGAAGGGAGCTCACCTCCAAAGGCGAGGTGCTGCGCGAGTTCACCGCAATGATCTCTACTGCCAGGCGTGATGTTGGGGAGTCGCGGGCGTCACTACGAGAGTTCGACAAGCCATTTTACGAAGAGAAAACCTCCTCGCTGGAGGCGCTCAAAGCTTACTCTGAGGCCGAGCGTCTGGGCGACGCGGGAAAGTACACCCAGTCGATTGCGTTGTTCCACCACGCCATCGAACTGGATCCCCAGTTTGCGGTGGCCTACGCGGACCTGGGTACCATGTGCTACAACCTCGGCGATATGCCGTGTTCGAAGGCATCGACCACGAAGGCTTATTCGCTCCGCGCGACGGTGAACGAGCGAGAACGTTTCTACATCGAACTGCGGTACTCACAAAGTGTTACCGGGGATCTGCATGCACTCCTGGATTCGCTCCACGAGTGGTCGGCGATGTACCCCGAAGACAACCTTCCCCTGGGTGACCTGGTTAATTTTGAAACGTGGACGGGACAATTCGCACAAGCGGCTTCCGATGCCGACCATCTACAAGCGTTGGAGCAACGCCACAACCTTCACAATGGCATCACATTGGAGATCGAGGCGCGCGCCTACTTCCACGCGCATATGCCAGACAAGTTGCGCGCAACCTATCAAGATGCGGTGCGGAGAAAGCTGGACGATGCGGCGATCCATGGTCTGATGCTCCAACTGGCAGCCGCCGACGGCAATCAAGCCGGCATCGATCAACAGATTGCTTTGGTGCACGAAACGCCGGACGAAGCGCACGTGCTGCAGGAGGCTGGATCGGCGTATTTGGCCGCGGGGCAGGTACGTCGAGCCGATGCATCCTTTCAGCAGGCGACCGCGGCGGCCAGACGCGAAAACCTGCTGGCGACATTGACCGATCTCGACGACTACCATGCCCGTATGCTGGTCGAACTCGGCCTGAACGACCAGGCGCGGAGCCTGCTCCAAACTCTGCCCGCGAACGATCCGTCGTTGGATAAAGCTTTTACCGAAGCGAAGCTGGGGCTGGAGCAGCCTGCGTTGGAGGAAGCCAGAAAGCAACTGGCTGAGGCGCCGACGGATACCCTGATGACCGTGGAGTTTGTACCCTCTGTGCGGGCAGCGGTCGCGCTACGCAATGGAAGGCCGGAAGACGCGATCCAGCTATTGCAGGCCGCAGAGCCCTATGAGATGCGCGACCCGACCGTGCCATATCTGCGAGGGCAGGCATATCTCGCAGCGCACCGCGGCAAAGAGGCAGCAGCCGAGTTCAGCAAGATAGCCGAACAGCCCTGGGTCGGCGACCCGCCTGCCCCTGTGGTAGAGCTTGCTGAACTTGGCCTGGCACGATCATTTGCGCAGCAAGGGCTGGATGATCAGGCGGTGGCCTGTTATCGCCGCTTTCTGAACGCCTGGGCGCAGGCCGAACCATCTCTCCCCGCGCTGATCCAGGCAAAGGTTGAACTCGCAGCACTAGCAACAGAACCTGAAAAGAAGCGATAGACCGTCTTCACACCAACAAGTTATCGACAGTCACCTACCTATAAATCCCTAGGTTTTGGAATAATGTTTGGGCTTTTTCGTTCTATTGCTTTCGGTAGGACGCGTCGGCATTTTGGCGGAAATTCTGGGACATAAACCACAGGTTCTAAAGCACTCGCGGTTTTCAAAAGGGCTAGTCAGGGGCTACAAAGCCGAGTAGCTCTTGGACCGGCTTCGAAAAATGACTCGGAATAGCCGAATGTGGTTAGGCTCCGGCGATCCTTGAGCATCGGAATTTGAAGCAAAATCGTGGATGCACTCACCGAGCCGTTCCCGAAGAAGGTTGCCGTCTCGCTGCGCGCCGGGATGCTGAGACGGTTGAACTAGGCATGCGCACCTTCTCTGATCTTTGGTGAGAGATGGACCACCAAGGGTGTGAATGAGACGCTGGCACGCGCTGGATCAATGTCATCGTCAGCGAAGCCGCTGACCGGGCGGATTTTCCTCGTATCGGGCCGCAATACGAGACTTGCTCGCGACCC
>CAWBFL010000077.1:0-55055 GCA_963787905.1 uncultured Acidobacteriaceae bacterium | reverse complement strand
GGGGAAGCTGTCACGAATGGGGCACCCGGTTTCAGGCGGCGTTGGTTGTTTTGGGCGCGGATACGACGGTCGTGTGCGACGGGGAGATTCTGGCGAAGCCCGAGGACGCGGAAGATGCGAAGCGGATGCTGCGGAGGCTCCCGGGCGGACGCATGAGGTGCTGACGGGTGTGGCTGTCGGGACGCGGGCGGGGGTGGACAGTGGAGTTGAAACCACTTTGGTTACATTCTCGGAAATCCCGGAGGCGGAGCTGGAATTTTATTGCGCGACGAGCGAGCCGATGGATAAGGCGGGGGCGTATGGGATTCAGGGGTACGCGGCACGGTGGATTCCACGTATCGATGGGGACTACTTCAATGTGATGGGGCTGCCGATCGCGCGGGTGGTGAGGATGATCGAGGCAGCGGTACATGGCCTAGCGGTCGCTTCAGCATGCTTCAGCGAGCCAGACGGCGCCGCCATCGGGGTCCTTCGACTACGTTATGGCGCGCCGCGCCAAATTATGCTCAGGATGACGGGCGGCTTAATAAAGCGCAAGGCGCGGACGCGGGACATGGTGTCGAGGTAGAAGCTGAGGTTGTGGATGGAGTTGAGGGTGAGGCCGAGGGGCTCCTTGGCTGACGAACAGGTGGCGGAGGTAGGCGCGGGTGTAGCGGCGGCAGACCAGGCAGGAGCAGGTGGGGTCGATGGGGCGCTGGTCTTCGGCGTACTCGACGCGCTTGATGTTCATGCGGACGGCGGTGCGTCCCTCGCCGGGCTCGGGGTGCGGAAGAGCAGGCCGTGGCGGGCGGCGCGGGTGGGGAGGACGCAGTCCATCATGTCGACGCCCATGCGCGCGTACTCCTCGATCTCGTCGGGATAGCCGACGCCCATGACGTAGCGGGGCTTGTCTTTCGGCAGGATTTCGAGCGCGCGGGCGATCATCTCGCGGGTGACCTCGCGGGGTTCGCCGACGGCCAGGCCGCCGATGGCGTAGCCTTCGAAGTCCATCTCGACCAGCCGCTCGGCGGATTCGCGGCGGAGGTCGGGGTACATGCCGCCCTGCACGATGCCGAAGAGGGATTGGTGCTTGCCGGTCAGGTCTGGTGGCGCAACATTCCACTCATCGCGATGAAGCTGCGATGAATGGGGCACCCGGCCCGGTGGCTGCGCCCAGGGGACTTCGTGTTTGTGCGCCTCGAAGTGGGCGCGGGAGCGAGCGGCCCAGGCGTGGGTCAGGGTCATGGAGTCGCGGGTGCGCTCCCAGGTGGCGGGGGTTTCGACGCACTCGTCGAAGGCCATCAGGATGTCGGCGCCGAGGGCGATCTGCACGTCGATGGAGTGCTCGGGCGAGAAGAAGTGTTTGCTGCCGTCGAGGTGCGAGCGGAACTCGACGCCGTCTTCGGTGATCTTGCGCAGCTTGGCCAGCGAGAAGACCTGGAAGCCGCCGGAGTCGGTGAGCATGGGGCGCGGCCAGCTCATAAAGCGGTGCACGCCGCCGGCGCGGCGGATGAGTTCGTGGCCGGGGCGCAGATAGAGGTGATAGGTGTTGGCGAGGATGATCTCGCGCGCCCGCACCGTCGTCGCCGATGTGCTCGAGGGTCTCCTGCTGAACCGTCTTTACCGTTGCGGCGGTGCCAACCGGCATGAAGACGGGGGTCTGCACAGCCCCATGCGGTAACCGCAGCGCGGCGCGGCGTCCGCCGGCGGGCGCGGTCGCACTGACTTCGAAGGTAAGGCCCATCTATTCAGTATGCCTTGCCGCCGGTCAGGCCGCGGTGGGCGTCGCGCGCGGGCGCACCCATTGGGCCACGACCAGCGAGACGATCAGCAGCGCGGCGGCGAGGTAGAACGCCGCGCCGGGAGCCTGGATGGCCGCACCCGCGCCAAAGGTTTTCGAGAAGATGAAGGTGAACATGACCGGGCCGAAGATCGCGGCCAGGCCGCGCAGGCTCTGCACGCCGCCCTGCATCTGCCCCTGCTCGGAGGGCTTGACCTCGCGCGACATGATGGACTGCGCGGAGGGCCAGGCGACGGCCATGAGGTTGAGCACGGGAATGCCCCAAAGCATGAGGACGCCGGTCTTGGAGAGGCCGAACATGGCGTAGCCGATGGCGCCGCCGATGAGGCCGAAGGTGAGCGCGCCGCGCTCGCCGAGCGCTTGACCAGGGGCTTGACCAGGCCAGCGCTGTAGAAACCGGCGAAGATCGCGACCAGCGCCAGCGACCAGCCGACGGTGCGGTCGGACCAGCCGTAGCGATAGTCGGCCATGAGGACGTAGACGTTTTGTAACGATTGTTGTGCCAGATAGCCGAGGACCAGAACGGCCGAAAGGCCGAAGAGAACCTTATTGTTTTTGAGCATGCGCAGCGAGCCGACCGGGTTGGCGCGCTTCCAGGAGAAAGGGCTGCGATGCTGATGCGAGAGTGATTCGGGCAGGACGAAGATGCCATAGAGGCCGTTGAGCAGACTGAGGCAGCCGGCGACCAGGAAAGGCAGGCGTGGATTGACGCTGCCGAGGATGCCGCCGAGCGCGGGGCCGAGGACGAAGCCCATGCCGAAGGCTGCGCCGACCAGGCCGAAGGCGCTGGCGCGCTTTTCCGGCGGGGTGACGTCGGTCATGTAGGCCATGCCGGTGGGAACGCTGGAGGCGGTGAGGCCGGAGATGACGCGGCCGACGAAGAGCCAGCCCAGCGCGGGCGCCCACGCCATCAGCAGGTAGTCGAGGCCGAGGCCGAAGTTGGAGAGCAGGACGACCGGGCGGCGGCCGAAGCGGTCCGACAGCGAGCCGAGCACGGGCGAGAAGAAGAACTGCATGATGGCGAAGACGGTGCCGAAGATGCCGAGCATGCGCGCGGAGCCGGAGACGTTTCCGGCCATGAAGCTGGCGATCAGGCGCGGCAGCACGGGCGCGATCATGCCCAGGGCGAGCATGTCCAGCGCGATGGTGAGGAAGATGAAGCTGGCGGCGGCGCGGCGGCCTTTGGGCTGGTAGATGGGGACGGCGAGGTCCTGCTCGTCGAGCGGGACGGTGGCGTCGCCCGTGCCCATCAGGTTTTCGGCGATGCCGGCGTTGAGGGCGTCGCTGGTTCCCGGGTTCGAGTTGGCGCTGTCTTCACCCATCGTCCCGGCGGCCTGCCCCTCCCCTGGTTAAAGCTGCAAAATACTGAAACAGAATGACTTAAGTCACGACGTTCCGGCACAATCCTGGATCTTTATAACTTACGGAAAATGATTCAATTCAAAGGACTTAGGTTGGCGCTGTGGGCGCATCTCCGGCGGAGCCGAGGGCCAGGCGCAAGGCCGCGCACCCCAGAATCTTACTCTTTTAATTGTAATTGTTTTGTCAAGGATTGGCGGATCGCAAGCCACGACCGACGTGATCGAGGCAGCGTCCCTTAGTATAAATATAAAGAAACCGTAAAAATCTCGTCTGGGATTGCAATGCATGGCCGTGACAATCCGAAAGCTGGACACTGTTCGCGACCGCGAGACGCTGGCCCGACTGGATCTCTCGGTCAGCGGCAAACGGTTTGCCCGGGCTGAGGTCAGCGGGGATCAACTCTCGCTTTGGTGGGTGGAGAGTGAAGAACCGATCGAACGACGCATCCAGGTCGATCTCGAAGAGACTCCGTGGCAGACGGGCTGGATTTTAGAGGAAGATGGCTGCGTCAGAGGCTTTGTCTGTGTCGGTCACATTCCGTGGAACGCGCGGCTCGTCATCTACCACTTCTTTGTCGACCGCGCGCACCGCGGGCGCGGGTTGGGGCGGGTGCTGCTGGGGCGGGTCCTCGATATGGCGAAGCCGCTGGAGGCGAAGACGTTGTGGGCTGAGACCTCCAACTTCAACGACGCGGGGATTCAGGCGTTTCAGCAGCTCGGGTTTGAGCTTTGCGGCTTGGATACGATGCTGTACCGCGGCACGCCCAGGGAGGGCGAGTTCGGGGTCTCTCTCGCGTATTTGCTGTGAATTCCCGGATGGGGATGCATCAATGCGCCGCGAGTTCTTCGGGGGCGGCCTGGGCTTTCGCTCCGGGGCGGGCGGGACGCTTGGGCGGCAGGCGCATGAGGAACGGCAGCGGCGACAGCAGCACCACCGCGCAGCCCAGGATGGTAAAAGCGTTCTTGTAGCTGAGCATGGTGGCCTGCTGCAGCATCATCTGGTAGGCCTCGCCGATGGCGGTCCGGCTGGCCGCGGCCGGGGCCATACCGCCTTTGATCAGCATCTCCTTCATGCGGTCCATGAACAGGGCGTAGGCCGGGCTGCCGGGGATGACGTTGGCGGCCAGCGCCGTCTGGTGGACCTGCGAGCTGCGCGCGATGTAGGTGGTGAGCAGCGCGGTGCCGGCCGAGCCGCCCAGGTTGCGCGCGAAGTTGGAGAGCGAGGAAATCTGATTGGTCTTGGTCGCCGGCACGCCCACGTAGTTGAGCGTGCTGATGGGGATGAAGACGAAGGGCAGGCAGATGACCTGCAGCATGCGCAGCTCGGTGACGTGGGCGAAGCTGGTGGTGAGGTCGAGCTGCGAGAGGTTGAAGACGCCGATGGCGGTGCCGATGTAGGCGAGGCACACCATCAGGCGCGGGTCGATTTTTCCCACCGTTCTGCCCGCGATGAACATCATGAACATCATCAGGAAGCCGGCGGGCGACAGCACCATGCCGGCGCGCTCCGCGGTGTAGCCGAGCAGCACCTGGAGATACTGCGGGATGAGCACGGTCGATCCGAAGAGCACCATGCCGAGGATGAGCTGCAGGAAGACGGCGGTGCCGAAGTTGCGGTTCTTCAGCAGCTTCAGGTCGACGATGGGGTCGGGGTGGTTCCACTCCCACACCGCGAAGAAGATGAGCAGGCAGACGGCGAGGACGGCGGTGAAGCGGATCATGGGGTCGCCGAACCAGTCCTTCTCCTGGCCCTTGTCGAGGGTGAACTCGAGGAAGCCGACGCCGACGGCAACCAGGCCGAGGCCCATGAAGTCGACTTTGAGGTGCTTGGATGCTTCCTTGCGCGCCTTGAGGAACGGCGGGTCCTCGACCATGCGGTTCGGACAGATAGAGCGACAGCAGGCCGACCGGCACGTTGATGAAGAAGATCCAGTGCCAGTTGAAGTTGTCGGTGATCCAGCCGCCGAAGGTTGGGCCGATGGCCGGCGCGACCACCACCGCCATGCCGTAGAGCGCGAAGGCCTGGCCGCGCTTCTCGATGGGGAAGGTGTCGGCGAGGATGGCCTGCTCGCTGGTGGCGAGGCCGCCGCCGCCGAGGCCCTGCAGCACGCGCGCGAGGATCAGCAGCGGCAGCGTCTGCGCCAGACCGCACAGCATGGAGCAGACCGTGAACATGGCCACGCAGGACATGTAGAAGCGCTTGCGGCCGATGCGGTTGGCCAGCCAGCCGGAGATGGGCAGCACGATGGCGCTGGACACCAGGTAGCTGGTGAGCACCCAGGTGGCTTCCTCCTGGCTGGCGCCCAGCGAGCCGGCCATGTGCGGCAGGGCGACGTTGGCGATGGAGGTGTCCAGCACCTCCATGAACGTGGCCAGCGTGACGGTGATGGCGACAGCCCATGGGTTGTGGTGCGGCTTCCAGTGCAGTTCGTCGAAGACCAGCTCAGCCATCCGACCTCACCGCTGGATTATGCCTTGTGCCGGGGACACCCATCGTTTGATTCTAAGGGCGGGTCGGCAATCTCCCAAATCGCGGGTGCGGGCGCCGCGTCTGACCCCGCGGTGCGCGGGAGCCTGGGGTCTTTTGGCCGGAGCGGATCGTCTCCCATCCGTCAGCAATCCATTGCGTACTCCACCCAATTCGAGGTTTCCATGAAGACACGTCTTTTGCTTGCAACTCTCTGCGCGACGCTGTGCGTTACGCTTTCTGCGCGCGCTGAAGCTTAAGCCGAATCAACTGTTCAGCGACCATATGGTGTTGCAGAACGGCATGACGGTCCCGGTGTGGGGCGTGGCCGATCCGGGCGAAAAGGTGACGGTGAAGATTGCCGGGCAGACCAAGAGCGTCATCACTGGGGCGGACGGCAAGTGGATGGTGAAGCTGGCGAAGCTGAAGTCCGGCGGACCGTTCACCATGAGATTGCGGGCAGGAAAGGCAGCGCGCCGCTGACCATCGACGATGTGCTGGTGGGCGAGGTGTGGCTGGGTTCGGGGCAGTCGAACATGGTGTTCAACGTGTCGAATACGGGGCACCGGCCGTATGGCTTGCTGGACGAGAAGGAAGAGATTGCGGCGGCGAACTATCCGCAGGTGCGGATGTTTACCGTGGCGGACACCAAGTCGCTGACGCCGCAGACGGAGGTGAAGGGCGAGTGGAAGGTGTGCAGCCCGCAGACGGTGGCGGACTTCTCGGCCATCGGCTACCTGTTTGCGCGCGACCTGAACCAGGCGCTGAAGGAGCCGGTGGGCATCATCCTATCCGCGTACGGCGCGAGCACGGCGGAAGCGTGGGTGCCGCGCGAGGCGCTGGCGGCGGACCCGCAGTTGAAGCCGGTGCTGGATGGATTCGACGCGCGCGTGGCTGCGTTCCAGGCGCATCCGCCTGCGGCCGCCGCGCAGAATCCCCCGGTTGCCGCGACGCCGCTGGCTCCGACGGCGGGGGTCGGGCCGGCCGCCGCGACGGCTGCGGGCGGAGGCGCTTTGCCGGGCGTGCGGCCACCGGCGCGGCGCGCGCGGGGCGGCGGAGGCGATCCGGTGCAGGACCAGCACCAGCCGACAGTGCTCTACAACGGCATGATCAACGGCGTGATTCCGTATGCGATTCGCGGGGCGATCTGGTACCAGGGCGAATCGATCCTCGGCAATCCCGGCATCCCGCTGTACGCGCACGTGATGGAGACGCTGGTGACGACGTGGCGCCAGCGCTGGGACGAGGGCAACTTCCCGTTCTACGCGGTGCAACTGGCGGCGCTGAAGAACAACTCGAACAACCCGCGGGTGCGCGAGCAGCAGGCGGAGATCCTGTCGCTGCCGAACACCGGCCTGGCCGTCGCAGTCGATATCGGCGATCCGGCCAACGTGCATCCGAAGAACAAGGAGGCGCTGTGCGACCGGCTGACGCGCATTGCGCTGGCCAACGCCTATGGCAGGAAGATCGAGTTCTCCGGGCCGGTGTACGCCGGGATGAAGGTGGAGGGCGACGCCATCCGCATCAGCTTCACGCATGCGGAGGGGCTGACCACGCACTACCCGGAGGGCTTGTATGCGCACGTCTCCGCGCCCGACCCGGCTACCGGCAAGGTTGCGGCGGAGATTCCCGAGGCGAACGGCGGGCCGCTGAAGTGGTTCCAGATTGCGGGCGCGGATGGCAAGTACGTCGACGCGACTGCAACCATCGACGGCAAGACGGTGGTGGTGCGCAGCCCTGAGGTGAGCGCGCCGGTGAGCGTGCGTTATGCGTGGGACAACTATCCCTACGGAGCGAATCTGTATAACGCGGCGGGCCTGCCCGCGGTGCCGTTCCGGACGAATAAGATGGATGAGCCTGCGGCTGCGCCGCGACCAGTTCCGCCTGCGCAACCTGCGGGGGAATAGACTCACTCGATCCATCGGGAGGACACTCCATGCGAAGACTCACACCGCTGCTCTGCTCGATCTGCGCGGCAATCTCCATCGCGACGGTCCCGCAACTCGCGCATGCGCAGTCGGGGCCGCCGGCGACGCCGGAGATTGTTGCGGCTGCGGCGGCCGCGAAGACGCCGGTGGCGCCGGGGCCGTATGAGCCGACCTGGGACTCGATCCGCGAGCACTACACGGTGCCGCAGTGGTTCATCGACGCGAAGTTCGGCATTACCATGCACTGGGGCTTGTTTTCCGTCGCCGCGTATCACAACGAGTGGTACGAGAGGTACATGTACACCGCGTTTTCGCAGTGGCACACCGATCACTTCGGCCCGCCGGACCAGTTTGGCTACAAGGATTTCATTCCGCTGTTCAAGGCGACGGACTTCAACGCCGACGACCTGGCCGAGCTGGTGAAGGAGTCGGGCGCGAAGTACTTTATGCCGACGGTGGAGCACCACGACGGCTTCTCGCTGTGGAACTCGGCGACCAACCCGTACAACGCGTACAACATGGGGCCGCACCGCGACCTGGTGGGCGAGATGGCCGTGGCCACGCGCAAGGCGGGGCTGAAGTTCGGCATCTGCAGCCACAACATGGAGCACTACACGTTTGTGAATCCGACGCCCGGGCTGAAGACCGACGTGGACGATCCGAAGTACGCGAACTTCTACTGGCACGACCGCTCGGACGCGCGCCTGCAGGAGTTCCTGGAAGACTGGGTGAAGAAGAATATCGAGCTGATCGACCAGTACCAGCCCGACGTGATGTGGTTCGATAACGGCGTGAACGCGCGCGTGCTGGACCCGCTGAAGTTGAAGGTGGCGGCGTACTACTACAACCGCGCGCTGGAGTGGGGCAAGCCGGTGACCATCGAGACCAAGGACTCGGCGTTTCTCGCGGGCAGCGTGCTGGACTTCGAGCGGCTGAATCCGCGCGGGCCAACCCAGATCCTGAAAGGCGTGTGGGACGCCGAGGACACCGAGGGCAGCACCTGGGGCTACACGGCGGAGAACCCGGTGGAGACCTTCCGCGGCGCCGGCTCGGTGATTGACGAGCTGACCACGGTGCTGAGCATGAACGGCAGCCTGCTGCTGAACCTTTCGCCCATGGGCCAGGGCGCGATCAATGCGCCAGCAGCGCACCGCGCTGATCGAGGTGGGCAAGTGGCTGGCGGTCAATGGCGAGGCGGTGTACGGCACGCACGCCTGGGTGGTGGATGGCGAGGGATTTATGCCGCTGCCGCCGCGCAGTGCCGCAGATGCGGAGACCCGGCGCGGCTGCGGCCGCGGCAGCCGAGGAGGGTCCGCGCGCCAATGGCGTGGCGACCGCTGCCGCCCAGCCGACGGCAGCGGCGCCTGCTGCCCGCGGCTGCTGCTGCGGCAGCGCCAGCCGCAGCGACGCCGGCACTGCCGCCGGGGCCGAAGCCGGTGGTCTATCGCTTTACGGTGAAGGGCGACGCCCTGTACGCGATTGCGCAGTCGTGGCCGGGCGAGACGGCGGTGATCGCGACCCTGGGCACGGGCGCGGCGGCGAAGTTTCCCGATGGCAAGCTGCCCGAAGGGAAGATCGCCAGCGTGACCCTGCTGGGCCACGCCGGCAATTTGCAGTTCACCCAGGACGAGGAGGGACTGAAGGTGAAGCTGCCCAGCGACCGGCCCTGCGATTATGCGTACACGCTGAAGATCACCGGTCTGAAGATGAATCCTCCGGGGCCACCGGTTCCGGCGGTGATGGCCGATCTGCGCTAGGCGGGCGACGGCCGCCATGCGCTCTAGACCGAGGCCGCCGGGGAGAGGCTGGGAGCGACGACCAGGTGCACCGGCGACCACTCGAACAGAAAGCCGCGCTCAAAGTCGTCCTCTCCGTAAACGCCGGGGAACTCGACGTCGTCTCCGTGCATGAGCGAGGCGACGATGACCCGGGCCAGGCTGGCCGGCATGATCCTGCTGAAGACCAGCTCGAACTGGCCACAGTTGTTGGCGAACCACTCGTGGGTGCGCTCCGGGGAGACGGCGGTGAAGCTGACACCCTTGAGCTTGCCCTTGAAGTCGCCCTCGGCGTGAAGCAACGGAGTCGCCGAGATTTTGTAGGTTTCTGCCATGGTCATTGACACCCTGTTCCTGAATCCCACGGCCGCGCATGGTACTGGGTGGGACTCTGCGATTCAACCCTGAAGTCAGGCTAGCGCGAGCCGGGAGGGCTCGCTGTGACGTACATCACGAAGAGGGTGTGAGCGCAGAACGCTTGCGCTGGCGGCGTCGATCTTGATAGCGTTTTCCATCGCCGCTTGCCGGCGGAATCTTCACGCAGCACAGGAGCGATCCATGGCCCAGGTACGGCTGCTGGTGGGCACGCGCAAGGGCGCGTTCGTGATGACGGCGGACGGCGCGCGCAGGAACTGGACGATCGACGGCCCGCACTTTGCGGGGTGGGAGATCTACCACCTGAAGGGCTCGGCCGCCGATCCCAACCGCATCTACGCGTCGCAGTCGAACAGCTGGTTTGGGCAGTTGGTCCAGCGCTCGGACGATGGCGGCGCGAGCTGGAATCCGGTGGGCAACAAGTTCGCCTACGACGGCGTGGCCGGCACCCACCAGTGGTACGACGGCACGCCGCATCCGTGGGAGTTCAAGCGGGTGTGGCACCTGGAGCCGTCGCTGGCCGATCCGGACGAGGTGCTGGCCGGCGTGGAAGACGCCGGGCTGTTCCGGTCGACCGATGGAGGCCAAAGCTGGGGCGAGCTCTCCGGCCTGCGCACGCACACCACCGGCTCCGCGCTGGCAGCCGGGCGCGGGCGGACTGTGCCTGCACACCATCCTGCTGGACCCGACCAACCCGCAGCGCATGGTGATTGCGATTTCGTCGGCGGGGGCGTTCCGCAGCGACGACGGCGGCGCCACCTGGAAGCCGATCAACCGCGGCCTGCGGTCGCAGCACATTCCCGACCCGGAGGCGGAGGTGGGCCACTGCGTGCATCACATTGCGGCGCATCCCAGCCGGCCGGGGTGCTGTTTATGCAGAAGCACTGGGACGTGATGCGCTCCGACGACGCGGGCGACCACTGGGTCGAGGTGTCGCGGCAACCTGCCCACCGACTTCGGCTTCGCCATCGACGTGCACGCGCACGAGCCGGAGACGCTGTACGTGGTGCCGATCAAGAGCGACTCCGAGCACTTTGTCCCCGACGGCCAGTTGCGCGTCTTCCGCAGCCGGACCGGCGGCAACCAGTGGGAGCCGCTGAGCAAAGGTCTCCCGCAGACCGCAATTGCTACGTGAACGTGCTGCGCGACGCCATGGCGGTGGACCGGCTGGATGCGTGCGGCGTGTACTTCGGCACCTCGGGCGGGCAGGTGTACGCGTCGGCGGACGCGGGCGACAGCTGGACCGCGATTGTGCGCGATCTTCCGCCCGTGCTTTCCGTCGAGGTGCAGACGCTGCCCTGAACCCTTATGCGGGAGGGGTGCCCGCAGCGCAGGACCGGCCGCGGGCCGACCAGGGAGGCACCATGAACTTCAGATTTACCGCCAGCGTGTGCGGAATGGCGCTGGCGATTGCAGCCGGAGCAGCGGCCCAGGCAGGACCGGCTCCGGCAGCCGCGGACCGCATTCAGCCCTACTTCGCCGTGCGCACGGTGGAGACCTTCGACAGCAACGGAAAGTCGCTTTCAGCCAGCTACGCGCTGGAGGAGCGGGACTCGCATGGCCGCCGGCTCAGCGCTCCCATCAGCTCGCCCGACCAGCGCGGACAACTGACCCGCGCCACGGTGTGGGATCCGGTGAAGGTGCGGATGATCGAGATCAACTACACGGCGCACGTGGCGACGGTTACGCAGTTCCCGCCGGGCGCCGTCACCCACCTGCTGCCGCCGACCCAGCCCTTTATGACGGACGACCCCAACCGCAGCGATCTGCCGGAGAAGTCGCTGAACGACTTCAAGGTGAAGGGCTACACGTGGAAGACGGAAGATCCCAGCGCCGCCGCCGATGCCACTGCGGCCACGCCCCCGCCGCGCCAGCAGGCGATCGGCTTCAGCATGACGGTGTATCCGCTGACCCACGAATTCTGGTGGTCGCCCGGCGCTGCGCGTGTTTCTGCTGAGCACGGTGCGCGACGGCAATGGCAACAAGCAGGTGGTTCGCTACGACCAGATCCAGCTGAAGGAGCCGACCGCCGAGGACTTCGCCATCCCCGCCGGATTTCAGGTGAGGACGATCCAGGCGCAGTCGAGCATGCACTAAGAGACCGGCTTGCCCACGAGGACGCGTGAGGCCGGCCGCAGGATCGCCGCGCTGGCCCGGGGAACCATCAGCCCCCGGGCCGGTGCTGCGGGGCCAAACCGCACGCGGGTTGCGGTCAGCGCGTCGGCGGTCAGCGTCTGGTCCACTGCCCAGTCGCCCGCAATGGTGAGCGTCAGGTCCCGCGTTTCATCCTTGTTGACGATCGCAATGATCGTTCCCTCGTCGCGTCTCTGCGCCGCGTAGGCGGTGGCGTTGACCGGGCCGGGATCGAAGTCGAGCGGGAAGAGGGTGGCGCCGGCGAACTGCTGGGCGAAGCGCATGCCGAAGGCGACCGGCTCGGCGATGTAGCTGCCGCCGATGTGGGCGATGGGCGTGTAGTAGGGATGCGGATGGCTGGCCGGATCGTCCGCGACCAGGTCGTCGCCGGGCAGCTTGCCGCCCAGCGATGCGGCCACCATCTGGCCGTCGCCGCCGTGCAGGTTGACGCCGTAGTAGCCGAGCGACGCGAGCCGCAGCAGGTAATCCGCCGACCATAGCGACGCGGCAAAGACGTCCGACAGGCCGGGCTTGCCGCCGCGATAGCAACTGTTGCCCTCGGTCATGCGATAGGGGACGGAGCGATGTTCGGCATCGCCCAGCCGAGCCGCGGCAGCGTGGATATCCGCAGCCAGCTTGTCCACGTGCGGGTCGGCGTGCAGCAGATTGTCGATGGTCGCCTTGGGGTTGGAGGGCGGCCCGGTGAAGTAGTAGTGGTGGGTGAGCGCGCCGATATTCGGGCGATCGGCGGGAGCGAGCGCGAGCAGGCGGTCGACCACGGCCGCGTACCACGCCGGATTGCCCGCCGTATCGGGCAGGCCGAAGCGGGCGTCGGGGACGCGGGCGCGGATGGCATTGGCGAAGCTGAGCCACTCGTCGAAGTAGGTGTTGGCGTTCCACGTCTTCGGGTCGCGGATGGTCGAGCCGAAGCGGTCGGCTTCGTTGCCGACCTGGAAGTATTCAAGGCGTGGGCCGAGGGTCTTGCTGACGAAGGCGGCTTCGTCCGCGGCCAGCTCCGGCGTGTTGGTGCCGAGGTTGATGCCGTAGAGGCAGTGCCAATCCGTGGCGTCGAGGAAGCCGCGCAGGTTGCGGATGGCCTCGGGGGTGACGTTGTAGATGAGGTCGGGTGGCGGGTCGCCCACTTTGTACGGCCGCCTGGGGCGCGGCGGCGGGACGGCCTCGGGCGTCGCCTTCCAGAAGCCGTAGTCCGAGGTGTTGCCGCCCAGGCGCAGCACGCCCCGGCCGAAGGCAACCGGGTCAGCCCGCTGCCCGCTGGGCGTGAGCGCGCGGAACTGCTCGACCAGCCCGGTGTTCGCGGGCGAGAAGAAGTCCGGCTGGGAGAGCTGCTGCGTCTCGTACGACAGGCCGATGAAGTTGACCGGAATCGCCGGCCCTGCCTGGTCCGCATGCAGGACCAGCGTCGCGGTGACCGGCGCGGCGTTCTCCGGCTCGCGCGGACGCGCCAACTGCGGCGCGGGACTGGAGGGGCCGGGCCCGCGGATGACCGGAAGGTTCTGCGCCAAGCTCTTCCAACCGGCCGCGGCAGCGGCACCGGCAACCAGAAAACGGCGGCGATCCAACCTCTTCATGCGAAGAAGGATAGGTCAATTGGGTCCAAGTCACAAGGTTCGCGGCCGAGCGCGGCGTGATAGTTCTAGAGACGGGGAGATCGCCATGCCGCAGATCCGGGTTGAATTGCCGGCGCACCTGCGCACGCTGGGACGGATCGCCGGCCACGAGGTTGCGCTCGACGTGGCTGCTCCGGTTACGGTGCGCACCGTGCTGGACGCGCTGGAAGAGGCCTATCCGATGCTGCTGGGGACGGTGCGCGACCACGAGACCCAGGAGCGGCGTGCGTTTCTGCGCTTCTTTGCGTGCCAGCAGGACCTCTCGCTGGAGCCGATGGATGCGCCGCTGCCGGCTGCCGTGGTCGATGGCCGCGAGCCGCTGATCATCCTGGGCGCGGTGGCGGGCGGTTAGCGGCCCTCGGCGGCACTGCGGTTAAGCCCGGGCAGTGAAACAATCGTCGCGGCTGGCGAGTCTACTGAGTATCGGACGAATTGAGGCCTGGGGGACGGGTGCGGTGCTGACGCGCAGGCGGTTCACACAACTGGCAGCGATGACCTCGGGCTCGCTGGCGCTGGGACGCGCGGCTGGGGATGATCTGCGGGCGCAGATGAAGATGCCGGCCGGGCCGATGCCCGCGGCCCCGCCGATCCCTGCGAATGCGCCGCCCGCTGACTTTACGCTGGACATCGCGCCGTATGTGCTGGAGGCCTCACCCAAACACCGCTATCCAACCATCGCCTACAACGGCCAGGTGCCGGGGCCGCTGCTGCGCATGCAGCAGGGCCGCGAGATTTCAATCGATATTCACAACCGCTCGGCCGACGCGGAGATTGTGCACTGGCACGGACTGTTTCTTCCCGTCGCGGTGGACGGAGCGATGGAGGAAGGCTCGCCGATGATTGCGCCGGGCGCCTCCACGCGCATCACGTTCACGCCCGACCCGGCCGGCTTTCGCTGGTTCCACACCCATACGTTTGCGGGCAACGATTTTCGCAAGGGGCAGTACACGGGGCAGCATGGATTCCTGATGGTCGATCCGCAGGATGCGGCGGCCGAAAACGCGTTCGACCGCGAGATCTTTCTGGCGCTGCACGACTGGGGCGGGCGCGAGATGCCATCGGCCGATGGCTCGGCCATGCCCGACTACGAAGCCGCAACCATCAACGGCAAGATGCTGGGCTGCGGGCGAGCCGCTGAAGGTGAAGCAAGGCGAGCGGGTGATGCTGCACGTGCTGAACTCCAGCCCCACCGAGGTGCATTGGCTCGCGCTGGCGGGACATAGCTTTCAGGTGGTCGCGCTGGATGGGAACGATGTGCCGCGTCCGCAATCCGTGCCGATGCTGCGGCTGGCGCCGGCGGAGCGGGTGTCCGCCATCGTCACCATGGATGCGCCGGGAGTGTGGGTGCTGGGCGAGGTGCGCAAGCATGTCTACGCGATGGGCATGGGCATCGTGGTCGAATACGCGAATGCGACGGGCGCGCCGAAATGGGTGCAGCCGGAAGACCTGGTGTGGGATTACGCGAAGTTCGCGGTGAAAGGAGTTGGAGCGGCCGAAGCGGGCGAGGTGATTGAGATTCCGCTGACGTTCGACTCGAAGTTCGAGGGCCACGGCAATCCCGAGATCTGGCGCATCAACGGCAAGTCGTATCCGGATGTGGAGTCGCCGCCGCTACAGGCCGGCCAGCGCTATCGCCTGGTGATGAAGAACCTGAGCACCGACGATCATCCAATTCATCTGCATCGCCATACCTTCGAGGTTACAAATGTCGGCGGCACGGCCATGCGAGGATTGAGGAAGGACGTGCTGCTGATTCCCGCGGGCCGCACCTCGACCGTGGAGTTCACTGCCGATCATCCCGGCAATACGCTCTTCCACTGTCATCAGCAGGATCACATGGACCGAGGCTTCATGATGGTGTTTCGCTATGCGTAAGGCCGCAGAACGGGTGGCCCATCCTTCGCGCATCTTGGAACGGGTGGGTTCCTCTTTGCGCGGCGCTGATGCTGTTCGCGGCAGGCGCGCAGGCGCAGGGCAACTACGAGATCCAGGTGTACGGCGCGGATACGCAGGAGCCGAAGAGCCTGATGGTCGAGCTGCATTCCAACTACACGGTCGACGGACAGAAGTATGTGATCGACGGCGTGTATCCGACCAACCACCAGGAGCACGAGACGCATTGAGCTGACCGAAGGGCTCACCAGCTGGTCCGAAGTCGGCTTCTACATCTTCACCAGCGAGCAGGCCGGCCACGGCGTGCAGTGGGTGGGCGACCACATCCGCCCGCGCGTGCGCGTGCCGGATAGCTGGCACTGGCCGGTGGGCGTAAGCGTGTCGACCGAGGTCGGCTATCAGCGCGCCGTCTACTCGCCGGACACCTGGACGTGGGAGATTCGGCCGATCGTGGACAAGACCCTGGGCCGCTGGTACTTCGCCGTCAACCCAGCGCTCGAACGCACCTGGCACGGGCCGGATGTGGCGCAGGGGATCGGGTTTTCACCGGGCGCGACCTTCACCTACGACGTCACCAAAGAGGTCAACCTGGGCCTCGAATACTACGCCGACTATTGCCGCATCACGTCGCCCTGCACGCTGCACAACCAGCAGCAGCAGATCTTCGCCGTCACCAATTTGAACGTCTCGCCCAAGTGGGAGATCAACATCGGCGTGGGCGTGGGGCCGACGGCCGCGACCGACCACCTGATCGTGAAGGGCATCCTGGGACGGCGTTTCGACTGGGGCCATCACTCCGCCGTAGACTGATCCCAGATGCGGGTGCCCCATGATCAACGACCGTCCCGGCAGGGCGCTCGTTTATCGTGGGGTGAGTCTCTTTGCGACTCTCAGGGAGCGCCAAAGTTGCGCAAGTCACTACCTATTCTCTTCGCGCTCACGCTGGTCGCGTTCCCCGCATCGGCGCAGTCCGGCGTCCTGGTCGATCTCGACCACACCACATCGCAGTCAGCCTTCCCCATCGCCGCAAACGGCCATGCCGCCGCGATCTATGTCGCACCCGGCAATCCCGAAACTGTCCGCGTAGCCGCAGCCGCCTTCGCAGCCGATGTCGCGCAAGTCACCGGCGCCAAGCCGCGCATCCTCACTTCGCTGAAATCCCCGCTGCCGCCGAACCTAATCGTCGTTGGCGTGCTCGGCAAATCGCCCGAACTCGACAAGCTCCGCACAGCGCATCGTCTCATCACCACCGCCGTCGACAACCAGTGGGAAGCAGCCGAGACCGTCGCCATCCTCAATCCGCCGCCCACCATTCTGCGCGGCGTGCGCAACGCCCTCATCATCGCTGCCGCCGATCGCCGCGGCGCGGCGTATGCGCTGTTCCAGATTTCGCGAGAGATGGGCGTCTCGCCGTGGACGTGGTGGGCGGATGTTCCAGTGGCGCACCACGCTGCTGTGTTCGTGCGGCCGGGCCTGCATGTGCAGCCGTCGCCATCCGTCCAGTACCGCGGCATCTTCCTCAACGACGAGGACTGGGGCCTGCGTCCGTGGGCCGCGAAGAAGATGGACCCGGCGGTTGACAAGGGCCACGGCAATATCGGGCCGAACACCTATGCGCGCATCTTCGAACTCCTGATCCGGCTGCACGCCAATTCGCTTTGGCCGGCGATGCATCCCGGCTCGCTTGCGTTCAACGCGGTCGAGGAGAACGCGAGGCTCGCGGACCAGTGGGGCATCGTGATGGGCAGCTCGCACTCTGAGGCATTGCTGCGCAACAACGTGGGCGAGTGGAGCGAGGCTGCTCCGCCCCAGGGCAACGGCCCGTGGAACTTCCAGACCAACTCGGCGGCCATGATTGCGTATTGGCAGAAGCGGCTCGAAGAAAACGGCAAGTATGAGAACTTCTACACCGTGGGCCTGCGCGGCGTGCACGACTCCGGCCTGGAGGCGACCGGCTCGCCCGAGGTGAAGGCGAAGCTGGTGGAAGACGCCATGGCCGCGCAGAGAAAGCTGCTGGCCGAACAGGTATCGCCCGAGGTTACAAAAATTCCGCAGGTGATCTGGCTGTACAAGGAGTCGCTCGATCTGTATCGCGCCGGTATGAAGGTGCCCGACGACGTGACCCTGGGCTGGACCGACGACAACTACGGCTACATTCGCGAGCTGCCCAACGCCGAAGAGCAGAAGCGCGCCGGCGGGTCGGGCGTGTACTACCACGTCAGCTACTGGGGTTCGCCGCACGATTACCTGTGGCTGTGCACGACGCCGCCTGCGCTGCTGCGCGAAGAGTTGACCAAGGCGTACGACCACAACGCGCGCAAGTACTGGATCCTGAACGTCGGCGATCTGAAGCCTGCGGAGATCGACATCGACTACTTTATGCAGTTGGCCACGGACGAGCCGCGCGTGGCGGCGATGAGCCAGCGGGAGTGGCTGACTGCGTGGTTCGCCGGGCAGTTTCCCAGCGCCGACGCGGCGAAGACCGCCGAGGTGATGACGCGATACTACGCGCTCAGCTTCATTCGCAAGCCAGAGTTCATGGGCTTCAACGGCTACAACGACGGCATCCGGCGGACGGCCTTCAATCCGCTGGCGTGGCCCAGCGACGGCCAGCCGGACCAGAACCGCGCGCGCGCGGCGGCGTGGTCGGCGCTGACCGCGCAGGAGCAGTCGATTGCGCGGAGCCTCCCACCGCAGTACGCCTCTGCGTTCTTCGAGCTGGTCGGCTATCCCGTGGAAGGCGCGGCCGCAATGAATGAGAAGTTCCTCGCTGCCGACCTCACCTATCTCGACGCCGCGCAACTGAACGCGGAGGCGCGCCAGGCCGACACCGAGCGCGCCCGCACAGCCTACGACACCATTCAATCTCTGACCGCGCAGTACAACGCGCTGGAGGGTGGCAAGTGGAGCGGCATTATGTCGGCGGCGCCGCGCGAGCGCCAGGTCTTCGAGATGCCGCGGACCGCGACCGACGCCGACACTACGCGGCCGCTGCCCGCCGGCTGGAGCGCGGACGACACTCCCGCACTGGCCCACCCCGTCGCGCCGCCGCCGGGTTTCCACGAGCAGCACTTCACCGTCTCCATCAATGCCGCGCACTTCACGCGCAAGTCGGACACCAGCACGTTCAGCGCCAAGGTTGCGCGGCTTGATCCCGGCGCGGCGAAGTGGAACGTGCTCGACGACCTGGGTATCTCCGGCGCGTCCGTGGTGTATGGCGCGCCCGGCGTGCTGGCCGGCCTCGACCTTCCGTGGCTGACCTCGGGCACATATCCCGAGCCCACCGCGTGGCTCGAATACGACTTCTCCACCCGGACCAGCGACGCCGCTACGCTGGCGCTGCATCTGCTGCCCACGTTTCCGGTGGACTCCGACCACCACCTGCGCTACGCGGTGGCGCTGGATGGCGGCGCACCGATGGAGCGCGACATGAGCAGCACAGCCACCAAGGCAGCGGGCGCGGGCGATGGGCCCAGCGGCGCGGACTGGCCGCAGAATGTGCTGCGCAACTCCGCCATCGACACCATTGCGCTGGGCACGCTCGCGCCCGGCCAGCATACGCTGCGGCTGCTCTACCGCTCGCCCGGCGTGGTCTTCGAGCACCTCGTCATCACCTTCCCCGGCGCGCCGCCCGCGTATCCGGTGCCGCCGGAGACGCGGTAGATGCAGGAAGTTTGCCGCAAGACAAACAGCGTTCCTCAGGGGCTAAAGAGGGTGCTGAAAGAGGCGGCCCAGAGTAGTCCGAGTCCGCAAACAGTGACCTCAGCGGCTCAAGCCGCGATAATTCCGCGGCTGTTACGGCACGGATAAATCCGTGCCCTTAAGCGAAACGGAGTTTTTCAGCATCCACTCAAGCCCGTCTGATTTTGCGGCTGTTGCGGCATCCTTCGGCTACGCTCAGGACAGGCTCTGAAGCCATGCTCTTACGCGGAGCGGACTTCTTCCGACTGCCCGCGTGGCGGTTGTTGCGATTTAGTTGCTGAGGCGTGCGAGCAGTTCGGCGATGGTGCGGCCGGAAACCGGATCGACCATCGCGGGCGCGATCTCGGCGAGCGGCTCCAGCACGAAGCGGCGCTCGGCCATCGCCGGATGCGGCAGCGTCAGGTCGGGCGTGGTGAGCACGAGATCGTCCACCAGCAGCAGATCGAGGTCGATCATGCGCGGGCCCTTGGCAATCGCTTTCGCGCGGTCGCGGCCCATCGCGCGCTCGATGGCCAGCAGCGCGCGCATCAGCTCCAGCGGCTCCAGTGCGGTCTCGAGCAGCAGCGCCGCGTTCAGGAAGTTCGGCTGGCGTTCGTAGCCCACCGGCGCGGTGTCGTAAAACGACGAGACCGCGCGCACGGCACCCAGCTCGCCGACGCGCCGTGCCGCTTCGCGCAGATTGGCGTCGCGGTCGCCCAGCGGCGAGCGAAGATTGGAACCGAGGGCGATAGCGGCAAGGGGCATGGAAGGTTTACGTTGTTTCGTTCTACGTTTTACGTTGTATGTTCGAGGCGCGGCCTGGCAGAGGCTAACGGACAACGTAGCACGGAGAGCTCTACATATGCACGGGCTGGGGCACGCGCAGCATTTCCGGCGCGAGCGCGGCGGGTTCCGGCAATTCGTCGTAGCCGTAGGCCAGGTCCCACGCGGAGCGGTCGCGCAGCAGGCGCTGCACCAGCGCGGTATGCATGGCGTGGCCCGCGCGCTCCGCAATGACGCGGCCCTGGATGCGCCGGCCCGCCAGCGCGAGGTCGCCGATCAGGTCCAGCACCTTGTGGCGCACAAACTCGTCGTCGAAGCGCAGCGGCCCGTTCTGCACGCCGTCTTTGGTCAGGATGATGGCGCACTCGGGCGATGCGCCGCGGATCAGGCCCATGTCGCGCAGCTTGGGCTCGTCTTCCTTGAAGCCGAAGGTGCGCGCGGGCGCAATCTGCGCCGCGTAGCCGCCGGTCTCCAGGTCGGTCGAGAGCTGTTCGCAGCCGATGGGCGCCGGGAAGTCGATCGAGTAGTCGATACCGTAGCCCGAGCCGGGATAGACGCCAATGAATTTGCTGCCGTCGCGCACCTCAACTTCCTTGAGGATGCGGATGTACTCGCGGCTTGCGTCGCTGCTGCTTCAGGCCGACCGCCTGGAAGGCCTCGACGTAGGGCAGGGCCGAGCCGTCCAGGATGGGCAGCTCCAGGTTGTCCACCTCGACGATCACGTTGTCCACGCCGAAGCCGATCAGCGCCGAGAGCAGATGTTCGGTGGTGGAGATCAGCACCGAGCCGCGCATCAGCGAGGTGGCGTAGCTGACCTTGGCGACGTTGCGGCCGTTGGCGGGAATTTCGAAGCCATCGAGATCGACCCGGCGGAAGACGATGCCCGAGCCGGCGGGCGCGGCCACCAGCCGCATGGAAACTTCGGCGCCGGAGTGCAGGCCAATGCCGCGAAACTCGATGTCGGACCGGATTGTCTGCTCAGGATGAGCGTTCTGCGCCAAGGACCGTACTCCCGCGATTTCCACAGCCAGATTACCCCGCGGAGCGAGTGCCGGAGTGTGGTAAAAATGCCACAGCCGGTGCAACAGGAAGCTCCACGCTTGCCTGGGTTTGCGCGCCCCTCCGCCCAGTTGCGATACCATTCGAAGCATTCGAGATGAGCGACGCGAAGGCAATCCGGCAGGCGGTGGACGCGCAGGCAGAGTGGATGGTGGGAACGCTGCGCGCGCTGGTCGAGGTGGAATCGCCCAGCGACAATAAGGCTGCGGTTGACGAGGCGGTGGGGTTGGCGGCAGCCTTCGCCGAGACCTGCGGCGGGCGCGTCAAGCTGCACAAACAGAAACACTTCGGCGATGTGCTGGAGGTGCGTTTCGGGACCTTTCGGAGCGGACGGAAGCCGCTGCTCCTGCTCGGCCACCTGGACACGGTCTGGCCGCTGGGCACGCTCCAGGCCATGCCCTGGCGCGAGCGTGCCGGGCGCTTTTTCGGCCCCGGCGTCCTGGACATGAAGGCCGGCGTCGCCATGGCGCTGGCAGCCGTCCGCGCGCTCGGCCAGCTCGGCCTCACCCGCCCCATCACGCTGCTGCTGAACTCCGACGAGGAGGTGGGCAGCCCGGTTTCGCGTCCCATCACGGAGCGGCTGGCGCTCGCCTCCTCCGCGGTGCTGGTGCTGGAACCGGCGCAGGGCCTGGCCGCGAAGACCGCCCGCAAAGGTGTCGGCGACTACCACCTGCACGTCACCGGCGTGGCCGCGCACGCGGGCGTCGACTTCGAGCGCGGCCACTCGGCCATCCTCGAACTCGCCCGGCTGCTGGAGAAGGTCGCCGGCTTTACCGACCTCCGCGTTGGCCGCACCGTAAACCCGGGCGTCATCTCCGGCGGCACGCGCTCGAACGTCATCGCCGGGCACGCCTACGCCGATATCGACGTGCGCATCGCGAAGGCCAGCGACGCAGCCAAGGTGGAGAAGCTGTTCCGTGGCCTGCGCTGCGCCGATCCGAAATGTACGTTGGAAGTCAGGGGCGGTTTGAATCGTCCGCCGATGGAGCGCAAGCCGGGTACGGTCGCGCTCTACCGGCAGGCGCGCAAGCTGGCTGCGGAGCTGGGCTTCCCGCTCGACGAAGCCGCGACCGGCGGCGGCTCGGACGGCAACTTTACCGCCGCCCTCGGCGTGCCCACGCTCGACGGCCTGGGCGCCGTGGGCGAAGGCGCGCACGCCGCGCACGAGTCCGTGGCGATCGAACACCTCGTCCCCCGCACCGCACTGCTGGCCGCGCTGATGGCCAGCATTTGACAAGCCCATATATCCAAGAGCGCACGTGTTCGCCAATCAAGGGCGACAAACGGAAGTTCTGGAGCCACCGGTGAAAGCGTAGCCAGCAGATTCTCGTCATCATGCGCGTCGTTTGGGTTCGTCCGTTGTCTGTGGGGCACGTAATTGCAGCGATGTATGCCGTTCTTGGGCTTGTGGCTTTCGTGACCTTCGCGGCTTCGGATATGCCCTTTATCACGCTCCCTTTGGGGTTCGTCTTTTTCATCTTTCACCTGAACCTGAACCTGAATTTTCAACGCCCGCACGATCCCATCATGGCGGTGATTCTATGCGGAGGCACGATGGCGTCTTATGCGGTCAGCGGCTGGATCACCGGGATAACTGCAACTCTGGTCTTCAACGCAGTCCTCGAAAAGATGGGCGGAGCCGACGCAAAGTACTTCAGGACTGTAGATGCTGCCCCGAAGGAACACAGCCGGAGACACCCAGTCCGAGTTCCACCACGCTACAATAGATAGGTTGCGGAGTGTAGACGACTTCAGCCTGCAGCGACAGTTCGCCACGGGCCTCCATTGGATCCGCGCAAATCAACAACATTCAGGGGTTTTTCGTTATGTCGATTCCCGCCACGCAGATGCGCCCGGGCATGATTATCAAGCACAACGACCAGCTTCACCTGGTCTTCTCGGTCGAGCACCGCACGCCCGGCAACCTGCGCGCCTTCATCCAGGCCAAGCTGAAGAACGTCCGCACCGGCGCCATGTTTACCGAGCGCTTCCGCTCGCCCGACCCCATCGACCGCGTCATCGTCGACGAGGTGAAGATGGAGTTCCTCTACGCCGATGGCGAGGACTACTACTTCATGGACGAGAACTACGAGCAGACCATGCTGAAGCACGAGACCATCGGCGACGCGGTGGAGTTCCTGACGCCGAACCTGCAGATCAACGTCAGCTTTTACGACGGCAAGCCGGTCGGCATCGAGCTGCCCACCTACGTCGAGATGACGGTGATGGAGACCGAGCCGGGCATCAAGTCGGCTACCGCCTCCAGCGTCACCAAGCCGGCCAAGATGGAGACTGGCCTGGTCGTCCAGGTGCCGCCCTTCATCAACGAGGGCGAGAAGATCCGCGTCGATACCGCCGAAGGCGCGTACATGAGCCGGGCGTAGAATCGGTCCGAGCTATGGTGCAGCATTTTCTGGTCAAAGGGCGGGTGCAGGGCGTAGGCTTTCGCTGGTTCGTGCATCGCGAAGCGGCGGAGATCGGCCTGCGCGGCTGGGTGCGCAACACCTCCGACGGCCACGTCGAGGTCCTGGCCGCCGGCGAGCCCGACCAACTGGAAGACCTGCAACTGGCGCTGGCCAAAGGCTCGCGCGGCAGCCGCGTGGATGCGGTGATCGAGCACACCCTGGCCGACAGCGAAGGCGCGCAGCTGAACGACATTCGAAATTGAAGGAGCGTGGTAAGTGACCCCAACCAGTACCAGTCTGGCCAAGAAACCGTTCGATTCTGAAGCGATGAAGGATCTGGTGCGCACCGTGCCGGACTTTCCCAAGCCCGGCATCCTGTTCTACGACATCACCACGCTGCTGAAGGACAAGACCGGCTTCGCGCAACTGATCGACGCGCTGGCCGCGCACTACATCGGCAAGGAGATTGACCTCGTCCTCGGCATCGAGGCGCGCGGCTTCATCTTCGGCCCGGCGCTGGCCTACCGGCTGAACGCCGGCTTCGTGCCCGTGCGCAAGCCCAAGAAGCTGCCCGCCAAGGTCGCGCGCGTCAGCTACGACCTGGAATACGGCGCCGACGCGCTCGAAATCCATCTCGACGCGATCGAGCCCGGCCAGCGCGTCATCATCGTCGACGACCTGCTGGCCACCGGCGGCACCATGCAGGCCACCGTGCAACTGGTGCGCCAGCTCGGCGGCCAGATCGCCGGCCTTGGCTTCGCCATCGAACTCGACTTCCTCAAAGGCCGCGACCAAGTTCCCCGAGTACGACGTCTTCAGCCTGCTCCACTACGACGAGTAACGGGTAGGTGACGGGACGCGGCGGCCTGCTCCTACTGCGTGCGAAGCGGCAGGGATGAGCCGACGCGGACCATCCCTGCCACGCGGCTACTGGCTTGCGAGATGGGCTGCAAGGCGATTCAGCGTCTGCTGCTGGCCTTCGACCGCTCCGTACGTTTTGGCAACGATGTCACGCGTCTCCCTGGTGTCGAAGAGCATGTTCATCTCTATCTCGGTCTCCTCGCCGCGATCCGCGAATGTGACCGTCGTCGTGAAGGCCGGCTCGGCGTGCCGATAGACAATTCGCTTCTGCGGCACGACTTCGAGGTATGTGCTCCGGTTGGGATAGTCGCGGCCGTCAGGGCCATGCAGGATGAACTCCCATTTGCCGCCGGCGCGAACATCCATCTCGTGCATGGTTACGCGGAAGCCGTCCGGTCCCCACCACACGACCAGGTGCTCGGGCTCGGTCCACATGCGCCACACCAGAGCGATGGGAGCTTTGAAGGTTCGCGTGGTGCCGATGGTGCGGAGGATGGGGTCTTCGGCAGAGGCGCCGGGCAGCTCTTGTGAGAGGGGCTTAGCTTCTGTGGCGGGCATGGGTCTTCTCCTTTGTTTTGGCTTCGGTCTTCGCTTTGGTTGGGGTCTTTGGCGTTCGCGGTTTGGGATGTTGAAGCTGTTGCAGGTACGCGTCAAGACGATCGAGCCGCCGCTCCCAGATGTGGCGGAACTCTTCGGTCCAGTCGGCTACCTGTTCGAGTGGTGCGGCCTGCAGATAGCAGGGGCGGGATTGCGCGTCGCGGCCGCGGGTGATGAGATGGGCCCGCTCCAGCACCTTCAGGTGTTTGGAGATGGCGGGTTGGGTGAGTGCGAACGGGCGCGTCAGCTCGGTGACCGTGGCTTCACCGGAGGCAAGGCGCGCCAGAATGGCACGACGGGTCGGGTCGGAGATGGCGAGCAGTGTTTGGGACAGAGCATCCATAGCTTCTTAGTTATATTACCTTACGGTTATATTAGCGCGAATCGCGCCGCGGAGTCAAGTTCCATCCTTCAAAGCGATCGTCGCCGCGTTTCGCAGGGGCATTCTGCCGGGCCGCGAATGGTAACAGCAAGCTGCGCTCCGATCGCCTAACATCAGAGTTGGGTTCGGGACAGCCGTTTGAATCCCGCCAAGGAGAACTGAATGAAGTCGCATGGATATGCTGCGTTGGATACGAAATCGGCACTCAGGCCGTACAGCTTTGAGCGGCGCGAGCCGGGCCCGCGCGATGTGGTGGTCGAGATTGCCTACTGCGGCATCTGCCACTCCGACATCCACCAGGTGCGCGACGAGTGGGGCGGATCGATGTATCCGATGGTCCCCGGCCACGAGATCGTGGGCCGCGTGACCGCCGTGGGCGCGGAGGTCGCGAAGTTCAAGCCCGGCGACCTGGCCGGCATCGGCGTCATGGTCAACTCGTGCCGCACCTGCGCCAACTGCAAGGCCGACCTCGAAAACTACTGCATGAAGAGCTTCGTCGGCACCTACAACGCCAGGGACTACGACGGCTCCATCACCTACGGCGGCTACTCCAACAACATCGTCTGCGACATGCGCTATGTGCATACGATTTCGCCGAAGTTTGGCGATAAACTGGCTGGCGTTGCCCCGCTGCTGTGCGCCGGCATCACCACCTACTCGCCCATGCGGCACTGGGGCGCGGGCCCGGGCAAGAAGGTGGGCGTGGTCGGCCTCGGCGGCCTGGGGCATATGGGCCTCAAATTCGCGCATTCCTTCGGCGCGCATGTGGTCCAGTTCACCACCAGCGAGTCGAAGATCGCCGACGCCAAGCGCCTGGGCGCGGACGAGGTCGTCATCTCGAAGGACGCCGCCGCGATGGCCAGGCACGCGGCCAGCTTCGACTTCATCCTCGACTGCGTCTCCGCGCCGCACGACCTGAACGCCTACCTGAAGCTGCTGAAGCTCGACAGCACGCTGTGCCTCGTCGGTCTCAGCGAAGAGCAGTTGCCCGTCGCGCCCTTCTCGCTCACCGGCTACCGCGTGGCGCTGGCCGGGTCGAACATCGGCGGCATGAAGGAGACGCAGGAGATGCTGGACTACTGCGCCGACCACGGCATCGTGTCCGACATCGAGCTGACGCCAATCCAGAACCTCGAGCAGGCCTATGCGCGCGTGGTGAAGAGCGACGTGAAGTACCGCTTCGTGATCGATATGGCAACGCTGAAGAGCTAGTTCTACTTTGTACGTTCTACGTTGTACGTTGTTCGTTGTACGTTGGCGGCGCATCGTTGTGGGATACGGGAGATCAACCGTTCCCATGGCACGCAGTTCAACGAAGAACGTACAACGGTCAACGTACTTCCGTAACCCGCAGGTGCTCGCTCTGCGCGAGGTAGCTCTTGCGCCGGAACCAGTCTTCCATCGCCGCGGTCAGGCGATCGAGCGGCACCCGCGTGCCCGCTTCCAGCAGCCCATCGGCCACCGGCAGGGTATCGTCGAAGACCGCGTCGTTGGTGAAGTTGCGCATGGCGAAGTTGTCGAGCTGCGCGATGGGGCACGGATGCGCCGCGCCGGCGGCGTCGATGCGTTCGATGCTGAGTTTGCGCGCGAACATGGCGAGCTAGTTCTCCGACGGCATCTCCGCGTGGTCGATCACCAGCGTATCCACGGGGCCTTTGGCCGATTCCAGCCGCAGCCCCAACTGCTCTTCGAGCGCGGTGAAAAGCGACGGATAGGCGTCGGGGTCGGGCGTGTTGGACTCGTCGCGGCTGAATTGCAGCGCGAAGTCATAGAAGCTGGTGGGCGGCAGGCCGGTCTTGTCGACGATCGGCGTGGTCAACTGCGAGCTCAGCATCACGCCGATGGCGCGGGTGTTGAAGTGGTTGACGTCGATCTCGACACCCTGGCGGCTGCCGTGCGCCTGCACGCCGGTGGACGGGTTCGCGGGCGCGCTGGACGAGCCGTCGGGCCGGTCGGCGTCCGGCGGCGGCACTTTGGTCGGCTGCATCTTCACCCCGCCCTTGGCGAGCGACCAGGTTGTAGACGTTGCCGGTGCGTTGCTCCCAGTGCGCCTGCAGGTGGAAGCGGTCGGCCAGCAGCGCCTGGAGCATGTGCAGCCGCTCCAGCCGCGCCTGGTCGTTGGTCAGCTTGGCCAGCGCGTCGTCCACCGCGTGGTCGCACTTGCCCTGCACGTGGAAGAAGCGCTCGTGGGTCCAGTCCGGCCCGCCCGTCACCTGGAAGGTGGGACCGCCGCTGTAGGCGATCTGGACCAGGATGGCGAGGGTGGCCATGTTGATCTCGAACTGGCCGCTGTGCGGCGGAAAGTTGAGGCCCATGTTGAACGGGCCGTTGCCGCGCTCGGTCTCGCGCACGGAGGTGACATCGAAGCTGAGCGTGGGCGTGTAGGCGATCGGATCGGCCGAGGGCGGCAGGCTGAACGCGCCCGTCGGCATGGGCACCGCGGCGGCGGCCGGCGCAGTCTGCGCCAGCGCGGACGCAGCGGCAAGCCCGAGGACTGCGGCAAGAGCGAAGCCGCGCGTGGCAAGGCTGAGGGTACGCGTGGAGGGCATACGACGATAGTACGATGCCACCGCGCCCCCGGTTCCCTGCTGCCGCTGATTCTCCGCCCGCTAATTCTCCGCCGGCCGTTCGATGTGGTCGATGAACAGCACGTCGGTGGGCCCCTGGCTGGAATCCAGCTTCAGCCCGAGCTGGTCCTGAAGCGCACTGTAGAGGTCCGGTCCGTCCGTGGGCGGCGGCGGAACCTTGGGGTCGAGCCGGGTTCCGGGCGGCGCGGCGCCGGTGGCTGCCGTCGGCGTCCACTCCAGCGTGAAGTCGTAGTTGCCGCTGAGGCCCGTCTGGTCCAGCACATCGCATTGCAGCAGGCTCGCGAGAGTGCTGACCAGCGACGCGATGGGCGCCGCCTGCGCGACGATCCGGCCCGGCGAGACCGTCAACTTGGCTGCAGCGCCGGGGTGCGCGCGTCCGGCCGCCGACCGCTTGATCCTGAGGCCGCCCGGAGCGACGGCGAGCGCGGCCACGGTCAGGTCGCGCGACTCGTGATGGACGGCCAGCCCGAAGCGGCCGGTGAGCACCTGCTGGATCATCGAGCTGCGCTCCTCCGGGCTGAGCCGCGAGAGGGTTTCGACGTCGGCTGGGGCGACCTTGGCGTCGATGTCGAAGCCGGCAGTGGCTGTCCATGCCGGCTCGCCGAGAATCTGGTCCGCGCTGACGCCGAAGCCTTCCACCAGCAGCTGGCGCACGGTGATGTTGTCGGCGTGAAAGCCGTCCGCCGTGGTGCGCGTGCCAACCGCGCGGCCTCCGCCCTTGCTCGGCTTCACCGTGATGACGCTGAAGCTGGGGATCGATGTGGATGCACCCGCCTGCATTGCGGGTGTTTGCGCGTCAGCGAGCGGCAGGGCGAGCGCGGCAGCGCAGGCGAAGACCGTGGCGCAGGCGAAGACAAAGAGCAGCTTCATCGGCATCCCTCCCCGCTGAGCATGACACAGCAACGCACGCTAAGCGAACAGCGTGAACAGCACTGAATCCAGCGCCAGCGTCTGCACCGGCCCGGCGAGCCGGCCCGAGGCCTGGTCGCGGCCGAAGACGGTGACCGTGGCCGAGTCCTGGTTGCCGCACAACAACCAGCGGTTGTCCGGCGAGAAGGTGAAGTGGCGCGGCGTCTTGCCGCCGCACGGGATGCGCTGCAGCAGCGTCAGCTTGCCGTCGACCTCGGCGATGGTGAAGACCACCAGCGTGTCCTCGCCGCGGTTGGAGGCGTACAGATATTTTCCGTCGGGCGAGATCGCGACCTCCGCGGCGGTGTTCTTCGCCGCGGGAAAGTTGGGCGCGATGGTCTTGACGTGCTGGCCGGTGTACACCAGCATCCCCTTCGGCTCGGTGGCCGAGAGGTTCGCCGTCCACACGAAGTGGTCCAGCGTGGAGTCGATCTCGTTGATCGAATACACCCAGCGGCCGTTGGGATGGAAGGCGATGTGGCGCGGGCCGGAGCCGGGCCGGTCGTTGGAGAACAGCGCGGGCGCGCCCAGGCTGGCGTTGGCCACGTCCACCGGGAAGACCGAGATCTCGTCCGAGCCCAGGTCGTTGACCAGCAGAAAACGGTTGTCCGGCGAGAGATGCACGGAGTGCGGGTGCGGCACATCCTGGCGCGCCGCCACCGGCCCGCGATGGCCGAACCGCGCCTCCTTGAAGTCGATGCGCTCGACCGGCTCCGACAGCGCGCCGTCGGCCCGCACATGATACGTCGCAATGGTCGAGCCAAAGTAGTTCGCGACGAAGGCGCATTCGCCGGTCGCGTCCAGCGAGATATAGCAGGGGCCGGCGCCGGCGGAGCTGACCTGATTGATCGGGTGCAGCGCGCCGCTGGCCGGATCCATCAGGTACCCGCTGACCGTGGCTGTCGCGTCCGGCACGGCATTGACGGCGTAGAGGCGGCGATGGCCCTCGGTGGGCGCGGAGAGCGCGAGATACGACGGCCGCAGCGTTTCGGCGACCAGCGCCGGCGCGGTGATGTGGCCGCTGCTGGCGTCGAAGCGCGAGAGATAGATGCCCTTGGCCACGCCCTTCGCCGTATCGGTGCCGAAGTAGACGAAGGTCGGCGGCGGCGGCGCAGGCCGCTTCTTCTTCAGCGGATTCGTGAAGGACTGCGCCTCGAGTTCCAGATGCGGCAGCGCGGCCAGGGCCGGAAGAGTGAGCAGGAAGCGGCGGCGAGTGATCATCGTGAGTTCTCAGTTCGTTGTCCCCAGATGTCTTTAAGTGTGACTACCCGTCAGATCAAAAACGAAATATCTTTGTGATTCAGAATAAGGCCATTTTGTGTTTTTGGCCATATCAACGGAGAACTGACAACGGGGCACTGAGCACTGTTCCTACGGGATGGTTTGGCTGCGCGGTCCGATGCCGGGGATGGACTCTCCGGCCAGCGAGATCTGCAGCTCCCGCTCTGCGTCCACATTCTCGTTGATCACCGGCAGCGACGGCAGCTTCGCCGTGCTGCCCGCCTCGTGCACCACCGCCTCCGCCTGCTCCAGCACCTCGGCGACGGTCATGGTATACATCTCGCGGCCGTTGTCGTAGCCGGACTCGATGGCCTGCTTCAGGTAGCGGCCCGCGGTCTGCGCGGCCAGGTAATCGGTGATGACTTTGCCGGTGCGCCGCTTCTGCTCCACCCAGGCCAGGTTGGGCATGGCGATCCACACCGGCTTGCCGTTGACGTCGAAGCGGATGTCGGTGGCGTCGGCGTGGCGCGTCGCAATCGCCACGATGGTGCCCCTCCAGGTGCAATGCAGCGGCTCGGCGGTCCAGCGGTCGGTCACGGTAAAGTCTTCATACATGAAACTAGCTTAGTGGACGCGCAGGGATGGGGCAAGGAACGTTCGCCGATGTTTGTGCTCGGTTGTTCGCTGGCCGTTCTCTACGGCGCGTATCAAATTCGCGCGCCTTCCTCCCGGACGTGGGCGTGGCCGCAGAGTTGATAACGTATGTGCTATTATTCGGAAGATGGGGATTGCCCGGGAAGTGGTTGTGCGGGAATACGTCGACGAGCATGGCTACTCTCCGTTTCGAGCGTGGTTCGGCTCCCTGGAACGACAGGCTGCCATCAAAGTGACGGTGGCGCTGGAGCGAATCGCCGCGGGGCACACCTCGGCAATGAAGGCGCTGGGCGACGGCATATCCGAGTACAAGATCGACTTTGGGCCCGGGATACCGAATTTACTTTGGCAAGGATGGCGATCGCCTCGTCATTCTCGTCGGCGGCGGCACGAAGAAGCGGCAGCGGCAGGATATTGCCAGCGCGAAAGCGGTTTGGAAAGAGTACAAGCGACGTCGAGAGTAGGAGAATGCTATGCCTTTGACGAGAGATTTTCGCGAGACAATCCGGGAGCGGGCGCAGCGCGAACCGGCGTTTCGACGGGGCCTGCTGCGCGAAGGGTTGGAGCTTATCTACAATGGCGACTTCGTGACCGGCCGGGCTATCCTGCGCCATTACATCAACGCGACCATCGGTTTCCAGAAACTCGCACGGGTGACGAATATCTCCTCTCCGAGCCTGCAGCGGATGTTCGGACCGAATGGGAATCCCCGCGCTGGGAACCTGTTTGGTGTGATTGCGCACCTGCAGCAGCAGGAGGGCGTGGATGTGGAACTCCGGATTCGGCCGATCGGGAAGACGCGTGCTGCTGCCTGAGCGAGCCATTGCCGCTATTCCAGTTGCGGCCTCTGACGTTACCCCGCCCCACACCCAACGGCACACATCACGGTCGCGCCCGAGGGCGACGGAATAATTCGCCGCCCGGCTGCTACACTCTTGCCTATGTTGGGTTTGCGGCGACGGGACCTGGCGGTCTGGATCGCGTATTGCGTCATGCTGGCGCTGGTTGTCCCGTGGCACGAGCCCTGGAGCGACGAGGCACAGGCGTGGCTGCTGGCCCGCGACCTCAGCCTGCCGCAGCTCGTCTTTCACCAGCTGCGCTACGAGAGCCACCCCGCGCTCTGGTATCTCATCCTGTGGCTGCCCGCGCACCTGCACCTGCCCTACGCCGCCATGGCGTGGATCGCGGCGGCCATCGCGGCGGCCGGCATCTACGTGCTGCTGCGCTTTTCTCCGTTCCCATTTTATCTGCGCGCGGCCCTGCCGTTTACCTTCTTCCTCGCCTATCAATACGCCGTCGTCGCGCGCAGCTATGGGCTGTTCCCGCTGCTGTGCTTCCTGATCGCGCACGTCTACCGCGCCTCGCCGCCGCGACCGCTGCAGATGGCCGTGCTGCTGGCGCTGCTGGCGAACGTCAGCATCCACGGAACCCTGGTGGCCTGCGCCTTCGCCGCGGTCTACGCGTGGAACCTCTTCGACGAGCGCAGCACGCTGAAGCTCTCCGCGCGCAGCGCGACGGCGGCGGCGGCACTTTTTGTCGCCTCGGTCGCGCTGGTCGCCATCGCCATCCGCCCGCCCGCCAACCTTCACACCGTCGCATCGCCCGGCGTAGTGGACGCGATGCACCTCCGGCTGCATCGCCACCCCGTCGCCGTTCCGCCGGGCGCGCCGGCTGCGGCCCAGCCCGACGGCGCCACTCCGGCAGCGCCCTCCGCGCCCGAGAATCATCTGCTCGCCCATCTGGCCGAAATGCCGCGTCTGCTCGCGTATCCCGTCTCCACCTCGCACCTGCTGGCGTTCGTCGTCTACCTGTACGTGGTGGCCTACCTGTATGCGCGCGACCAGTTCCTGCTGCTGGCGCCGCTGGCCGTGCTGGCTCTGTTTCTTGGCCTGGTCTACGCGCGCGACTGGCATCTCGGCATGCTCTGGGTGGTGCTCGTGTCCATCGTGTGGGCCGCGTGGGACGCGAACGCCGACCCCCGCGCCTTCACCCTGCAGAACGCACTCGCCGGCCTGCTGGTCTTTGTTGCGCTGATGCAGCTTCCGTGGACGGCTCGCGCGCTCCTTTACGACCGCCGCGCGCAGTACTACCCCGCCACCCAGACCGCCGCCTACCTGCACACGCTGCCCCAGGGCCTGCGCATCGCCGGCTTCGGCGACGTTAACACCGTGCTGCCCTACTTCCGCAGCAACATCTTCTATAACCTGCCGGTCGCCTACAACCCCAACACCAGCGACGACACCGTCTTCGCCAAGGCGAAGCAGACCATCGCGGCGCACCCTGACCTCATCGTCGCTTGGTCGCACGACGACGGCATCCTCGCCCTCGCCGCCGCTGCCAGGTATCGCGAGACCCATCGCTTCTGCGGCGTCATGTTCATGCCGGACGAAACCCTCCCCGAGGCCTGCTACGTCCTCCTCGAACCCACGGCGGCGGCGCAGTGAATCTCCGGGCGCCCGGCGCAAATACGAACGCCACCACGGCTCCGCGCCCGAGCGATCGCCGCCTGCTGCTCTTCGTCCTGCTGAATCTGTTCCTCGGCAACGCCCTGTTCAAGCTGGTCGCGCACTATATCCTCCACACCGGCGTGGACGAGATGCGCGGCCGCTATTTGGACTTCCTCCACTTCCGCCAGTTCACGGACTCGTGGCTGCCCATGCTGGGCTCGGTCAACGCCTTCCTCGCGCATCCCGGCCTGCCCATCTACCAGGCCAGGCTCTACGACACGCTGATCTATCCGCTCACCTCCATCCTGCCGCTCTACTGGATGAAGCGCGCCGGCATGTCCGACCCCGCCGTCTACCACGCGCTGATGCTGGCGTCGTGGGTTGCGGTCTGCGCGGTGGTCGGGCTGCAGGTCGCCGTCGCCTCCCGCGCCGCCGCGCAGGTTCGCTCCAGCCTGAGCTGGCGCGCGGTCATCGCTACGCTGCTGGCCGCGTTCTTCTTCATGCCCATCACCCTGGCCTTCTCGCTGGGCCAGGCGCAGATCTTCCTCGACCTCTTCTTCACCCTGCTCGTCCTCTTCTGGATCGACGGCAAACAGCGCCCCGCCGGCGTGACGATGGCGCTGCTCGCCATGGTGAAGCCGCAGTTCGGCCTGCTGCTGCTGTGGGCCGCGCTGCGCCGCCGCTGGAACGCGCTGGCCGCGGGCGCAGTAACGCTGGCGCTCGGCGCCTCGGCCTCGCTCGCCGTCTTTGGCCTGCGTAATAACCTCGACTACTTCAGCGTGCTCGCCGGCCTCAGCCGCAAGGCGCAGCCGCACTACGCCAACCAGTCCATGTTCGGCCTGCTCAACCGCGCCATCTTCAACGGCGAAAACCTGCCCTACCACCCCTACATTTATCCGCCGTACGTTCCGTGGATCTATTTCGTCACGCTTGCCACCACTGCCGCGCTGGTGCTGCTGGCGCTGGCGTATCCGTGGCGCGCGCGCGCCGGCAGCGTGGCCGACCTCGCCGCCGCCGGCGTAGTCGCCGTCATCGCGACGCCCATGGCGTGGGAACACCACTACGGCGTCATGCTGCCCATCTTCGTGTGGCTCTGGTTTGCGATCTACCGGCCCGGCGACGAACGCTCCGGCGCGCGCAGCGTGGGCTGGCTGGCGCTGGCCTTCATCCTGATTGCCGACTTCCTCTCGCCGCTGAACTTCTTCGCCGCCATCCCCGTCGCCAACCTGCTGCAGAGCTACATGTACTTCGGCGCGCTGCTGCTGCTCTGGCTCCTGATCACTTCGTGACGCGTGTTGGGCTTCGCGATGGCGCTCCCGATGGTCGCAAACGAGAGTGCGCGCCGACCAGCGAATGGACCGCGCGAAGCCCGGTAGCTTCTTAGACACCCTACCCGCGCGGCAGCCAGCGCGGCACGTGCCGGCAATACGCTTCATACTCCGCGCCAAACTTCTTCCGCAGCGTCGGCTCCTCGTAGAACAGTACAAACAGGCCGAACGCCAGCACAAACACGCCGCCGTACGCCAGCAGGAACAGCGACCGGTAAAACAGCGCAGCTCCCGCCAGCGCGAGTCCTCCGCCCAGATACATCGGGTTGCGCACCCAGCGGTACGGCCCGCGCACCACCAGCCGCCGCGGCGGATCGAACGGCGCGGGCGTGCCTTTGCCAATCCGGACGAACGTCCCCACGCACCACAGCGCGAGCGCCCCGCCCGCCGTCACAACGACCATCCCCGCAAGCTGCGCGGCCCCCATCGCCGCCGGCCGCAGCACGCCCGTCCACGCCAGCACGCGCGACGGCAGATAAACCAGCAGGAATCCAATGAACAAAGTGGCGTAAGCGAGGGTGCGGAACAGAACGAACATAGCGGCCAACCTTCGGCTGCAGCGGAGTGTAGCGCGACGCTATGTCCGCGTCAAAGGCCGCCCCCGTCAGGCTGCGGGCCGGCGGGTGGCGCGCACCTCCAGCACCGTGCCTTCGGCCTTCTGCAGATAGGCGACCATCTCGAACAGGTTGCGCGCCTGCGGGTTGCCCTCCGGGCTGAGCATGCGCATCAGGCTCTTGGGCGATTTGGAGAGCGCCCGGCCCAGGGCGACGAAGCCGAGCGTGCCGTTGATATATTCGCGCAGCACCGACTTGGCCGTGTCCAGGTCGCCGGCCACCATATTGGCCACCGCCTCGCGCAGGAATTCCCGGCGAAATGCGGGGTCGCCGAGCTGTTCCTTGATGGTTTCCCTGAAGCTTCGGGTCAGCGTCATCGCGTCTCCTCCCGCTTTCTCTTCCTGTACTCCGCCCACATCGCTTGCGCCGCGCCAATATCCGCCGATTGCCGCCGCTTGCTGCCGCCGCCCAGCAGGAGGACGAGTTGCTCGCCGTCTCTGCCGAAATAAACGCGGTACCCTGGACCGAAATCCAGCCGCAGTTCCGACACCCCCGAACCAACGCCCTTGGCTGCCGAAAAGTTGCCTTGTTCCACGCGCAGCACAGCCGTGATGATACGCGCGCGCGCCGTCGTATCGAGCCCGATGATCCAGTCCCGGTAAGGGATGCGGCCGCGCGCGTCCACGTACTCGCGCACTTCGACCATGCGAGGAAGGTAACACAAACGTTACCCATCCACAAGGCCAATCGCACGCTTACAGAATATTCACCGCACGCGCCGCCAGCAGCGCCACCGTGGCCAGCGAGATCAGCGACTGCACCATCATCATCACCTTGGCCCAGCGGCTCAGCACCGGCGAGTCGGTCGGCGAAAACGCCGTGCTGGTGTTGAACGCCAGAAAAAGATAATCGATGAAGCCGGGGCTCCACTGGTCTTCGCCCATGGCGACCTGCATCTCCTGGTTCAGCGTCATCTGCGGAAACAGGAAGGCGCCGTCGGTGTGTTCGGCGCGCAGCTCGCGCGCATGCGGGCCGCCCGCGTCCAGCCGCCAGTACCACGACGCGAACACCAGGATGTTGGTCACCCACAGCGCGCACGCCGACTGCAGCAGCGCCAGCGAGCTTTCCTTGTGCTGCGGCAACGCCGCCACCAGCAGGCCGAGCGACCAGGTCATATCCGCCGTGACCACCCCGATCACGAAATAGCCCAGAAAGGTTGCCAGCTTGAATCTCTCAAAATGCGCCGCCAGCGCCAGCGCCAGCGTCAGCACGGCAACCACCACTAGAAACAGCCAGTCCGGCCCGATGGCCAGCTCGCGCGGCAACGCCAGCCGCAAAACGCCCACCGCCAGCAGCGCGACCATCGCATGCCAGCGTGGCTCCAGATTTCTAGCCGCCTGCGCCATGGGGGAATTCTACCCCGCGCGAAAAGAGTCGAGAACGTGGTAGTTTATAAACTACAGAGTTGGAATGATCGAATTCAGGCAGACGGAGATGTTTCGAAGATGGCGCACGCGGCTCAAGGACCAGCGAATACTTGCGCTGGTTGCGTCCCGTCTTGATCGCCTGGCATTTGGGAATGCGGGCGATGTAAGGCCGGTTGGAGCCGGGATCAGCGAATTGCGCATCGATTATGGTCCAGGCTACCGGATTTACTACAAGAGGCACGGGGACACGATCATTCTCTTACTGTGCGGCGGAGACAAGAGGACTCAGGCAAATGACATCGAGACAGCGAAGCGGCTCGCAAAAGAATGGAGCGAAGAAGGTGGCTGAGAAGTTTACCGTCTATGATCCTGCGGAAGACCTTGGCTCGGATGAGGCGATTGCGGTCTTCATGGCAGAGGCGTTCGCGACCAACGACGCGGCTTACATCTCACACGCGCTGGGCGTCGTGGCGCGCGCAAAGGGGATGGCCGCGATTGCCGAGCAGACCGGTCTATCGCGCGAACAGCTCTACCGCTCCTTCAGCAAGCAGGGAAATCCCACGCTGAAGACGACGCTGGCAGTCATGCGTGCGCTGGGGATTGAGTTGACGGCAAAGACTGCTGCGTGATGCGCGAGTACAATTCTCCCGATGAGGAAGCTATGAACGACGATGAACTCAACTCCGACGAGAACGCTCGCCGCAAGCGATTGAAGATTTGGGCGCTGGTCTCTTGTGGAGCAAGTTTCGTTGCGATGCTGGGCCTGACTGTGACATGGAGCTACGGCGCAGGCTGGAGCCGCAGCGCTCGGCATGGTTGGCAGGATTTCTTCGAGCTGATGCTGGGGTGTTGCATTGCGTGGCAATTGATGCTGGCGCAGAAGGTCGACTGGAAGGGGGCACCGTCTCCGCTTACCGTGCTCACTCTGTCGGAATCGGGAATGGCCAACGAAGAGGAGCGGTCGCGCGGCGCGCGATAACCCACCCTTTCGCGATGAAGCTGCGAAAGGATGGGCCACCCCGCGTTTTAGGGGATACGGTTAGCGAGCGGCGTGGGCGGGTTGGCCTACTTTGAAGGTCAGGCCGGCCTTGGCGGCGTCGACTACTACGTGATCGCCGTGGCGCACCGTTCCGTCGAGGATCTTCACCGCCAGCGGGTCCTGCACCAGCCGCTGGATGGCGCGCTTCAGCGGGCGCGCTCCGTAGGCGCGGTCGTAGCCGGATTTGAAGATCGCCTTGCGCGCGGCCGGCGACAGCTCGATCGAGATCTTGCGATCGGCCAGCAGCTTCTCCAGATCCGCCAGCCGCAGATCGATGATGTGCTCCAACTGCTCTTCGCCGAGCGGATGGAAGACCACCACATCGTCGATGCGGTTCAGGAACTCCGGCCGGAAGTGCTCGCGCAGCACACCCATCACGCGTTCGCTGGCCTCGGCGAAACCATCTTCGCCCTCCGCCCACGCGGTAGATAACTGCGATGCCCCCAGGTTCGAGGTCATGATCAGCACCGTGTTCTTGAAGTCCACCGTGCGCCCCTTCGAGTCCGTCAGCCGGCCATCGTCCAGCACCTGCAGCAGCACGTTGAACACATCCTGGTGCGCCTTCTCGATCTCGTCGAACAGGATGACCGCGTACGGCCGCCGGCGCACCGCCTCGGTCAACTGCCCGCCCTCGTCGTAGCCAACGTACCCCGGAGGCGCGCCAATCAGCCGCGCCACCGCGTGCTTCTCCATGTACTCGGACATGTCGATGCGCACCATGGCCTGCTCGTCGTCGAACAGGAACTCCGCCAGCGCGCGCGCCGTCTCGGTCTTGCCCACGCCCGTCGGCCCCAGGAAGATGAAGCTGCCAATCGGCTTCTTCGGATCGCTCAGCCCCGCGCGCGAGCGGCGAATTGCATTCGCCACCACCGCCAGCGCGGCATCCTGGCCAACTACGCGCTGGCGCAGCCGGTCCTCCATCTGCACCAGCTTCTGCATCTCGCCTTCCAGCATCTTCGCCACCGGAATCCCCGTCCAGCGCGAGACCACCGCGGCAATGTCCTCTTCGTCGACCTCTTCCTTCAGCATGCGGTGCGAGTTGTCGCTGCCCGCCGTTTCGGTCAGCTTCTTCAGCTCGGCCTCGGCCTTGGGAATCTCGCCATACTGCAGCTCCGCCGCGCGTTGCAGGTTGCCCTTGCGCGTCTGGTCCTCGGCTTCAAAGCGCAGCGCTTCGATCTTCGTCTTCAGCTCCGCAATCTTGCCAATCGCCCCGCGCTCCTGCTGCCAGCGCGCGCGCAAACCCTTCGCCTTCTCGCGCACCTCGGCGAGTTCTTTCTGCACCGCCTCCAGCCGCTCGCGCGAGGCTTCATCCTTCTCGCGTTTCAGCGCGGCCTGTTCGATCTCGAGGTTCGTCGCCTGCCGTTCCAGATCGTCGATCTCCGTCGGCACCGAGCCGATCTGGTTGGCCAGCGCGGCCGCCGCCTCATCCACCAGGTCGATCGCCTTGTCCGGCAGGAAGCGGTCGGAGATGTAGCGATGCGACAGCGTCGCCGCCGCCACAATCGCCGAGTCCTTGATCCGCACCTTATGGTGCGACTCGTAGCGCTCGCGCAGCCCGCGCAGAATGTTGATGGTGTCCTCCACGTTGGGCTCGCCGACGTACACGATCTGGAAGCGGCGCTCCAGCGCGGCATCCTTCTCAATGTATTTGCGGTACTCGTTCAGCGTGGTTGCGCCGATCGCCCGCAGCCCGCCGCGCGCCAGCGCCGGCTTCAGCATGTTGCTGGCGTCCATTGCGCCCTCGGCCGCGCCCGCGCCCACCAGAGTATGTAACTCATCGATGAACAAAATAATCTCGCCGTTGGAGTCTTCAATCTCCTTCAGCAGCGCCTTGAGCCGGTCCTCGAACTCGCCGCGGTACTTCGCGCCCGCGATCATCGACGCCAGGTCCAGCGCCACCACCCGCTTGTCCTTCAGAATCTCCGGCACGTCGCCGTGCACAATCCGCCGCGCCAGTCCCTCCACAATGGCGGTTTTACCTACGCCCGGCTCGCCGATCAGCACCGGGTTGTTCTTCGTCCTCCGGCTCAGCACCTGCACCACCCGGCGAATCTCCTCGTCGCGCCCGATCACCGGGTCCAGCTTGCCCTTGCGCGCCAGGTCGGTCAGATCTTTTCCATACTTTTCCAGCGACTGGAACTTCGCCTCGGGGTTCTGGTCGGTCACGCGCTGGTTGCCGCGCACGCTGGTCAGCGCCTTCAGCACCGCGTCGTGGGTCGCGCCCATTGCGGCCAACGCATCGCGCACCGGATCGCCCTTGGCCTCGGTCAGCGCCAGCAGCAGGTGCTCGGTCGAAACGTAATCGTCCTTGAAGTTCTCCGCCTCTTTGCTGGCGCGGTCCAGCACCTTGGTCAGCGCCTGCGACATGCCCGGCGCGCCGCCGCCCTGCACCTTCGGCAGCTTCGCAATGGCCGCGTTCGCCCCGTGCAGCAACTCCTGCACCCGCACCCCCGCGCCCTCCAGCACCGGCAGCACCACGCCTTCGCGGTCCTCCAGCAGCGCCGCCAGCAGGTGCATCGGAAGCACCTCGGGGTTGCCGTTCTCCGCCGCAGCCGACGCGGCCGCCTGCACCGCCTCCTGCGATTTCACTGTCAGTTTGTCCCACTTGAATGCCATATCACGTCCAATCTACGCCTAATCTCAGAAATTATCTGAGTATAGGATGCTCAAATCCAGGCGAAGATGCAGCGTAAACCAGCTTCGAGGCTCCAGTTTCAAGGTTCAAGGGGCAAGGAGTGCAACCGCAAGGTGGAGTCCGGCGCAACCATCTCCGGGGGCAGCGCCATCGATATCTTCTCGACCGATGGCATGGTCAACCTCCTTGCCGCGGCATGAATTCTTCCTACCGCCATGCCACCCCCTCGTCCGCCAGGAAAGCGTCGCACGCCTCTCCGGTAATGACGCATAAGTTGCAGAAGAATATGCGCTTAGACGGGTGCTGCCGCCGCTACCATAAGGACACCAATCTCCTCGTGGAGCCGAACCTATGCGCCTGCAAGCCTGCCTCTCTGCCTTCCTTCTCTCGCTCCTCTCGCTCGCACCCCGCGCCGCGCTGGCGGACACGCTGACCCTGACCGGCACCAGTGGCGGCAGCGCCGCCGGCGTCGCCGTCTACCCCTACGACTTCACCGTCACCGACGCCAGCGGCACCCAGACCGATGTCCTGCTCTCGTGCCTCAACTTCAACCGCGAGATCACCTACGGCGAAACCTGGCTGGTGGATCCGCTGGCCATGTCCACCGTCGACCCCAACGCCATCTACGATGGCGAGACCGGCGCCAGCCTGCTCGAAGACGCCTGGCTCTTCAACCAGTACGGCACCGCCGTGGCCACCGACTCCGAGATCCAGTTCGCCATCTGGAGCATCATGGACCCCGGCCAGATCAACGCGTTCAACGCCGGCTACACCGTCGCCGGCGCCTTCGACACCGTCGCCCAGGGGCTCGCGGCCCAGGCCATCGCCGAGGTTACCGGCAATTCGCCGCTGCCCTCCAGCTACTTCGCCAACGACCTCGCCTACCTGCCCGACGCCGGCGGCAGCGACACCTGGACCGCCGGCCAGCCGCAGATCTTCATGGCCGACCCGGCATCCACACCCGAGCCCGCCAGCCTGTTCCTGCTCGGCACCGGATTCGGCGTGCTCGGCATCGGCGTCGCCGCCGCCAGCCGCCGCCGCGCCTCCGAACTGAACGCCATCCCCGCCTGGACCAGCCCCCCGCCCCCCGAAGACTAACCCGCCCCAGCGTACAATTCTCCGCGAGGTTCACGGGCATGATTCGCGGGATTGGTGCGCTAGCGCTGCTGTGCTGCGGGATGGCGCTGGGGCAGGCGGCCGACGCCGCGAAGACTGCCCCACCGGCGCAGGCCAGGGCGTATACGTTCGAGGTGGTCTCGATCCGGCAGAACAATACGCCGATCCGGTTACAGAAGGGGCCACCGGAGATCGGGCCAACGCCGGACGGCTATCGGATGATCAACAATAGCCTGATTATGCCGATCCTGACGGCATACACTCCGCAGCTCGGAGGTTTGGCGTTCTACGCGTTCGACCAGCTCAAAGGGATTCCGGACTGGCCGGAACGCTACGACATCGAAGCCCGCATCTCCGACGAAGACCGCGCAGAGTGGCAGAAACCGGAGAGGCAGAAAGTGATGTTGCAGTCCATGCTGCAGGCGATGCTGGCCGATCGCTGCAAGCTGGTCGTCCATCGCGAGATCCGGGAGGTCCCGATCGATGAATTGGTGGTGGCCAAGGGTGGGGTGAGGTTCAAAGAGACCGATCCGGCGGTAGAGCATCCCGACGGATTCAAGCTGCCGGGCGGTGGCGTGGAAGTCATGAATTTTTCCAAAGATGGCTTGGCGAGCATAGGCTTTTTCGGGATTACGATGGCCCCGCTGGCGTCGTGGCTGTCAGGGGGTGGGACGCCGGTTCAGGACAAGACCGGGCTGACCGGCAAGTATGACGTGGTGTTGAAGCGGGTGGAGTTGGGGCCAGCCGCGGGCGAACAAGAGGGCGGCGCCTCCGCACCCGATCCTGCCGGCGCGAACCAATGGGACATCAAGGCGCTCGGCCTGGAGTTGAAACCGGCCAGGGGCCAGGTGGAGACGCTGGTCATCGACCACATCGAGCGGCCGGCAGAAAACTAGCGCACCCGTCGCACATCAACTCCGGCGCGCGACTCGCTAGACCTTCGGCGAGGGCGACAACACTACCGCGGCTTCGCTGGTAAGTACGCGGAAGACGAACGTCTCCTGCAGATACAGCCGCACCGCCGCTTCCGTGTGGCTGAGGTAGCCGATCGAAACATCCTGCCCGACGCTCAATTCAAAGTCGCCGCCGCGCGTGGTCAGCACCACCGCGCCCTCCAGCGCCGGCGCCCAGACAATGTTGCCGTCCACAATCCGCTTGACGTGTTCGAGCACCGGGTATCCATGATCGCGCGTCTCCGCCAGCGCGGTGTACTCATTGGCTCCCAGCAGCACCGAGTAGGGTCCGTTGACGCCGACCAGCCGCAACTGGCTCAAGGCGCGGGCCACCGCATCCGGATAATCCCGCACATCGGCGGGCAGCGCCTCGATCGGATTGCTGGTCTCCTCGCGAATGCCCTGGATATCAGCCTCCGCGTATCCATTAAAGATGGCGCGGTCTTCGGCAAAGGCAAGTTTTTTCGCCGCGTCCTTGGCGGGCTGCCAATCGGAGTCGTCCGACCCCCGCTCCACGTCGTCAATGGCCTGGCGCGACAGCTCAAACGGCACCCGCAGCTCCACCAGCGGCTTGACCTCGCGCTGGCTTGCGGCAATGCCGTCCCCGGGAGCGGTGATCGGGCGCAGATGGCCGGTCGCAACTCCGGGCAGAGCAATGCCTCCCGGCGCGGGAAAGTCCACCACCCGGCGCCCGGCCACATACCGCTTCAGCGTTCTCGTCGTCTCTTCCTCAATCTCCGCCCACGCAGCGTCAGAGATGGGTGCCAGTTCCCGGTGGAGGTTATTCATTGCTCTCTCCCTTCAGCGATCCGATGTGGAGTGATCCTATTCTGAGTGACGCGCCGTCCCCGGGCAAGGCCGGCGGCGGCGCAGGCGGCGGCGCTGCGGCGGTTTCCGCCGCGCCCGGCGCGTCCGGTCCGACGTTGTCGAGAAACGTCGCCGACGGAACGAAAAACAGGCTGCCGGTAACCGCGGTGCTGAAGTCGAGCAGCCGGTCATAATTGCCCGGCGGATTGCCCACAAACATATTCTTCAGCATCGCCTCCGTGATGCGCGGGGTGCGGCAGTATCCGATGAAGTAGGTCCCGAACTCGCCGTATCCAGGCCGGCCGAACGGCATGTTGTCGCGCAGGATCTTCACTTCCTTGCCGTTCTCCTCGATCACGGTCAGCGCGTTGTGCGCGGAAGCCGGTTTCTCGGCATCGCTCAGCTCAATGTCGGAGAGCTTGCGGCGGCCGATGATGCGCTCCTGCGCCTCAACCGGCAGAGCATTCCATGCCTTCATGTTGTGCAGGTATTTCTGCACGATCACGTAACTGCCGCCGGCAAAGGCCCCGTCTTCGCCGCCGACCATCGCGGCCTCGCGCGCGGCGTCGGCCCGTGGGTTCTCGGTGCCGTCGACGAAACCCAGCACATCGCGCTCCTCGAAGTAGCGGAAGCCCTGCACCTCGTCGGCAACCGTAACCGCGTCGCCGATCCGGTCCATGATCTGGGTCGCCAGCTCAAAGCACAGGTCCATGCGCCGGGCGCGAATGTGAAACAACAGGTCGCCCGGCGTCGAAACGGCGTGGCGGCTGCCGGACCGAATCTCCTGGAAGGGATGCAGCTCGGCGGGGCGCGGGCCGCCAAACAGCTCGTCCCAGGCCTCCGACCCAAAGCCAGCCACGCAGGTCAGCCCGCCCTCCAGGTCGCGGAACTCGACCGCGCGGATCAGCCCGGAAAGGTCCGCGCAGAACGAGCGCACGACCGCCAGCGCCTCCGGCTGCCGGCGCACGCAGACCACCAGAAAGATGGCCGCGCGGGTCAGCGGTGCGACCACCGCCTGCGCAACCACCATCTCGCTTTGCCCGTTGGAGGCATTCATTTCGTCTATCCCGATCCGAGGTCAGCGCAAGGCTTGCTTGCCCGCCTTGCCCCGCTTGCCAGTCATTCGATCGCCAGCCATCCCTGGGATGACTCACAATTCTTGAGTTTAGAGCCTAACCGGAATTGTGAAAACCAAGCCTCCGTGAAAGCGCAGCCTCGGGGCGGAACGCCTCACCCGTCCAGCCGCGCCCGCAAGCGCCCCACCGGGAAGGAACGCGCCAACGTAAATCGCACCGATCCCCGGGCATTGCGCGGCTGCAGGTCAGGTTGCAGGGAGGGGCTGCGCCTTCCGGAAAGCAGACGTTGCGGGAGGCTGGTTCGATTCGGCGGACGCGGCGTTGCAGCGCGGCCCGGAGAGCAAGCCGCGTGGCTTCGAGCGCAGCCGGGACAGGAGAGCCTCCGGATTCAAAGCTCGCCCGCCTCCTTTGCAATCCGTCAGCTGGCTTTCGCGAAGTTCGTCTCCGGCCTCGCAGCCTTGCCCCGCAGCGACCGGAAGCCCGCGCGCACTTCTTCGCAGAGGAGCTTCGGCTGCTCCCACGCCGCGAAGTGACCGCCTTTTTCGAGCTGGTTGTAATGGATGAGGTTGGGATAGGCCTGCTCCGTCCAGCTGCGCGGGGCGGGATACAGCTCGTCCGGGAAGACGCTGACGGCGACCGGGACCTTGACGCCTTTGGCATTGAAATAGCCAAGTTTTCCCCAGTTCTCCCAGTAGAGACGGGCGCCGGAGAGCGCGGTGTTGGTCAGCCAGGTGATGGTGATGTTGTCGAGGATGTCGTCGCGGGTCAGGCCCTCTGCCTGTCCCTGGAAGACGCGCGCAATCAGCTCGTAGCTGCCCGCGTCGTGATCCAGGAAATAAGCCGCCAGGCCCACCGGCGAGTCCGCGATGCCGTACAGCGTCTGCGGCCGCAGCCCCATCTGGAATCCGTAGGCGATCCCCTTTTGATAGACAAACTGCAAACGCTCGTACGCGAGCTTCTCGTCCGCGGAGAGATCCGCCGGCGCCGGCGCCCCGGAAAAGGCGGCCTTGTCGATGTCGTCGGGAAAAATGCCCGGCATGTTGGTATGAATGCCCAGCAGCTCCGGAGCCGCGTGCACGCCCATCTGATCGACGACCAGCGCGCCCCAGTCGCCGCCCTGCGCCACAAATCGCGTGTATCCGAGGCGCTTCATCAGCACCACCCAGGCGCGCGCGATGTGGTCGACATCCCACCCGGTGGCGGATCGGCTTGCCGGAATAGCCGTAGCCCGGCATGGACGGGATCACCAGGTCGAACGCGTCCGACGCGTTGCCGCCGTGCGCCGTGGGATTGGTCAGCGGATCGACGATCTTGATCTGTTCGACGATCGAGCCGGGCCAGCCGTGCGTGACGATCAGCGGCAACGCATGCTCATGCTTCGAGCGCACATGGATGAAGTGGATGTCCAGCCCGTCGATCTCGGTGATGAACTGGGGCAGGGCACTCAGTTTCGCCCCGATCTTGCGCCAGTTGTACTCGGTCGCCCAGTAGCGTGCCAGCGCCTGCATGGTCGCCAGTTGTACGCCCTGGGTTGCATCGGGAACCGTCTCCCGTTCCGGCCACTTGGTTGCCTGCACGCGCTTGCGCAATTCCATCAGTTCGGCTTCCGGAACATTCATGTGAAACGGACGAATCGTCTCGTTGTCAGTCGGCGGCCGGCTGCTTTGCGGTAGATCGTTGGATTGGGTCATGTCGTCTCCTCTTCTGGGAATTACCGGTTGGTGCCGCGGTGGATGGGGAGGGCCTTCATCGCACTCCGGAACGTGCATCCCGGGTGCGGGCCAAGGTCGCGTGCTTTGCCAGCCTCGATGCGGCAAGACAGGCTTTCAAGCTCTGCCAGTGCGGCAGATTGGCCGTTGCATCGATGCAGTCGAGCGGGGTCCCACGTGCGCGGGTCGAGACGTACCTGGCCGGGTCAGGACAGCAGAATCGCGGCCGATTCCACCCGGGGAGGATGTCGATCGGTACCCAGGGGCGGCGGGTTCGCGACGAGTCACGCCCACCTTACGTGTCCTCCATCAAACGCGCTGCCGCCCATGCAGTCAAGCTTTCGCGTAATGAAATCCTCATAACGCCGCTCGGCTGCACCCCGCGAACTCCCCGTAAAACGGCGTCTTCGCCGGCTCTCCCCGCCGCGGACCTCCAGCCGCCTCGCCGCTCAAATTGCGCCCGCTGCGACTTGCGTGCCCGCGTGGACGTATACTCCCTGTCGAAGAAAATTCAGCGTTTTTCCGGAGTGGTTCCCATGAAGCTCGCCCGCACGCCTGGTCTCGTCTGCCTGTCGCTCTCCCTTTCGCTCACCCCCCTGCTGTTCGCGCAGGCGAAGGCCGCCGCGCAGCCCGACGCGCGCCCCTGGCAGCAGGTCACCGTGCCCTCCACCCGCGAGGTCGCCGCCAACTTCAAGGCGCCGCCGCGCGAGTATGGCGCCATCCAGCCCTTCCAGAGCTGGAACGGCGCGGACCCCGCCGTGGTGCGGCAGAACATCGTGCGCGACCTGGACAAGCTCTCCGCCAACGGCATCTTCATCATCAATCTCTCGCCCGGCCGCCGCGACATGGCCCACGGCGAGCCCGCCTACCTCTCGCCCGGCCACATGGACCAGGTCAAGTTCACCGTCGCCGAGCTGGCCAAGCGCAATATGCGCATGTGGATTCAGGATGAGTCCGACTACCCCAGCGGCTTCGCCGGCGGCTACATCACCGAGCGTTATCCCCAGCTCGGCATGCAGGACATCGTCGCCGACATCACCGTGCACGTCGCGCCCGGCCAGACCCTGCAAATGCCCGTGCCGCCCGACACCCTCGCCATCTGGGCCACCGAAATGGACGCGCAGGGCGCCGTCGAGAAGGTCATCCCCATCCCCGTGCCCGCCGACCTGCAGTTGAAGTACCTCACGCCCGCCGAAGGCACCACCCCCAACGAGCCGCGCCATAGCTGGCAGGTGCAGTTCCTGCGCCACGTCTATCTCAGCTCGCCCACCCGCAACTTCAACCGCGCCGACGGCACCCGCGCCAAGGACGCCACCTACACCATCATCGACTACCTCGACCCCAAGGCCACCGACGCCTTCCTGCACACCGTGCACGAGACCTACTACAACGCCGTCGGCGACCAGTTCGGCAAGATCGTCCTCGGCACCTTCGGCGACGAGCCCGACTACTCCAGCGGCATTCCCTGGACCCCCAAGCTGCTGGAGACCTTCAAGGCGCAGAAGGGCTACGACCTCGCCCCCTACCTTCCTTCCTGGTTCGACCACAAGCCCATCCCCGGCTCCGACCTGGCCCGCGCCGACTACTACGACGTGTGGAGCGGCATCTTCCAGAACTCCTTCTTCGGCGAGCAGGCCAACTGGGACAAGGCGCACAACGTCGAATACCTCGTCCACCTGAACCACGAAGAAACCATGCTCGCGCTCGAACGCAGCGAGGGCGACTACTTCCGCGACGAGCGCTACGTCCAGGTCCCCGGCATCGACAACCTCAGCCAGCTCATCCCCAGCGCCGTGCACACGCCCGACGGCACCTGGAACATCAACAACAACTTCCCCAAGCTCGCCAGCTCCGACGCGCATCTCTTCGGCAAGCCCAAGGTGTGGGCGGAAGAGGGCGGCGGCCCCGGCATCGACGGCAAGTACCAGCTCGACTTCCAGGCCGTCCGCGGCGTCAACGCGCTGCAGATTCGCGTCCCGCTCACCCGCTTCCAGGGCGCCGGCGTGGATAACGCGGCCCCGCCGCCGGTCCCGCCCCAGGCTCCCATGATCGCCTGGTACGCCAACCGCGCCGGCTACCTGATGGCCATCGGCCGTCCCGCCGCGCAGGTCGGCCTCTACCACCCCGGCAACTCCATCTGGCTGGGTGGCGACGCCGCCACCGAGGCCGACCGCAGCACCACCAAGCTCGGCTGGCAGCTCTTCGAGCACCAGGTCGACTGGGATTACTTCGACGAGCAGTCGCTCAGCTCCGTCGCCACCCTCGCCAACGGCGGCTTCAACAACCTCAGCGGCCAAACCTACAAGGCCATCGTGCTGCCCTCGATGACGGTCATCACCCGCACCGGCCTGGCCCGGCTGCGCGACTTCGCCGCAGGCGGGCGGCAAAGTCATCTTCGTCGGCAAGACGCCCTCGCTCATCCTCGACAAGACCTTCATGGACGCCAAGGAGAAGCCCGACCTCAGCTTCGCCACGCTGATTGAGTCCTCCGGAGACATCACCCCCGCCGTCCTCGCCGCGCTGCCCAAGCCCGACGTCACCGCTCGACGCCGAGTTCAAGCGCCTCACCTACACCCACCGCAAGTGGACCGACGGCGACATGTACTACTTCTTCAACGAGAGCAATAAGGCCGAAACCCGCACCGCCACCGTCGCCGGCCACGGCGCAGTGCAGGATTGGGACCTCGGCACCGGCGAGATTCATCCCATGGCCGCTGCCGCCGCCGATGGCCCGGACATGGTCAAGTTCCCGCTGGTGCTCGGCCCCTACGAGGCCAAGGTGGTCGTCGTCGGCCCGCTGCCGAAGGAGTCCGCCGCACCCGAACCCTCCTTCGCCGCCGGCACCACCTTCGCCGAGCTCACCGGCGACTGGAACGTGGACCTCAGCGGCAAGCCGCTGACCACCGCGCTGAAGTCGTGGGAGGATCTCGGCACCACCGGCTTCTCCGGCCCGGCAACCTACCGCAAGCAGTTCACCGCCGCCGCCGCGCCCAAGGGCAAGCACGTCTATCTCGAGATCGGCGACGTGCACGACTACGCCAAGGTGACGCTCAACGGCAAGGACCTGGGCGCGCACGCCTGGCAGCCCTATCGCTGGGACGTGACCTCCGCGCTGAAGCCCGGCGAGAACGATCTGGTGGTTGAGGTGGACGCGACCGCTGCCGGACGCGGTCCCGGCGCTCCTCCGCCCGCCGCCGCGCCGGCAGCTCCCGCGCCCGGCCTGGCAACCGCTCCTCCGCCCGCCGTCTGGGGCTGGCGCCGGCGCACGCCGCAGAAACGGCGGCCCCGGTGCCGCCGGAGCCGCGCCAGCCGCTCCTCCCGCGGGCGCAGGCGGACGCGGCGCCCCCGAACCACCCTCCTCCGGCCTGCTCGGCCCGGTCGCGCTGGTCATCCACTAAACCCGCGCATTACACCGCGAAGCCCAACGGCATCCCGCCCGTTGGGCTTTCGCATTTCCGGCGGAGCGCTGCGCATTCGCCACTGCAACTGCCGCGACTTACGTAGAATAGATGAGGCTACTGCAACGGTAGCGGAATCAGTGCAGATGAATGGAAGTCGAGGAAGCTTCGAGCATGACAAGTGAAGTGCTGGCAATCCAGGTGGAAGCCGCGGCCAAGTCGGCCGGGCTGGTGGTGGTTTCAACCGAAGCGGGCGAGAAGTACTCCGGCGGCGCGACCACGAAATTTACCCTCGCGCTCGCAGCCGATGCGAACAAGACGCAGTTGCTGGAACTGAGCGAGAGCTTCGAGTTCGGCCGCGCCGACCTGATGGACGGCGTCAAAGCCTACCTCGCCGAGTCCGCCCGGCGCCTGCGCAGTCCGCGCCCCGACTGCTATGTCACCCTGCACGGCCTGCCGCTCAGCTTTGGCCGCTTCGGCTGGCCGTTCCACGAGTCCACCTCCGGCGCCGACACCTCGCTCGTCCACGGCGAAATCCACCTGCAGGATGGCGCCGAGAGCATCCTCCACGCCAAGGTCGCCGTCTCCATGACCGTCACCTTCCGCGACGTCGTGCCCGCGCCCGAGCAGCCCTTCGCCGAGGGCTTCATCTACAACGCCGTCCGCAAAACCATGGACCAGGGCCAGCTCGAACTGGTGAAGAGCGGCAACCGCCAGCCCGTCCCGCTGACCACCCGCTACTACAGCACCAAGCAGAAAAAGTTCGTCTTCAACGACACCACCGCCGACCAGCGCAAGGCCTTCCTCGCCACCAAACTCTACTGGCTCTCCGGCGTCCTCGGCGCGGGCGAGCCCGTCTGGCTGCTGGACCCCCGCGACGCGCAGTACCTGGACACCTCCCTCGACGAGCTGCGCGCCTCCGCAGGCACATTGATGGCCGAGGGCTTGCTGCGGCTGGCTCCCGACGCCGAATACGGCTCGCCCACCGCCAAGCTGATGGAGCACCACCATGCCTATCAGGCGCGCCTGGCCCAGACGCTCGAATCCATCAAGCCCTCCTTCAACGAGGAGATGCGCGGTGGCCTCACCAATATGTAACCCTCCCGGCGCGTCGTCTGTACCGAAACGGTTACAAATTATCACCCTGTCCGCAAAAAGTGACCAACGTCACATACAGCTTCGCCAAACGCGACTAGCGTCATGTATGTTTCGCGTGGCCCGGAGGCCGGTTATGGCCTGCCCGCCACCTTTTTTTGAGGACACTATGAAGAAACTAATCCATGTCGCAACCCCGCTGATTGCAGTGGCACTGATGAGCAGCGTTCCTTTTTGCACGCTCGCCCAGAACTCCCCCGCCGGAAGTCAAACCCCAACCAACACCGCCCCGGACTGGAACGCGCCGCCCCCGGGAACCGAGCAGGCGCAGCAAGGCTATCGCGACGGCATCCTCGCCGCCAAGCTGGATGCGGCGGCCAAACGCAAGATCGACGCCAAATCGTCGCACCTGTACCTGCATCCGCCGGTCAAAGGCAACGACGCCGTCAACGCCTACCGCTCAGCCTTCCAGTCCGGCTACGAAGCCCAACTGAAGCACGCCTCCTAGGCTGGCCGCGAACGGTTCACCCCGTTCCTGTTCATCGTTGCATCGAGCGAAGGGCCCCACGCGGGGCCCTTTTCCCACCCGCAGGCCTGCCGTTTACCCGGCCCTGAGCACCGCCCGTTGCGGATCAGGGCATCGGCGGAGCCATGCTGCCGTCCGACCACTTATCCGCCATCACGAAAAGAATCGTCACCCGTTCCTGCGGGTCGGGCCCCACCATCACGGGCGAGTTGGGATCGTCCGCGGCCCAGGCCTTCGTCATGTCGCCGGAATAAAAAAACATGGCATGCGGGTGCCAGCACGTAACGCCGTCATTCAAGTACTGCTGCTTCGACATCATGTACGCCATCGCGCCAGGCTCCAGCGGCGGAATCTGTTTCGTATCCAGCGCCGTCGCGATTGCCCGGGCAATCTCAGCCTTCGATTTTCCTGCCAGCACCAGCCTGGTCTTCATCAGGTAAATCGGCGCGAAACTCCTCGCCGCCAGCGCGTTGAAGCAGTGGGGCGCACGCATCTTCGGATTCCAGAACTCCGCCTCATCCGTGCTCTGCCCCCACGACCGTTCCACCAGGCAGAGGAAGCCATTGGTGCCCTTCACTGCGGTTTTGTATCCCTCGTGTCCCAGCACCATCACTTCGGCTCCGCCGGAAATAGACGCGGGCGCAGCGCTGCGCGCCAGCGCGATCTCAGCTTGCGGGTCGGATATCAGGTACCGATCCAACGGGGCCATCGCCGGATAGCTGGCCTGCGCCTGTGCCTGCCGGCCCGCGCCCCAGAAGACCATCTGCAGGGCAAATGCCAACGCTATGAACCTGAATTGATTTTTTTGCATCCGATCCTCCCCATCCGCACGCCCCGCGCTGCGGAGCATTGACTCAAGATCGATTCGCAGATTGTAATTCACGATTCTCTCACCCCGGCCCGCTCAGAACCAGATTGCCCGAGATCCGCCTTCGCACTCCGTTCATTTCGGCTATCGTGGAACTGGTCGGATCGTATCGATTCTTCCGCGGAGGATTGGGGATGCAGTTCAAGGGGATGGCAGCGATCGCGCTGGGCCTCGCTCTGAGTGCCGGAGCCGTGTCCGCGCAGGATGTCGGCGAGCAGTTGCCCGGGGCCACGCGCATCGTCCGCCCGCCCGAGGTCCCCGTCGCCGGCCTGGTCAAGCGCAACGCCGACGCCATCGCCTTCGCCATCCCCGGCAAGCCCGGCGCCGAGTTGCTGCTCCACGACTTCGACTTCAACGGCGACCCCGTCACCACCGACAAGATCCATCTGCGCCAGGTCGCGCCCGGCGTGGTCGAGATCACCAGCGTCGCCTGGGAGGTCGGCTACTGGCGCTTCTATATCCGCGACGCCGCCAGCTACTTCGGCCTCGGCGAGCGCTTCGACACCCTCGACCACGCGCACACCGTCGTCAAGAACCTCTCCGTCGACAACGAAGGCGTCAAAGGCGCATCCACCTACAAGCCCATCCCCTTCTACATGAGCACCAGCGGCTACGGCTTGTGGCTCGACACCACCGGCGAAGCCTCCTTCGACCTGAACGCCACCGACAAGAACGAGATCGTCGTCGACGCCGCCACCGCCAAGCTGCGCATCGTGCTCTTCGCCGGGCCGCAGTTCCCCGCCATCCTTAACCGCTTCACCGCGCAGGCCGGCCGCTCCATCCTGCCGCCCTACTGGGCGTTCGCGCCGTGGAAGGCACGCGACTATCACCAGAACCAGGCGCAGGTGCAGGAGGACGTGGACAAGAACCGCGCGCTCGGCCTGCCCGCCAGCGTCATCCTCATCGACTCGCCCTGGGCAGCGACCTATAACGATTACAAATTCAATCCGCGGCAGTTCGACGACCCCGCCGCCATGGTCAAGTACATCCACGCGCAAGGCTACAAGCTGGTGCTGTGGCACACGCCGTGGATCAACTCGAAATCCGATCCGCCCAAGGAACCCGGCTTCGCCGGCAAGATTCCTCCGCTCGCCGAAAACTACCAGTTCGCCGCCGACCAGAATCTCTTCGTCAAGAACGCCAACGGCAGCAGCTACGTCGGCCGCTGGTGGAAGGGCGAGGGCTCGCTCATCGACTTCACCTACCCCAAGGCCAAACAGTGGTGGCAGGACGAAATCCGCAAGGCCATCGCCGCCGGCGCCGACGGCTTCAAGGACGACGACGGCGAAGGCAACTTCTTCGGCGACGTCAAATTCTTCGATGGCACCGACCCGCGCGTCATGCGCAACCGCTACTCCGTGCTCTACAACAACGCCGTCGAGGAGCTGATCCAGAAGGACCTCAAGGGCAACGGCGTGCTGCTCGCGCGCTCCGTCACCACCGGCGCCAACGGCCTCGGCTTCCTGTGGGGCGGCGACAACGAGGCCAGCTTCTCGCCGCTCAACGGCCTGCCCACCGTCGTTACCGCCGGCCTCGGCGCCGGCCTCAGCGGCATGCCGCTCTGGACCGCCGACCTGGGCGGTTACGAGGCCACGCCCGATACGCCCAACGCCCGCCTGCTGGAGCGCTGGACCGAGTACGCCGCCTTCTCACCCATCATGGAAGTGATGTCGTCGAAGAACATCGGCCCCTGGGATTTCGACGCCAACGGCCCGCCGGCTCGCACCAGGCCCTCGACATCTACCGCCGCTACGCCGTCCTCCACATGAGCCTCTTCCCCTACCGCTACGCCGCCGCGCAGGAGGCCGCGCAGACCGGCATGCCGCTGATGCGCGCGCTCGTCCTCCTCTACCAGGACGACCCCCGCGCCCGCGCCATCCGCGACGAATACCTCTTCGGCCCCGACTTCCTGGTCGCGCCCGTGCTCGACGCCGGCACCCAGCGCGCCGTCTATCTCCCCGCCGGCAGTTGGATCGACTACTGGACCGGCAAGCCCGCCGCGGGCGGCGCCACGGTCGTCGCCGACGCGCCCGCCGACACCATCCCCGTCTGGGTGCGCGCCGGCGCCGTCATCCCCAAAATCCCCGAAGACGTCATGACCCTGGTCCCGCAATCCGAAAGCGGCAACACCACCGTCAAATCGCTCGACGACCGCCGCGTCTACGAACTCATCGGCTCCGGCTCCGGCGCGAGCGGTTCAGGAGAGATTGGCCCCGCCGCTGGAGAGACCCGCATCACCGACTTCGAAGGCCGCACCGTCGTCCGCTCCGGCCGCACCCTCCGGATCACCGGCAACTCCGCCGCGCATATCATCGTTCGCTGGCGCTTCGGCTCGGTCGCGAGCGCCACGGTCAATGGCGTCGCCGTCCCCGTCACTCCCACCCCCGACGGCCCCGCCATCGAGTTCGACCACTCTGCCGAAAGCCTCGTCGCCTGGCAGTAGGTTTCAAAGAAACGGATTCTGGACGGTGACCCCACCGAACCGCTGGCCATGCTGCAAGTCTTCGGAGTAAAGCGTGTGGCAACCACCTTGTTGCGCGGCGGAGACGATGAGGCTGTCATACCGACTGAGCCGGTACCGATCCTGGATGCGGATGGGTCGGACGCCAGGGCAAAGGAGGGCGGAACGAGTTGGAGCGGGCGAAAGCTTGGTGGCCAAAAAGTGCTGGGCGTCGTCAGTTGTCATCTTGATCGGGTTCTTGGCGAGCGCCCAGTTGAAGAACTCCTGAATGACCTGGTAGCTGATTACCGCCTCACCTTCTACGGCCAGGCCACGGAGGAGATCGTTGGCGATGGACTGCTTTACCGGGTCGCGGTGATCGACGGAGTAGATAAAGACATTATGTCGATAAAAGCCTTAGCGCTCATTCAACTCTTCGCGCGTGTACTTGCGGTCCGACTTCATATACTTCAGACGCTCCATCAGGGCGTCGTACTCCTGCAGCCAGCGGGCGCGGCCGGAATACTGCAGCAGCCACTCGCGGAAAGCAGCATTCAGCGTGGTGTTCTGCTCGGCGGCGGCCTTGCGCGCCTGCTCGATCAGGTTCTCATCGGCGCTGAGGGTAATGTTCTTCACTGGAATAGTGTACACGAGAGTAGTGCGCACTGCAGCCGTGTCCCACCTGGTTCAGTCCCGTCCTGCTACGCCGCGCTCTCCCGCGCTGCCTTGTGCGCCAGGTAATTGGCCCGGTTGGTATGCACCAGGTCAATCGTGTCGGTCCCTAGCCGCAGCAGCGATTGCTCAATCTGGCTCGCCGCCTCCTTCTTCGAGCGCCCGTCGATCTTGGTCATCAGGAACGCTTTTTTCCGGTAACCGTCCTGCAGCGCCTTGCCCATGCGCAGCTCGGAGAGCCCGTTGAAATAGTCCCACGAGTTGTCGAGGAAGTTCAGCCCGCGGTCCAGCGCAGTCCGGATCAGCCGGATCGCCATGCTCTCCGACACGGCCGGAAGCCCAAGATGCCAGCCCCCCAGCCCAATCGCCGAAACTTTTTCGCCCGTCTTCCCCAGTGCGCGGTAAGGAACTTCAGTCGCCATCAGAGGATTGGATGCGCCGGGCACCTGGGAGCAATACGCAACGGAACCAAAAGGTAAACAATA
>CAWBFL010000076.1:0-85117 GCA_963787905.1 uncultured Acidobacteriaceae bacterium | reverse complement strand
CAGAACTGCGATCACGGATGCCATGACAACAACTCAACATAAGCCGACTTACTGCTACCCATCCGGCTATCGATGAGTGCACCGATCGAGGTTTGAATCCACCCATCAAATCAGCTTCAACCGTATTGGATCAGCGGTTCAGTCGCCAGTACTCTTCGTTGAGAACGCTGGCGAAGCTGACCCAGGCCAGGTAAGGTGCCATTAACCAGGCTGCAATCACCGAAACCCGGGCGAACGCTAGTGTTGTCATCAGAATGCCAATCCACAGGACGATAACCTCCACGAGGGCCCAGCCAATTTGGTGCCATCGGAAGAATATCAACGACCAGGCACAATTGAGCGCTAGCTGACCGATGAAAAGAGTGATCGCTACTGACTTCCATGGTGAAGGAGCTGCGATGCTGACCTTCCACACCGTAACTGCCATGAGTCCGTAAAGCAGAGTCCAAACCGGGCCGAAGGCCCGGTTTGGCGGAGCGATGGACGGCCGCGCCAGCGTGCTGTACCAACCGCGAACTTCGTTGCCGGTCCACGACGCACTCGTTCCGGCGATTGCGAAACAAACCAGAAGCCAAAACAACAAGACAATCCAGCGCATCTCTTTCCTTTCCTTCTGCGAGTTATGCCGCTCTTAGCGGTTGGACTTCTGGGCGCTAAAGCGCCTTCTCAACTGATCGGAGCGGTAGCGAAAGATCTTCTCAATGTCTGGACGCACAAGCCATCGATGCATGGCAAAATCAAATGGGACGGCATACTGCACAAAATCGCGCACCAGGGTTCCACCATCCACACGTTCAAAGGTGTGTTGATGAACCCACTTGCGATAGGGACCGCGTAATTGTTCATCCACAAAAACGTGCGGCGGTTCCCAGACGTTGATACGTGTTCGCCACCTTAGAGGCAGGCCGTGAATCAACAGTTTGTAATCGATCAATACTCCCTCCCGCATTTCGACTGGTGCGAGTGTAAGAATTCTGAAATGTAGCCAAGGCGGCGTAATGGTCTCGAGATTGGCGGCGTCGGCAAAGAATGAAAACAGATCTTCAGGCGGCAACCGCAGCCAGACTTCGCTTTTGAATTCCCGTATCTTCATTTTCCTCCTTCGGTATCTGACCCAGCATCCAACGGCGACAAATCGGTGATCGCATGAATGTGGCCGTTGGAAGCGACACCCATGTGGGCCACTAGTGAAAACCCAGACGATGTTGTACCAATCGCGGAGCGTCGCATCCCTGAAACCTCATTCCCGATCCCCCGATGTCAATTCTGGACGCCAGCCTAATTGGGCGGCTTCTTCACTGTTCAAACGCAGAAGATAGAAGAAGCCGCTAGGGCTCTCGATGTGCTCGAAGACATCCCTGATGTCGGATCCGTGAGGGAGGAGCGGATTGATGGTCTCAATCAGTTCGCACTCGTCGACGAAAACACGCCCCCGGATGTCCGTCCGCGAACTATTGCGGGTAGCCCATGGATTAATTCGCGCAATATAGCGACCCGTCTCTCTGTCGCCATCGCGGACGCACGAAAGATGAACCAGGTATCGGCGACCCGAAGGCGTTGTAGCCCGCTTCTGCCTGGGTTGACTCATGGATATCCCACTGCACGGCGCCGAAATCGGACCACGCGGTAAAGGACGATACGGTTGTAGCGTTGGGCAAGAATGCAAGGCAGATTTGCGGCCATGGCATACCCAGTCATCACCACGCACGCCCAGGGTGGATTCCACAAAAAGAAAAGTGGCAAACAGAAGAGCATGCACCAATGAGCCAGTTCAGCGCGGCGCGTTTCGAGAAGGAATCGCTCAAAGCAGAATGCATCGAAGCAGTTGATCCTCTTCTTGGCAACGCCCCCCAGCCAGTGCGCTCCATCAGGGAGTAGGCGCTTCCATGTTCGAATCCCCAGGTAGTCTCGATACAGACGTCCCTCTCGCTCCCAACTACGCGGGGCCGTCACCCAGCTATCATCCTCAAAAAGATGTGCAGGAAGGCGCAAAGCCACAAACGCGACGGCCAGGTGGATGATGGGCCAACCCATGACGTTTGCAGTCCAGATGAGCAGAGTCATACCTGGCGGCCCCTCCACATGGTTTTGCGACCCAGGGCATGCCGCGCGGCGGACCGCGCAAAGATAACGCAGTAGTAAGCAAGTGGTAGCGGATAGAGCAGACAGGTAAAAACCCGGTAGCTGCCAAGCTGGCGAGTCATCCAGGCGACCTGCATACTGAAAAGAAGGTATAGGACGGTCAGACCGAACCGGCCACAGTTGCTTGGGATGATGAGCAGTGCCGCGGCGGACCAGAGAGCCGAAATCCACACGATCGCCATGAAAAGGACCATGTGTCCGGAATCCGCGGCACCCTGAAAAAAGGCCTTTGCCCAGCTTTCCGACATCTGTTGGAAGCCATCCGGGAACATGCGCGTATGCAGCGTGTCCTTTCCTCCCAGGCAGATAATTCGTGCGCCGCAGTCACGGAGCTTACTTGCCCATCGAAGATTCTCGAGAACAATGCCGCGAACAGCCGCATGGCCTCCAGCGGAAAAATAAGTATCCTTGGAAATGCAAAGCGACTGTCCGAAGAGCCGCGGAGCGGAGAGGGGGCCGAATCCGCCCGCGCCCGCAGCCATCAGAACATTAAGAAAAGCGAAAGCTGTTCGTAGGCCGCGTTTGTAGCGTGGTAAGGCAGCACAGATAGAACCAGACGGCGATCCTGCTGCCGCGACCAGCAAGAAACCAACCGTTCCAAGCCGCCAGGCAGAAAGTACGTATCCGCATCCAGGAAGAGAAGAACTTCGCCTGTGGCCCACTGCGCGCCCTGGTAGCAAGCCCAGGCCTTGCCTGTCCATCCGGCAGGCCGTTCTGGCGAAGTGACCACCCGAGCACGCAGGCCTGCCGCAAGCTCTGCGGTTCTGTCGGTAGAGCCATCATCCACAACAACCACCTCTAGGGGCGCGGTTGCCGATTCGGCAATCGACTGAAGAAGTCGCGGCAGCGTTTTCTCTTCGTTGCGCGCCGGGATGATGATGGAAACACTCTCCTGACTACGCGCCTCAGCTGGTGGACACGGGGGAATATGCCGGATCAGCAGAAAGCCGGCGATTAGCCCGAGTGCGATCGTGAGGGCGGGTAGAATCATCGCTTTTTACCCACATTGTGTTCCGTGATCATCCGCGCAACATGCTGACCACTGAGCGTAACCATCGGCATGCCCGCGCCAGGATTCACGCTGCCGCCAACAAAGAACAGATTGCCGAACAGGGAACTCTGTTTGGGAGCCTTGAAGGCGAAGTTGCGTCGCCGATCGCAAACCACGCCGTAGATGGAGCCGCGGTTCGAGCCATAGCGTGCCTCGATATCGAACGGGGTCCAGAAATCCTCGACGACGATGTGACGGCGTAGATCGGTAAGGCCCATGCGCTCCAGTTTGTCGAGACAGGTTTCCTTGAGCGCCATATAGTCTTCCCGGGTTGTTAGCCGACGGTCATCGAGCGCAGGAATGTGCGGCAGTATCTTGATGTTGTCGCAGCCGGGGGAGCCTGCGATGGATCGGTCCGCGTCGGCGCAACGACGTAAAGAGTGGGATCGTCGGGAAGGCGGCCTTCTCGGAACACGCGGCGGAAGTGCGCATGCAGATCGTTCGAATAGAAGAAGTTATGATGTGCAAGCTGTGGGTACACGCGATCGAGGCCGAGGTGAAGAATAATTCCGGAGCAGGAGGGCTTAAAGCCGCGCAGTTTATCCATCGCCGCGCGCGGCGCATCGAGCAGCTTTTGCATGGCCGGAATCACCTCCATGTTGCAGACCACGTAGTCGGCCTCGAAATACCCGGTGCCCCCGCTGGAGTCGCGCCCGTGCACGCCTGTGACGGCGCCGCCATCGTGATCGATCCGGGTAACCTCGTGCCCCAGACGCATGCTCACTCCGCATTCGTCCAACCGGCGGTGGAAAGCGTGGGCCAATTGGTAGAGCCCGCCGGCGACGTACCAGAGCCCGAACTCCATCTGGATATTCGGCATCAGGTTCATGAACGCCGGCGAATCCAGTGCGCTCGATCCGACGTATTTGATGAAATACTCGAAGATGTCGCGAAGGTACGGATTGCTCAATCGCTTGCGAATGCTGCCCGCCATCGACCCCAGATAGTCGAGATCGCGCCCATCCTTCAACCCATAAAAGCGCAGGAATTGGCCGAACGTATCGAGACCGCGGCTTAGGTAACCGCGCTCCACAATCTCGTACTGGCGGCGAGAGTAGGCCAGAAAGTCATCGTATTCACGGGTAACCTGCGAGCCAAAGCGCGCCAGTTCCGCCCGCATCTTCTCTCGGTCTTCCCATAGATCAAGAACAGTTCCGTCCTCAAAGAAATTGCGCCATTGTGGATCGACCCGCTGGAGCGTGATGTAATCCTCCAGTCGCTTGCCGTCGCTCTCAAAGATGGGCCGGAAGATCTGTGGCAGGGTGAAAATGGATGGACCCAGATCAAAGCTGAATCCCCGGGTCTGCAATTGATTCAGCTTGCCGCCCAGATGGGAATTCTTTTCAAGCAAGGTCACCTGAAAGCCGGTGCGGGCCAGCATAATTGCTGCTGACATGCCGCCGAGTCCTGCTCCGACGACAACTACGCGCTTCTTCCTAACAGCGCTCATAATCCTCGCACCAGGGTGATGGTGATGTCTGTGGAGGTACTGCCAATTTGAAATGAACACTCGTCGAAGCGGGGTGGACCTATACGTGCCTTGGGATTGTTCGATGCTCCGACCGGCTCCTGAGGAATGCCCAGGACGGTGTGATCGAGCTTATGGTTGCCGTTCAGGTCTTCATACACGCTGACGGCGTAAGTCCCCGGCGGGAGGTCGGTCTCGATGCTCATCAACTGTGCTCCCGCCGGAATTGGCAAGAAGCCATGCATGACTGCCTTGTTACGGTCCCCAGGGAATCCCGAGGGCGAACTGAACACCAAGTAAGCCAAATCTCCATGTGCGTCGTTCGTCAGATGTACATTCACCGTGAGATTTGTTGCTGGTTTCGACTGCGCGGCCAGAATGGTGCTGAAGACAGCGAACAAAAGGAGGGGCATAACCATCCGAATCAGACGCGCGGCAAAGCCAGCTTGCCCGTGGCGGAATCGAAGCAGGCTGACGAGTTGACGTCTGGTGCGGTCGGAATATGGAAACCAATTGATTTCTCTCGTACGCCTGTCGCTGGCCAGCATCACGGTTCGGACCCTCGAGAACGCGTGAAGTCCTTCCGGACCGTGGTAGCGGCCGTAGCCGCTAAGGCGGTTGCCTCCGAACGGTGCAAAAGGATTGGCAATCACTCGAATCACATCGTTGATGGCACAACTTCCCGCTGAGATGCTCGTAGCTATACGTCGTGCACGCGCACGATCTCGCGTCCAGACACTTGAACTCAGGGCAAAGGCACTGTCGTTGGCAAGTTTGAGCGCCTCCTCCTCGTCGGCGAACGGTGCAAGACACAGCACCGGACCAAAGCACTCCTCGGTAAGAATGCGGGAATCGGCGGGAACGCCGCTAAGCAGCACCGGCTCGCTCCCGAGCGCGCTACTGTTCTCCTGCGGACTGTGAAGAGTCGCGCCGCGGGCAAGTGCCTCCTCGATCTGGGCGCGCAGCTCGGTTACCTTAGCCCCGGCAATTGGGTGCAGGTCCGCAGTCGCATCGTTGCCCACGCGCAGATGCGCAATGCGTTGGCTCATCCGTGCGACAAACTCAGCGTAAATCGATGCCTCCACATATGCCCGCTTGATGCCGACGCATACCTGTCCGGCATTCAGGAATGCGCCGTAAGTAATGCCTTCAAGGGCACGCTCCATATGGCAGTCTGCAAAGACGAGGGCCGCGTCTTTTCCGCCGAGTTCCAGAATGGCCGGAATCAGATATTGTGCCGCACGTTCGGCCACGGATCGGCCGTGGCGGCTGCTGCCCGTAAAGAGGATGATGTCAGGCCCAGCATCGATCAGTGCCGACGATGCCTCCGGGCTGTCGTGCAACACCTGGACCAGATCTGGCGGTAGGTCTGCCTGGGCACAGAGCCTCGCTATCAGAGCCGCCGTTTCCGGAGTGCACTCAGAGCACTTGAGAACCACTGCATTGCCGGCTGTGAGCGCAGTAATCATGGGAACCATCGAGAGCTGGAAGGGGTAATTGGATGGGCCAAAGATCAGAGCGACTCCGTGAGGCTCCATATACGACTCGAAACGCGCTCCGCGAAAGAAGAAGCCTGGCTTGCCCACTCTTCGGGGACGCAGGACCTTAGGGGAGTGTGCTTTGTAATATCGCATCGTCTCCAGCGTCACCATTACGTCTCCGGAAAGCGCGTCAAGAGAAGGCTTCCCCGTCTCTCGGGTAATTAACTCCGCGATCGGCTCGCATTCGAGTATCATGGCGCGACGCAGACGGCCGAGAATGGAGCAGCGCCGTGACATGCAAGCTTCGCCCATGCCGGCTGCGCCTGACGGTCCCGCGCCAAATCCGATTCGCGTCGGTTGGGTTTTATGTGAGCGCAAGCTCCAATGGCTTTGCGGCCGGATGAGGAATCTCATATTTCTGGCAGATGAGATTGGCCGAATGCGAGCCGACTCGAAAATGGTCGGCAGCCCGCTGCCAGGGTGCGTGCCACCGCCGACTAGGTAGCAGTTTGAGAACATCTCGAACTGGTTGTGCGGGCGCATGTACAGCATCTGGTTCCAGCTGTGCGCCATGTTGAATGTTGCGCCAAGGAAGACCGAGTGTTTGCGCTCCCAGTCTTGCGGAGTGATGATTCTCTCCTGCTGAATGTGCGGCGTCACATCTCCATAAGCAGTGCGCTCTCGCAGAGTGCGAAAAATGTAATTCCGCATCTCCTGCTTATGCTCCTCCCAGTCAATGCCGCTCTTGTTGTTGGCTACCGGAACCAGAATATAGAGCGCGGAATGGCCGGCCGGCGCGCCCGATGGATCGGTTTTGCAGGAATTACGGATGTAAAGCGACATGTCTTGGAAGCTGCCGCTGCCATTCGTGATCGCCTCGATGTTCTTCTTGTAGTCGCGTCCGAAGACGATGGTGTGATGTTCGGCATCGTAAGCGCGATCGAGCCCCAGGTACATCATGAAGGTCGAACACGAAAACCTCTTCTTGCGCAGCGTCGAAGGCTTGTAGCGGCCGAGATCGTTCTCGTCGAAGAGCGTAGCCATCGCATGCCCGAAATCTGCATTGATGATGACGTCGTCACAATAGACTTTCTCGCCGTCTGCCAGTTCCACTCCTATCGCGCGGCGGCCATCCACCAGAACGCGCGCAACCGGCGACGAAGTGTGAATCTCAGCAGCTTCCTCACGGCTCACCGTGGCCAGGGCCTGAGTAATCCGCGAGAGCCCGCCCATCACGTGATATACGCCGTGGGCGTGCTCCGTGTAGGGAATCATCGTAAAGAGGCCCGGACAGTCCCACGGAGACATGCCCAGGTACTTTGACTGAAACGTGAAAGCCAGGCGAAGTTCTTCCGACCGGAAATAGTCGCTCAGCACACTGTAGAGAGATCTCCCGGTAGCGATGTGGGGCACAGCAGCAAGCAGCGTTGGGCTCATCATGCTAGACACGGTGCCGTAGGGCTTTCGCAGGCATGGATAGAGCTTCTTGAATCGCAGACTTTCCCGCTTGAGAAAACGGTCGAAGTTGGCGCCTTCTCCCGGAAAATGCTTTTCGATTTCCTCCTTCATCGCTTCCGGCTGCGAGCGCACACACATGCTTTTATCCGGGAAATGGAGCGCGTACATCGGGTCGAGTTGCCTGAATTGCAGGTACCTGCTCGAGTCCCGCCCTCCTTCCGCAAAGAGTTCGTCGAGGAGAAACTTCATCATCAGGAAGGTTGGACCGAGATCGAAGCTATACTCGCCGAGACGCAATTCTGCGTTGCGTCCGCCGATGACGTCCTGTTTCTCAAACACCTGGACACGGAATCCGCGCTGGGCCATGAGCATGGCAGCAGCCAAACCTCCTGGGCCCGCTCCCACAACCACTACAGATCTTTTGCCCCCGTTTCGGTACTGGCTCATGACTCGACTGTAGAGCGGATGCCCGGGCAAATAGCTTCGGTCGAGCTTGCGCAGATGAATTGATTGCTTCCTATGCAATCAATTCCTTGCTCATTGCGCATGAGTAAAACAGGCTCTCTGACAAGCGCGCCCGGCGTACGCTCAGCATCCGCTTTATCGTGGATTTCCCGTCGTGACCACAATCGCGGTGCAGGGGGTCTTCACCAGGCTGCGATACGTATGCTTCTGCATCGAATCGAAATAGATGGAGTCGCGCGCCGAAAGCTGGAAGGTCTCAACCCCGATCTTCATTTCGAGTTTCCCCTCAATGAGATACAGCAGCTCCACTCCCTGGTGATAATGCGGTGCCACTTTATCCGCCGGCAGCGGATGAAAATGCGCCAGATAACCGCTCAGCTTTCTCTCGTTCACCCGGAAGTCCAGGCTTTCGAAGTGCCACGGAACATCAGTCGATTTCGGGTCGGATGGAAATACCTTCCGCTCGTCGCTCCGAATCACGGCCACCACATGGCGCTTTCTGGGATCGCTGAAGAAGTAGTCCAATCCGACACCGAATACCAGGGCAATTCGTGTCAGCGTCGGCAGCGTCGGCACCAGCCGGCCGTTTTCCAGCCGCGACAACATGGCTGACGAAAATCCAGTGTGTTCAGCCAATTGAGCAAGACCCATGCTGCGGCGCAGACGCAGCGTTCGCAGTTTGTCCGCAATCGCATAGGGCCGCAGGGATTCTTGAACGACTGCGATGTCTGTTGCTTTGCCTTTCGCTTTCCGCCTTTTCGGTGATGTTGACTCTCGTTTATCCGCCATAGACCGAAGTCCGTGACCTCTTTACTGACAATCAAGGGAAGTTGCTTGAGTGTCAAGAGCGCAATAGAGAATTCGAGGGGACGCCAATGCTCCGATGCCTCTTGGGGTCAAAGACGCTGTTGACTGAGGGAGGTAAGCAAAAGAGGGACGAGCCTCGATCGGTGCGCTCATCGATAGCCGGATGGGTAGCAGTAAGTCGGCTTATGTTGAGTTGTTGTCATGGCATCCGTGATCGCAGTTCTGCTCGGGTTTATCGCCACCCATAGCGAAGTTGGCCCTGTTTCACAACCCACACCTTTTGGAACAGCCGGATCGGCCAGATCTGGCCCTGATTTGTGGGGCTTAGGCGGCGGGTTTTTCGAGGCCTTTTGGAACACCGTCCCGAAGCACCCTGTGGATGGTCGCCCTTGACACCCGATGGCTCTTCGCCAACTGCCCCAGGCTATGACCCTAGCTGGCGGTCATGCAGGATGGCGGCGCGGTCCAGCACCAGAGGCTTGCGTCCGATGTGCCGGCCCTTCTAATTTGGCCCGCCGCATCCCGGCGCGCACTCTCTCGATGATCAGGTTGCGTTCGAGCTCCGCGATTGCTCCGATGATGATCACGACGGCGCGGCCCAGCGGCCCGCCGGTGTCGATCTGCTCGCGGAAGCTGATGAACTCGATGTTCAGCCGGTTGAGCTCGTCGAGCACCTCCAGGAAGTGTTTTACCGACCTGGCGATCCGGTCCGACGCCCAGACCAGGACGACGTCGAACTGACCTCGGCGAGCATCTCGCATCAGGGCATCGAGTCCAGGGCGCCTGGCCTTCGCTCCACTGATCCGGTCCTCGTAGCGCTCCAGGATCTGATATCCGCGCTGTTCGGCCATCTGCTGGAGGTCATAGAGCTGGGTTTCGGGGTGCTGATCGAGGGTGCTGACACGGAGATATAGGGCAGCACGTTTCATGGGAGTTCGAGTCTAACACATATCTGAGACATCAGAACGATCGAAAGACCCCGTTACCCAAGGACTCAGAGGCACAGTACTTCCAGAAGGGCGCCATGATGGAAGGCGATCAGGTCGAAGTCGTCCTGGCGCCACAACAACAGATCACTACCGACTCCTCAGGCAACAGCCAGACAGTGAACATCGCCGGCCCCGTGCACAAGGTCAACCTCCACACCCTGTTCCCGCGCATCCCGGTCGACCAGGATCTCTGTGTCCCGGGAACCTAAATCATGTCCCTCGCCCCACTCGATCTCGAGAACACATCCGGCGCCCTGAACCAGCCGAAGGTCATCTATGCCGGCGATGCCTATCAGGGCCAGCCCTACATCGTCGTCACCGAGGACAACATCATCCTGGTGGGTGACCAGAACACGGTCATCAACTTGGGACCTGATTTCGGTGTGCTGCTATCGGGTAAGCTGAGCCTCTCAGCGATGCCGGACCAGATCGCGATCGGTGGAGGATACTGGCGGCTGAACCCGCTGCTCACTAGCTGCGTGCCGTCGACGACGCCGAGATGGTCGTTTTAACCAGGTGCCTTGCTGAAGGCGAACGGGGAAGATGTGAAGACTGTACAGGAGCTCTTGAGGCACGCGAACAGCCGCATCACACTCGACGTTTACACGCAGGCAGTGAACTCGAACAAGCGAGCCGCACAGAGCAAGGTTGTAAGGATGATAGTCTCGAACGCGGGCACAATTTCAGCGCCCGTGGGCACAATCGAATCTGGAGCTATTGCAGTTAACGCACGGTAGGCGGTTATTGTGCCCATATCGTGCCCAGATTTCGTTGTCACTTGGGTCCCAAACATCCCGTAAGTGCTTTGGAATGTATGGCGGGGACGACGGGGCTCGAACCCGCGACCTCTGCCGTGACAGGGCAGCGCTCTAACCAACTGAGCTACGTCCCCAGGTTGCCGTCTGGCAACTTGAGCATCTTTGTCACGTAGAAACAAGCGGTTTCGCAACCTTCGCTACTCTCGCCTTAATCTACCTTGTCGATACGCCGCGAACTCGCTATGCCACTTACGTCGCGAGCCGTCCCAGCGCACCACTCATTGAGTCTACCAGATGAGCGCCGCTTATTGGCGCCCCTCTGATCCGGATCCAGTCCCCCATTCGGCGCTACTCCGCCAACCGGAGGCCGTGCGCCGCACGCCTTAGCCGCAGCTACGCGTGCGCTTCCATGATCGCGGCCAGAACCTCGCGGCCCGGACGCGTCCGCTCTTGCGGCAGCGTCGCCAGGGGCTCGTCCACCATGTTCAGCAGCGTAGCGAAGTCCGGCTTCTGCGTATTCACATAGAACACGCCGGTCAGCACCTCGCCCTTTTCATGGACTTCCGTCAGCATCCGGATCGCATTCGACCGGTCAGTCGGATCATAATCTTCGTGCAGTTTGCGCAGCCGCAGTTGCGACCCGTCGTGCATGCGCACTTCCACCGTCGTGTCCGGATCGTACTCCACCGCGATGTCGTCGAAGTACGGCACAAAGCCGGCTTCGCTCACCGCCTCTTCATGCTCCTGCATGTACTTGTAGCTCTTCGTCGATCCCTCGTGGTCGTTGAACGTCACGCAAGGCGAGATCACATCCAGCAGCACCGTTCCCTGGTGCGAGAGCGCCGCCCGCAGCATCGTCGACAGCTGCTTCTTATCGCCCGAGAACGACCGTCCCACAAACGTCGCGCCCATCTGGATCGCCAGCGCGCAGATGTCGATCGCCGGCAGGTCGTTCACCACGCCCGTCTTCAGCTTCGATCCGATATCCGCCGTCGCGGAAAACTGGCCCTTGGTCAGTCCATACACGCCGTTGTCTTCGATGATGTAAATCATCGGCACATTGCGCCGCATCAGGTGGATGAACTGCCCCATCCCGATCGACGCCGTATCGCCGTCGCCGCTCACGCCGATCGACCGCATGGTCTTATTGGCCAGCAGCGCGCCCGTCGCCACCGACGGCATGCGTCCGTGCACGGAGTTGAAGCTGAACGAGCGCGACATGAAATACGCCGGCGACTTCGACGAGCAGCCGATGCCGCTCATCTTCATCACCCGCTCCGGCTGGACGCCCATGTCGTAGAACGCTTCGGTAATGCGCTCGGAAATTGCGTTGTGTCCGCAGCCCGCGCACAGCGTGGTCTTGCCGCCGCGATAGTCCAGGATCTGGAGCCCGATGCGATTCGTCTTGATTGGCTTGGGTGCAACTGGTGTAGTCGACATGTTACTTGCTGACTCCTTCTTCGGCGGCAATGGCTGAGGTGATGGTGCGGGCGTCGATGGGCAGCCCGTTGAAGTGCAGCACCGAGTGCAGCTTCACTACCGCGGCCGGTTCAAGGTCAATCTTCAGCAGGTTCAGCATCTGCGCATCGCGGTTCTGTTCCACCACGTACACCCGCTCATGCTGCGCAATAAAGTCGTGCAGCTCCTGCGTAAACGGATACGCGCGCAGCCGCAGATAGTCGGTCGCAATCCCGCCATCCCGCGCCAGTTGATCGCGGCTCTCCACCACCGCCCAGTGGCTGGTGCCGTAGGCGATAATGCCGACCTTCTCTTTGCCTGTGCCTTCGTGCGTCGGCTTCGGAACCAGCGTCGCCGCCGTCTCGAACTTCCGCGCCAGCCGCAGCATGTTGTTCTCGTAATCCTCCGGGCGTTCCGAGTACAGCGCCTTCTCGTTGTGGCCCGATCCGCGCGTAAAGTACGACGCCGACGGATGGTCCGTCCCCGGCAGCGTGCGGTACGGAATCCCGTCCCCGTCCACATCCTTGTAGCGCGCAAATCCGCCCAGCTCGGTCAGTTGCTTCGCGTCCAGCACCTTGCCCCGCGCCATCGGCTTCTCCGGATACTCAAACGGCTCGGACATCCAGTTGTTCATGCCCAGGTCCAGGTCGCTCAGCACAAACACCGGCGTCTGCAACTGCTCCGCCAGGTCAAATGCCTGCATGCCGAACTCGAAGCACTCCTTCACCGAGCCCGGCAGCAGGATCACGTGCTTGGTGTCGCCATGCGAAAGCCCCGCAACAAACGTCAGGTCAGCCTGCGACGTGCGCGTCGGCAGCCCGGTCGAAGGTCCCGTGCGCTGAATGTCGAAGATCACGCCGGGAATCTCGGCATAGTAGCCCAGTCCCGGCAAACTCCGCCATCAGCGAGATCCCCGGCCCCGACGACGCCGTCATCGCCCGCGCGCCCGCCCAGCCTGCGCCCAGCACCATGCCGATCGCAGCCAGCTCATCTTCCGCCTGCACAATCGCGAAGCTCGCCTTGCCGTCCTTCTCCACCCGGTACTTCTTCATTAGGTCGATCAGCTTCTCCACCACCGACGACGACGGCGTAATCGGATACCACCCCACCACCGTCACCCCGGCGAACATCGCGCCCATCGCGGCGGCCGCATTGCCGTCGATGATGATCTTGCCCTCGGTGGCGTTCATCGGCTCCACCACAAACGGATCCTGCTTGGTCAGCGTACTCGCCGCATATTCGAAGCCCACCCGCACCGCGTTCCAGTTCAACTCCGCCGCCTTCACCTTTTTGGCGAACTGCTTGCGCACCGTCTTCTCCACCGACTCCATGTCCATGCGACAGCAACTGGGCCGCGACGCCCACGTACACCATGTTCTTCACCAGCTTGCGCAGCTTCGCCTCCGCGCCTGTGGCCGCCGCCAGTTGTCGAACGGCACGCGATAATACGTCACGTCCGAGCGCAGCTCGTTCAGCTTCAGCGACTCGTCGTAGATCACCGCCGCGCCCGCCTCGCAGCGACAGCACATCTTCCCGCGCCGTCTCCGGGTTCATCGCGATCAGCAGATCGATGTCCGTCTTGCGCGCCACCCATCCGTGCTTGCTCACCCGGATCGTGTACCACGTCGGCAGTCCCGCAATATTCGACGGAAACAGGTTCTTCCCCGAGACCGGCACGCCCATGCGGAAAATGCTGCGCAGCAGAACGCTGTTAGCGGACTGCGAACCCGATCCGTTGACCGTTGCAATCTGAATTGAAAAATCGTTGACGACTGGCTTTACCCCACCCACACGTTCCGTCACTGGCTGGCCCTCTGCCACGAGCTGACTGGTAGTCATTTAAGAATGCTTCCCTTCCTATTTAATTCCATTTTCGATCGCTGGCTCCTGAGGCCAATGGATCGTCACACGTGCACAAGATTGTCGGGGCCGCGCGTCCAGCGCTCAGGTCGCGAGTCGTACTCACCTCTCGTAATCTGCGCCGCAAACCACCGGGTTAAATTGTAGTCCAGCCTGGCCGATCGCATGCCTGCCGCACCCTGCTCCAGCCCTCTTCCCCACCTCTCGCCGCTCCTGTAACTCTCTGAACCATCACAAGATACAAGGGCGTTGGCTTTCAATGTGCGCATCACACAGAAGTTGCGTTTGCCGCACACGTAAATCCGGGTAAATCGATACCGGCGCGGCTTCAGCCGCGCCGATAGATGCCGTCAACTGTCATGGCTTTAGCCCCTGAGGAAAACGCTCGCCTCCCGCCGAACCCAACATCGTCTGTCGTTTCAACCCCCCAATCGATCGCGCGCTTCCATCCGCGTCATTTGCTAGTGACGCGCAGCACGCCGCGCAAGTCTCATCAGCTTCCCGCCCGCTTTCCTAATCGTATTGCGCTACCGCCGGACGCAACGTGTAACTGCTCAACGTCTTGATGTAGTTCCCCCGCTCGAACGCCGATCGGTCCGGCACCGCGCGTCGGCTCAGGCTGCCGCGCATCTGCCCAATCGATTCGTACTCGTGTGCCTCCATCCAGCGCACCAGCTCCGTTTCCATCGTGGTCAAGTGCGCAATCCCCTTCGCCAGCAGCGACGATGTCGTCATCGCCACCTGCGCGCCCGCCATAATCGACTTCAGCACGCCCTCTGCGCTGTGAATGCCTCCCGTCACCGCCAGGTCCGCGCGCACATCGCCGTACAGAATCGCAACCCAGTGCAGCCGCAGCAGCAACTCCTCCGGCCGGCTCAGCACCAGCTTCGGCCGCACGTCCAGGTTTTCGATATCGAAGTCCGGCTGATAGAACCGGTTGAACAGCACCAGCGCATCCGCTCCCGCGCCATCCAGTTCCATCGCGAGGTGCGGAATGCTGGTGAACTGCGGCGACAACTTCACCGCCACCGGAATCCCCGTTGCCTCCTTCACCTGCCGCACCAGCGTCACCAGTCCCTTCTCAATCGCCGCGCTGGTCTCGCTCGCCGCCGTAGCCAGCGAATACGTATTCAACTCAATCGCATCCGCTCCCGCCTGCTCGATCTCCTTCGCAAACCGCACCCAGCCGCTGGCTGTCGCGCCATTCAGGCTCGCCAGAATCGGAATGCTGCACGCGTCTTTCGCCCGCCGAATCTGCCCGAGATAAACGTCCTGTCCCTGCCGGTAATCCTCATACGGCGGCAGGTAACTCAGCGACTCCGCAAACGACTCCGTCCCGCGCGACAAATCGCGGTCCAGTGCGTTGCTCTCCAGCGTCAGTTGCTCTTCGAAGATCGACGGCAGGATCACCGCCGCCGCGCCTGCATCCTCCAGCCGCCGCACATTCTCCAGAGATTCCGTCAGCGGCGAGGACGACGCCACCAGCGGACTCTTCAGCCTTAACCCCAGGTACGCTGTGCTTAGGTCAATCATTGGGCCGCCCCCGATCCGAGCGGCGCAATTTTGCCCTCAGGTTCCGGTGGAGCAATATTTGGCGTCGCCGAACGTCCCGCCATGGCAGCCCGGCCGGAATACACTCTCCACTCGCGCTCCACATCGTCCTGCGCCTCCACCAGCAGCTTCGCCGCAACCTCCGGCCGGCTGCGCGCCAGCATCGTGTACCGAGCCTCGTGGTACGCATACTGCTTCAGCGGAATCGACGGCGCCTTCGAATCCAGAATGAACGGATTCTTGCCCTCCGCCCGCAACGCCGGGTTATACCGCATCAGCGGCCAGTAGCCGGAGAGCACCGCATTCTTCTGCTGCTCCATGCCGTACGCCAGCTCGTATCCATGCGCAATGCAGTGGCTGTAGGCAATGATGATCGCCGGCCCGTTGTACGCTTCCGCCTCCTGGAACGCCTTCACCGTCTGCATGTCGCTGCCGCCCAGCGCAACCCGCGCCACGTACACTGACCCATACGCAACCGCCTCCATCGCCAGGTCTTTCTTGCTGTTCGGCTTGCCGCCTTCGGCAAACTTCGCCACTGCGCCGCGCGGCGTCGCCTTCGACATCTGCCCGCCGGTATTCGAGTACGTCTCCGTATCCAGCACCAGCACCTTCACGTTCTGGCCCGAACCCAGCACATGGTCCAGTCCGCCGAACCCGATGTCGTACGCCCATCCGTCGCCGCCGATGATCCACACGCTCTTCCGCACCAGCGAGTCCGCCACCGTCAGCAGCGCGCGCGCCTCCGCCGAGTCCACTCCCGCCAGCTTCTCGCGCACCGCCTTCACTCGTTCCCGCTGCACATTGATGTCGGCTTCCTTGGTCTGGTCCGCGCTCACAATCGCGGTCACCAGGTCGTCGCCCAGCACCGGAGCCAGCCTTCCCAGCAGGTTCTCCGCGTAACCTTTCTGCTGGTCCAGCGCCAGCCGCATCCCCATCCCGAACTCCGCGTTGTCCTCAAACAGCGAGTTCGACCACGTCGGTCCGCGCCCGCTCTTGTTATAGGTGTAGGGCGTGGTCGGCAGGTTGCCGCCGTAGATCGACGAGCAGCCCGTCGCGTTCGCAATATAAAGCCGGTCGCCGAACAACTGCGTCAGCAGCTTCAGATAGGGCGTCTCGCCGCAGCCCGCGCACGCGCCCGAGAACTCGAACAGCGGCTCCAGCAGTTGAATATCCTTCACCTGCGTATGCGACAGCCGTCCGCGATCCACCTCCGGCAGCGCCTCGAAGAAGCTCCAGTTCTTCGCCTCGGTCTCGCGCAGCGGAGCCTGCATCTCCATGTTGATGGCCTTGTGCTTGGCTTCGCTCTTGCTCTTCACCGGGCAGATCTCCACGCACAGCGTGCATCCGGTGCAATCCTCCGGAGCCACCTGCAGCGTGTACAGTTCCGAGTCCATGTTCTTCCACTTCGGCTTCGCGCTCTTGAACGTCGCCGGCGCATCTGCCAGCAGCGTCTGGTCGTACACCTTCGCGCGAATCACCGCGTGCGGACACACCAGCACGCACTTCCCGCACTGAATGCACAGCTGCTCGTCCCACACCGGAATCATCTGCGCGATATTCCGCTTCTCCCACTTCGCCGTCCCCGTGGGGAACGTTCCCCCGGCGGCAGCGCGCTCACCGGCAACTGGTCGCCGTGTCCGGCCGCCATCGCGCCCAGCACGTTATAGACGAAGTCCGGCGCCTCCTTCGGCAGCGTCGGCAGAATGTCGAACGTCGCCGTAGCCTTGTCCGGCAGCACCACCTGGTACAGATGGCTCACCGCCGCATCCACCGCGGCAAAGTTCTGTTGCACCACTGCATCCCCGCGTTTGCCGTAGGTCTTCTTGATCGCCTTCTTGATCTGTTCAATCGCCTCGTCGCGCGGGAGCACCCCGCTGATGGCGAAGAAGCACGTCTGCATAATCGTGTTCAGTCGGTTGCCCATCCCGGTCTCGCGCGCCACCGTATTGCCGTCGATCACGTAGAACTGCAGCTTCTTCTCGATGATCGTCTCCTGCGTCTTCTTCGGCAGGTAGTTCCAGATCTCTCCCGGCCCATATGGGCTGTTCAGCAGGAACACCGCGCCCGGCGCAGCCGCCGCCAGAATATCCATCCGCTCCAGGAACTGGAACTGGTGGCACGCCACGAAGTTCGCCTTGCTGATCAGGTAGGTCGACAGGATCGGGTCCGGCCCGAAGCGCAAATGCGACGTCGTCACCGACCCCGACTTCTTCGAGTCGTACACAAAGTATCCCTGCGCATAGCCCGGCGTCTCCGACCCGATAATCTTGATCGAATTCTTGTTCGCGCCCACCGTTCCATCCGACCCCAGCCCATAGAACAGTGCCCGCACCGTCCGCGGGTCCTCGGTCGAAAACTCCGGATCGTAGGCCAGGCTGGTATGCGTCACATCGTCGTTGATCCCGATGGTGAAGTGGTTCCGCATCCGCGGCTTCTTCAGCTCGTCGAACACACCCTTCGCCATCGCCGGCGTAAACTCCTTCGACGACAGACCATACCGCCCGCCGATAATCCGCGGCTGCACCGCAAACGGCGCCGTCCCGCTCGAGAACGCCTCGCTGAACGCCGTCACCACGTCCTGGTACAGCGGCTCGCCCAGCGCGCCCGGCTCTTTCGTCCGGTCCAGCACCGCAATCGACTTCACCGTCGGCGGCAACGCGGCCAGGAACGCCTCCGCGGCAAACGGCCGGTACAGCCGCACCTTCAGCAGCCCCAGCTTCTCGCCCTGCGCGTTCAGGTACTTGATCGTCTCTTCCACCGCGCCCGCGCCCGAGCCCATCAGCACAACCACCCGCTCCGCATCCGGGGCCCCCACGTAATCGAACAGGTGATACGCCCGCCCCGTCAGTTCGGCAAAGCGGTCCATCGTCTCCTGCACAATCGTCGGACACGCCAGGTAGTAGGGATTCCCCGCCTCCCGCGCCTGGAAGTACACATCCGGGTTCTGCGCCGTCCCCCGCAAAATAGGCTGGTCCGGCGTCAGCGCCCGCGCGCGGTGCGCCAGCACCGCTGGCTCATCCAGCATCGCCTGGATCGTCTCATCCGAAATCGCCAGCGCCTTGTTGATCTCGTGCGAAGTCCGGAAGCCGTCGAAGAAATGCAGAAACGGCACCCGCGCCTTCAGCGTCGAAATATGCGCAATCAGCGCCATATCCGCCGCCTCCTGCACCGAGTTCGACGCCAGCATCGCGTAGCCCGTAGACCGGCACGCCATCACATCGCTCTGGTCGCCAAAGATCGAAAGCGCATGCGTCGCCACCGCCCGCGCCGTCACGTGGATCACGTTCGCCGTCAGCTCCCCGGCAATCTTGTACATATTCGGAATCATCAGCAGCAGCCCCTGCGACGCCGTAAACGTCGTCCCCGACGCCCCCGCCTGCAGCGCCCCATGCATCGCGCCCGCGGCTCCGCCCTCGCTCTGCATCTCCGCCACCACCGGGATGGTGCCCCAGATGTTCTTCCGCCCCTCTTCCTTCCACTGGTCGGCCCACTCCGCCATCGTGGACGACGGGGTAATCGGATAAATCGTGATCACTTGCGCCAGCCGATACGCCACCGAAGCACACGCTTCGTTCCCGTCCAGAATCACCGTCTTCTGTTCTGTCATTTTTCCCCTTCAATGGAACTGGTTCCATAAACAACCGGAATGCCTGTGTGGCTCACATGGGACCTGCCATCCGGGCGGGTTCCACACCGCGCGGGTATCGCAAGCGGCCAAAATATGAGACCGGTTCTATACGCATCCAATTCTGCGGTCGAGGGTCGCCGGAAAGCTGTGAGCGTGGTCACAAGACCACCCCCGAACGTCTGCTACAGTAGAGCCAGCTATGACGAACGGCCTTTATCTGCCAGTTGTTGTGCTGTTGCTCGCAGCCGTCGCGTTCGCGCTTACGCCACTGTTGCTGGCCTGGTTATGGGCCCGCTTTTTCTCTCCCCACAAGCCCGGTCCCAGCAAAAACGCTGTCTACGAGTGCGGCCTCGAATCCGAAGGCGACGCCTGGATCCAGTTCAAGCCCGGCTACTACCTCTACGGCATCATCTTTCTCGTCTTCGACGTCGAAGCCATCTTCCTCCTCCCCTTCGCCGTCGCCTTCACCGGTTTCTCCATGGCGGAATCCATAGCCATGCTCGTCTTCCTGCTCCTGTTGGTGGAAGGTTTGGTCTGGGCCTACCAGAAGAACGTCCTCGTCTGGACATGACCTCCAACCCGTCGTCCCCGCCAACCTGTCGTCTGCTCCAGCCTGTCGTCATTCTGGAGCTAAGCTCCAGAATCTCCGTATTTCGCTCCGCGTAACGCCCCGGCCCCTCCGTTGAATCGGACCTGAAGCCGGAAAACAAGACCCCCGGAACTGGAACTTACGCCGCACCGTCGTCGTCAACCAATCACAGCCAAGGATTTAGGGGTGGATGAACAGCTAAAAGCCGAGTTGAGCAAACAGGGAATCTTTGCGACCACCCTGCAGGATCTCTACAACTGGGGCCGCAAGAGCTCCATCTGGCCGCTGAACTTCGGCCTCGCCTGTTGCGCCATCGAGATGATCGCCGCCACCATGGCCCGCTACGACCTCGCCCGCTTCGGCGCCGAGGTCTTCCGCCCTTCCCCCCGCCAGGCCGACCTCATGATCGTCGCCGGCACCGTCACCAAGAAAATGGCGCCTCAGGTCGTCCGCCTCTATAACCAGATGCCCGAACCCAAGTACGTCATCTCCATGGGCGCCTGCGCCATCTCCGGAGGCCCCTTCAAGCAGGGCTACAACGTCCTCAAGGGCATCGACCGTTACATCCCCGTCGACGTCTATATCCCCGGCTGCCCGCCCCGCCCGGAAGCCCTCATCGACGCCTTCATGATGCTGCAGCGCAAGATCGACGCCCAGCAGCTTACCGGCGAAGCCCGCCCGCGCCACCTCACCGCCGGCCAACCCAGCGAATTCGCCGTTCCCCGCTTCGGCGCCCACGACCTTGAACCCACCCAGAACCGGGCCGTTTGGAAGGCCCCTCTGGTCCAGATTACCCAGGCAGGAACGGATGAATCTCGAAACGATTAAGTCCGAACTCGAGGCCAACGTCCCCGGCTGCCGCCTGGAGATCGTCCCCAACGGCAGCCCATCGGCCCAGCACTCGCTGCTGCTCGATCCAGACCACGCCTTCGCCGTCGCTCTCTTCCTCCGCGATGCCGCCAACCTCCGCTTCGACTTCTGCTCCAACGTCACCGGCCTCGACTGGCTGCCCAAGGAAACCTCCGCCAAAATCAAGGTCAAGAAGCTCGTCGACGGCCCCAATGGCCCAGTCGAAACCGAAGTCGACGAAGTCCAGAAGACCGTCACTCCCGGCTATCTCGAAGTCGTCTATCACCTCTACTCGCATCACCTGAAGCACGGCCCCCTGACCCTCCGCCTGCGTACTCTCGACCGCGACGCAGGCGTCCATCTGCCCTCGCTCACCCCCGTCTGGCGCAGCGCCGAGTTCCAGGAGCGCGAAATCTTCGACCTCTACGGCGTCGTCTTCGACGGCCATCCCGACCTCCGCCGCATCCTCATGTGGGACGGCTTCCTCGACCACCCCATGCGCCGCGACTACGTCGACCCCGACGACTACGAGTACGAGCCCACCGCCCACGACCACGTCCTCGAACGCGCCCAGCACCATCTCAACCCGACGGGAGGCCAATGAGCACCACCGCCTACCCCATCGCACCCGCCCCCATCGACGGCACCGAGGAGCAGCTCCTCGAAATCTCCATGGGCCCGCAGCACCCCTCCACCCACGGCGTCTTCCGTATGAACGTCGTGCTCGACGGCGAGCATGTCGTCAAGCTCAAGCCCGTCTTCGGCTACCTCCACCGCAACCACGAAAAAATCGCCGAGAACGAAACCTACCTGGGCTCCATGCCCTACACCGACCGCCTCGACTACCTCTGCTCCATCACAAATAACTGGGGCTACGCCCTCGCCGTCGAAAAACTCGCCGGCCTCCAGGTGCCCGAGCGCGCCGAATACCTCCGCGTCATCACCGGCGAGCTCACCCGCCTGCAAAACCACGCCTCCCTCATCGGCTTCCTCCTCCAGGACATGGGCTCCAGCGGCACGCCCCTGATGTATGCCTTCCGCGAGCGCGAAAAAATCCTCGACCTCTTCGAAGAGCTCACCGGCTCCCGCATGATGTGCAACTACATGCGCTTCGGCGGCTGCCGCGTCGATCTCCCCTCCGGCTGGCTCGACCGCGCCCGCAAAGTCGTCGCCGAATTCCCCCAGTTCCTCGACGAGTACGAAGCGCTCCTCGTCTCCAACGAAATCCTCATGGAGCGCACCCAGGGCATCGGCGTTCTCTCCGCCCAGCTCGCCATCAACGCCGGCATCAGCGGCCCCATGGCCCGCGCCAGCGGCGTCAACTACGACATCCGCAAAGTCGACAAGTACAGCATCTACGACCGCTTCGACTTCCGCGTCCCCCTCGGCGCCCACGGTGACGTCTACGATCGCTACATGATCCGCTTCCTCGAAATGCGCGAGTCCCTCAAAATCCTCAACGACGCCATGCGCGATATCCCCGCCGGCCCCATCGTCGACCCCAAAATGCGCATCCGCGGCTTCCGCCCCAAGCCCGGCGAAGCCTACGGCCGCATCGAATCCCCCAAGGGCGAGCTCGGCTTCTACCTCGTCAGCGACGGCTCGCCCAACCCCTACCGCTACAAGGTCCGCCCGCCCTCGCTCATCAACCTCACCGTGCTCGAAGACCTCTGCCTCGGCGTCAATGTAGCCGACGTGGTAGCCATCCTCGGCAGCGTCGACATCGTCCTCGGCGAGGTAGACCGATGAATACCTTGTCCACGCCCAGAGCAATCGGAGTAGTAGCAGGCTTCAACCGCCGATCAGAGCCTTTCGGAGTAGCAGCGGGCTTTAGCCCGCGGACACGCCGCCCCTCAAATCAAAGAGGCTTTCGCCTCGGGCCTTTGTCTAACGAATCCCCGTTGACCTCGTCGGCCGTCGTGCTTAAGGGCACGGCTTCAGCCTTGCCACAACCGATCATGCTTACGGGCACGGCTTCAGACGCGCCGCAACCGATCGTGCTTAAGGGCACGGCTTCAGACGCGCCGCAACCGATCGTGCTTAAGGGCACGGCTTCAGCCGTGCCGCAACGCATCCGCCCCACTTGCGGGGCTTTAGCCCCTGAGGTCATCGCTCGCGGACGCGAAACGACCTCTCCACGACTCTCGTTAGCCCTGACTCTCCCGGAGGCCCCCCATGTTCGGTGACGGCATCCTCAAAGGCCTCGCGGAGACCGCCCGGAACTTCTTCGGCAGCTATCTCAGCAGGAACCGCCTTACCACCATCCAGTACCCCGAACAGCGCCTGCCCCAGATCGAAGCCGCCCGCAGCTTCCCCTTCCTCGTCTACGACGGCTCCGACTGGCAGCAGGGCATGCGCTGCGTCGCCTGCCAGATCTGCGAAAAAGAATGTCCGCCCAAGTGCATCCTCATCAAGAAGAGCGCGGACAAAAAGCCCGACGCCACCGGCAAGCTGCAAGCTTACCCCGCCGTCTTCGACATCGATATCTCCGTCTGCATGAGCTGCCAGATCTGCGTCGAAGTCTGTCCCTTCGATGCCATCAAGATGGACGTCGACTACGACCTGCCCACCGCCGACCGCTTCGCCGGCCTGCTGCTCGACAAGCAGAAGCTCTCCAAATCCAACCAGTACTACCACCAGATCCATCCCACCGAAGCCGCTGCCGTCGATGCCGCGCTTGCCGCCGAACGCGCCGCAGCCGCCGCCAAAGCCAAAGCTGCCGCCGATGCCGCCGCCGCCAAAGCCGCAGCCCCCGCACCCGCCCCGCAAGTCCAGCCCGTCGGCGGTGAACCTCGATGACTCAAACTCTCGACCAGATCTTCGTCATCGCCAAGGCCTGGCTGCTCGGCTATCTCCCCGTCGCCGCCCGCCCCCTCGCCTCGGCCGTCCTCTGCGTCATCGCCATCGTCATCACCTTTCCGCTGCTTTTCGCCATCACCACCTGGCTGGAGCGCAAGGGCCTCGGCCGCATCCAGAACCGCCTCGGCCCCAACCGTACCGGCCCCTTCGGCCTCTTCCAGCCCATCGCCGACGCCATCAAATCCCTCACCAAGGAAGACATCGTCCCTCTCACCGCGGACCACGCCGTCCATTTCCTCGCGCCGCTGCTGCTGGTCGCCGCCGCCTTCCTCGCCTACGCCGTGCTTCCGGTCGGCCGCAACATGGTGCTGGTCAACCTCAACTCCGGCGTCCTCTTCTTCTTCGCCGTCGGCTCCGTCGTCGAACTCTCCGTCTTCATGGCCGGCTGGTCCAGCCGCAGCAAGTACTCGCTGCTCGGAGCCATGCGCGCCATCGCCCAGATGATCAGCTACGAAGTCCCGCTGGTCCTCGCCACCGTCGCCGTCATCATGCAGGCCGGCTCGCTCTCCACCGTCGACATCGTCAACCAGCAGGCCACCTACACCCACACCCTGCCCCATTGGTTCGTCTTCACCCCCTGGGGCTTTGTCGGCTTCGTCCTTTTCATGATCGCCGCTACCGCCGAGTCCAACCGCTCCCCCTTCGACCTCCCCGAAGGGGAATCCGAAATCATCGCCGGCTATTACATCGAGTACTCCGGCTTCAAATTCGCCCTCTTCTTCCTCGGCGAATACCTCGGCATGTTCGCCACCAGCGGCATGGCCATCACCCTCTTCCTCGGCGGCTGGGCCGCGCCCTTTTCGTTCCTCACCTGGATTCCCTCCTACGTCTGGTTCTTCCTCAAGCTCCTCGCCCTCATCGGCTTCTTTATCTGGATTCGCGGAACCCTCCCACGCCTGCGCATGGATCAGCTCATGAACCTGGCCTGGGAGTTCGTGCTTCCCATGGCCCTGCTCAACATGCTGGTCGCCGGCGTCTGGCACTTCATGCCCCACGGCCTGCTGCGCTGGCTGGTCTGCACCGCCATCGTCGCCATCCCCTGCATCCTGCTCGCCGCCGGCCTCAAAAGGAAAAAGAAGTTCCAGGTGCGTACCTACCAGTTCGCCGAATAGCCCAAATGACCGCAGCCTTCCTCATTCTCGCCACTCTCACCGTCGCCGGCACCGCCGCCGCCATGGGCCTGCGCAACGCCGTCCACTGCGTGCTCGCCCTCACCGTCGGCTTCGCTGGAGTCGCCGCGCTCTACCTCCAGCTCGACGCCCAGTTCGTCGGCTTCACCCAGATCATGGTCTACGTCGGCGCCGTCGCCATCCTCGCCGTCTTCGCCATCATGATGACCCACAGCCCCACGCCCGTGCCGCTGCCCGCCTACTCGCGTCACTGGCTTGCCGGCAGCGTCGTCGCCGCCGCCGTCTTCGCCGTCCTCGCCTGGGCCATCCGCTGCCGGACCACCTCGCGCCCAGCCGCGCCCCGCCAGCCCGGCATCAGCGTCCAGCAGATCGGCGCGCCCTGATGCACCGCTACGTCCTGCCCCTCGAGATCATGGGCCTGCTGCTCACCGCCGCGCTCATCGGCGCCGTCGTCATCGCCATGGACCGCAAGGAGGAGTCGAAGTGAGCTCCCTTCAAAGCTATCTCCTGCTCTCCCGCGCTGCTCTTTTCCATCGGCCTCGCCGGAGCCCTCACCCGGCGCAATGCCATCCTCGTCCTCATCGGCATCGAGCTCATGCTCAACGCCGCCAACCTCAACTTCATCGCCTTCTGGCGCTACGGCCCCAACCCCGCCGACTCACCGGCATCATGTTCGCCATCTTCTCCATCAGCGTCGCCGCCGCGGAGGCCGCCGTCGGCCTGGGCATCATCCTCGCTGCCTACCGGCACTCCGGACCACCGACCTGGACCAGATGAACTCCCTGAAGGCTAAGCGACATCAACCCGCCACACCTCGCACTGCAACTGCCGACTGCTTCATGACGCCGCCCTCTATGACCTGGATCGTTCAAAACCTCTGGCTGATTCCCGCGCTGCCCTTCCTCGCCGCCGGATTCGGCGCTCTGCTCAGACAGCGCAGCCGCATGCCCGCTGCCTCCCTCGCCATCGGCTCCATGGCGCTCTCGTTCCTGCTCTCCCTCTGCGCCTTCGCCCACGCGCTCGCCCACCCCGCCATCCAGGTCTTCAACTTCCGCTGGTTCCAGTTCGGCGACCAGTGGCTCCAGCTCGGCTGGGTGCTCGACCCGCTCACCGCCGTCATGCTGGTCATGGTCACCTTCGTCGGCCTGCTCATCTTCATCTACAGCATCGGCTACATGGAGCACGACGAAAACTTCACCCGCTTCTTCTGCTTCCTCGCCCTCTTCGCCGGAGCCATGCTCGGCGTCATCATCGCCAACTCCCTGCTGCTCCTCTTCATGTGCTGGGAGATCGTCGGCCTCACCTCCTACCTGCTCATCGGCTTCTGGTACGCCAAGCCCGAAGCCGCCGCCGCCGCCAAGAAAGCCTTCATCACCACCCGCATCGGCGACCTCGGCTTCCTCATCGGCATGGTCTGGCTCTACGCCCAGTCCGGCACGCTGCTCTTCTACAACTCCGGCCTCGGCTGCCTGGAGACGGCCGCGCTCTCGCATCTCGCGCGCAGACGACCTTCTCGGCCTCACCGCCGCCTCCGCCATCGGCATCCTCATCTTCTGCGGCGCGGCCGGCAAATCCGGCCAGGTCCCGCTCCACGTCTGGCTGCCCGACGCCATGGAAGGCCCCACCCCCGTCAGCGCCCTCATCCACGCCGCCACCATGGTCGCCGCCGGCGTCTTCCTCATCGCCCGCATTTATCCCCTGATGTCCGCCACGCCATCGCGCGAGACAGCTCACCCCCACCGTCGCCCTCCAGGTCGTCACCTGGGTCGGAGCCATCACCGCCCTCTTCGCCGCCACCATCGCCGTCGCGCAATACGACATCAAGCGCATCCTCGCCTACTCCACCGTCTCCCAACTCGGCTACATGATGATGGGCCTCGGCGTCGGCGGCCCCGCCGTCGGCATGTTCCATCTCATCACCCACGCCTTCTTCAAAGCCCTGCTCTTCCTCGGCGCCGGCTCCGTCATCCACGGCTGCTCCGGCGAGCAGGACATCCGCCGCATGGGCGGCCTCGCCAAGCACATGCGCGTCACCTTCCTCACCTACATGGCCGGCATGCTCGCGCTCTGCGGGTTCCCCTTCTTCTTCTCCGGCTTCTGGTCCAAGGACGCCATCCTTCACGCCGCCCACAACTGGTCCATCTCGCAAGTCCCCTTCTACATGGGCGCACTCGGCGCTCTGCTCACCGCCTTCTACATGACCCGCCAGGTCTACTACGTCTTCGCCGGCAGCAATCGCCTCGCCGCCTCCACCCATGACGACCCGCAACTCGCCGCGCATTTCGAAGACCCCGCCCACCACGCCGCGCACCATCCCCACGAAAGCCCCGCCGTTATGACCATCCCTCTGGTCATCCTCGCCGCCTGCGCCATCCTCCTCGGCTTCGTTGGGACGCCCGCCTGGCCCTGGTTCCAGTCCTTTCTCGCCGGCACTTCCACGCCCCTCAGCTTCTCCGGCTTCTCCGAACCCGGCCTTATCCCCGTAATGATCTCCTCGTCCCTGCTCGTCTTCCTCGGCCTCGGCCTCGGCTGGTATTTCTACGGCCGCAAGCCCATCACCTCCGCCCAGGCCCCCGACGCCCTCGGCACCCTCCAGCCGCAACTCTTCTCCGTCCTCAACCACGCCTGCTACGTCGACGCCTTCTACGCCGCCACCCTCATCCGCCTCACCACCTTCTTCTCCCATATTTCCGACTGGTTCGACCGCTGGATCTGGAACGGCCTGGTCCAAATCGTCGCCGGCCTCGTGGTCGCCCTCGCCTGGGTCGACAACTTCCTCGACCTCGGCGTCATCAACTCCGGCTTCGACAGCGGCTGCGAAAGCGTCTCCCGCTCCGGCCAGCTCCTCGCCCTCCTGCAGGGCGGCCGCGTCCAGACCTACCTCCGCATCATCGGCTGCGCCCTCATCGCGCTGGTCCTGTTCCTGCTCTGGGGGGCGAAAGCATGATCCCCATCCTCACTCTGCTCACTGCTCTCCCCGTCGCTGGAGCCCTCATCGTCCTCGCGCTCGGCCGCAACAAATCCCTCGCACGCTACACCGCGCTCGCCTTCAGCTTCGCCGCGCTCGCCCTCACCCTCTTCCTCTGGTTCCACTTCGACCGCACCTCCGGCGCGCTCCAATTCCAGGAACGCTTCACATGGATCCCCGCCCTCGGCGTCGAATACCACCTCGGCATCGACGGCCTCGGCCTCCTGATGCTGCTGCTCAGCGCCATCGTCGTCCCCATCGCCATCGCCGCCTCCTGGCAGATCCCCCAGCAGGATCCCGCCCGAGCTCCTCTCTATTTCTCCCTCGTTCTCCTGCTCGAAGCCTGCCTCTTCGGCACCTTCACCGCCCTCAATTTCTTCCACTTCTTCCTCTACTGGGAGCTCGGCCTCATCCCCGCATTCTTCCTCATCCGCCTCTGGGGAGGCCCGCGCCGCACCAAAGCCTCCACTCAGTTCCTCATTTACACCATGGTCGGCTCGGTCGCCATGCTGTTGTCGTTCCTCGCCATCTTCCTCGCCACGCATACCTTCGACTTCACCGGCCTCGCCGCGCTCGCCCACCACAACCAGCTCATGCCCGCCGTCGTCGCCAACCTCGCCTGGCACCGCTTCACGCCGGAGCACCTCGCCCTGCTCCTCTTCGCCGGGGCCTTCCTCGGCTTCGCCGTCAAAGTCCCGCTCATTCCCTTCCACACCTGGCTGCCCGCCGCCTACGCCGAAGCCCCCACCGGCACCACCATCCTCCTCACCGGCGCCATGTCCAAGATGGGCGTCTACGGCTTCCTCCGCATCCTGCTCCCCATCTTCGGCGCGCAGATGCAGACCGTCCTCACCCCGCTCCTTTGGCTCGCCGTCGCCACCATCGTGCTCTCCGCCTACGCCGCCTACGCCCAGACCGACCTCAAGCGCATCTTCGCCTACTCTTCCGTCAATCACCTCGGCTACTGCATGCTGGCCATCTTCGCCGTCGCCAAATTCACCGGCCCGGACGCATCGCTCGCCGCCGAAAAGTCCGCCGCCCTCAATGGCGTCTTCCTGCAGCTCTTCAACCACGCCCTCACCGCCGGCATCCTCTTCTGGTTCATCGCGCTGCTCGAGCAACGCAGCGGCGGCCTGCGCGACCTCGCCGACTTCGGTGGCCTGCGCAAAGTCGCTCCCGTCTTCACCGGGCTCATGGGCATCGCCCTCTTCTCTTCGCTCGGATTGCCTGGCCTCAACGGCTTCCCCGGCGAATTCCTCATCTTCAAAGGCACCTTCCCGCTCGTCTCCTGGGCCACGTCGATCTCCGTCCTCGGCCTGCTCCTCACCGCCCTCTTCATCCTCGGTATCCTCGAACGCGTCTTCTCCGGCCCGCTCAACCCCAAATGGGCCGGCTTCCCTGACCTGTCCACCGGCGAGCGCCTCGCTCTCGCGCCCGCCATCGCCCTCATGTTCTTAGTCGGCCTCTACCCGCAACTCATCCTCGGCGTTGTCAACACCACCGCCATGCACTTGGTCCAGCAACTCGGTTTCTGATGCAGTCATCACGCAAGCAGGTTGTTATCGTTTTGATAGGTGCGGGCTTTAGCCCGTACGTAAAAAGTCACAGAGATGGCCGGGCTTTAGCCCCTGAGGGAATGCGGAGCGTGCCACTAAGGTTGTTTTTGCAACGCACTCCCCCGTCTCTTTCGTCGTAATCGTTTTTGTTCGTGGTGTTTTTTCTTATGCTCGCTTGGACCATCTACATCTCGTTCCTCGGCGCCGCCGCCCTGCTGCTGCTGCCCAAAACCAGCGTCACCGCCGCCCGCATCCTCGCGCTGCTGACCGCCCTCGCCGGCTTTGCCCTTGCGCTCACCGCCTTCCTCCAGAACCGCACCGGGGAAGTGCTCCCCATCGTCGACGTCCCTTGGATTTCCTCACTCGGTATCCATTACCACCTCGCCGCCGACGGCATCTCCCTCGTCCTCGTCCTGCTCACCGGCATCGTCGCCGTCACCGGCATCCTCTTCTCCTGGGACATCGCCGAGCGCACCAACGAGTTCTTCGCCTTCTACCTCCTCCTCATCGGATCCGTCTACGGCGTCTTCCTCTCCGCCGACCTCTTCCTCCTCTTCGTCTTCTACGAAATCGTCATCATCCCCAAGTACTTCCTCATAGCCACCTGGGGTTCCACCCGCCGCGAATATGGCGCTATGAAGCTCGCCCTCTACTCCTTCATCGGCTCCGCCATGGTCCTCATCGGACTCATCGCCGCCTACGTCGCCGCCGGCTCGCGCACCACCTCGCTCGCCGACCTCGCCCAGTTCCACTTCTCGCCCCACTTCCAGATGCTGGCCTTCCCCCTGGTCTTCGTCGGCTTCGCCATCCTCGCCGGCCTCTGGCCCTTCCACACCTGGGCGCCCACCGGCCACGTCGCCGCGCCCACCGCCGCCTCCATGCTGCTCGCCGGCGTGGTCATGAAGCTCGGCGCTTACGGCTGCCTGCGCGTCGCCATGGTCCTGTTTCCCCTCGGCCTCGGCCCCTGGTCGCACCATGTCCTCGGCCTCGGTTCCTGGCGCGATGTCTTCGCCCTGCTCGCCATCGTCGGAATCGTCTACGGCGCCTCCGTCGCGCTGGTCCAGAAAGACTTCAAGTTCGTCATCGGCTACTCCAGCGTCAGCCACATGGGCTTCATCCTGCTCGGCCTCATGACCCTCAACCAGATCGGCCTCTCCGGCGCCGTGTTGCAGATGTACTCCCACGGCATCCTCGCCGGCCTGCTCTTCGCCGTCGTCGGCCGCATGGTCTACGCCCGCACCCACACCCGCGAGCTCGCCGCCCTCGGCCCCATGAACCTCAACCGCGTCCTGCCCTTCGCCGCTGCCACCTTCGTCATCGCCGGCATGGCCGGCATGGGCCTGCCCGGCTTCTCCGGCTTCGTCGCCGAGCTCATGATCCTCATCGGCGCCTGGCACGCCTACCCGCTGCTCGCCGTCGGCGTCGGCCTCGGCATCGTCATCGGCGTCGCCTACGTCTGGCGCGCCCTGCAGAAAGCCTTCTTCTCCGACTCGCCCACCGAGCCCGCTGCTCCGCCACACCATCACCCGCTGCCGCCTATCACCCTCCCGGAGAAACTCGGCGCCATCATCCTCATCGCCGCCAGCGTGCTCGTCGGCATCTACCCGCAGGTCCTCCTCAATCTCATCGTCCCCGCACTCAACTCGCCGCTCTTCGCCGGCATGCGCACAGGGAGCTGGCAATGACCAACTACTCCCAGCTCGTTCAACTCGCCCTGCCGGAAATCCTCGTCGTCGCCACGGCGCTCCTCGTCATGGCCATCGATCTCCTCGCCCTCCGCCGCCGCGGCACCCGCGTCCGCTTCGCCGTCGCCGCCGCCCTCGCCTCGCTCGGCTGTGCCGCCGCCATTCTGCGCATCCTGCTCGCCCCCGCGCAGGGCAGCCTCTTCGACGGCATGCTGATCGCCAATCCCCTCATCCACCTGGTTCAGGTCGCGCTGCTCGTCTTCACCATCCTCACCCTGCTGCTCGCGGTCGATTCCACCTTCACCGGCCACGTCGGCGAGTTCGTTCTCCTCCTGCTCACCGCCACCGCCGGCATGATGTTCCTGGTCGCCACCCAGGACCTGCTCGTCCTCTTCATCTCGCTCGAGCTGCTCAGCCTCTCCCTCTACACCCTCGCCGCCTTCAGCAAGCGCAGCCGCCAATCCTGGGAAGCCGCCCTCAAGTACTACCTCTTCGGTGGAATGTCCGCCGCCTTCCTGCTCTTCGGCTTCAGCCTGCTCTACGGCTTCGCCAACTCCACCAGCCTGCCCGTCATCGCCGCCGCCATCCACGGCTCCGCGCTCAACCCCTTCATCGCCATCGCGATCGTCACCACCGCCATCGGCCTCGGCTTCAAGATCGCCGCCGCCCCCTTCCACTTCTGGGCGCCCGACGTCTACCAGGGAGCCCCCGCGCCCAGCGCCGCCTTCATCGCCTCCGGCTCCAAGGTCGCCAGCTTCTTCATCTTCTTCCAGCTCGTTGCCATCGGCCTCGCCGCAGCCGCCGGCACCGCCGCCCTCCCCCACATCGTCCGCGGATGGGTCCCCGTGCTCGCGCTCATGGCCGCCGTCTCCATGCTGCTCGGCAACCTGGTCGCCATCCGCCAGACCAGCCTCCGCCGCCTGCTCGCCTACTCCGCCGTGGCCCACGCCGGATACATGCTGCTCGGCATCGTCGCCCACACCCAGCAATCGCTCGCCGCCTTGCTCTACTACGTCATCACCTACGCGCTCGCCACCCTCGGCGCCTTCGCCGTCATCGCCGTCGTCGAAGACCAGCGCGGCAGCGACCGTATCGCCTACTTCGACGGCCTCAGCCGCCAGGCTCCCATCCTCTCCCTCGCGCTCGCCGTCTTCCTTCTCTCGCTCGCCGGAATCCCACCCCTGGCCGGCTTCTTCGCCAAGTTCTACCTGTTCGCAACCGTTCTCGGTTCCACCCCGCACCCCGCCGACCTGGTCTGGCTGGTCGTCCTCGCCATCGCCATGTCCGCCGTCTCGCTCTACTACTACCTGCGCGTGCTCAAGTCCGTCTACGTCACCCCGCCCGCCGCAGAAGCCCGCCCCATCCACTCCCCCATCCTCAGCCAGCTCCTGGTCCTCTTGCTCGCCGCCGCCGTCACCCTGCTCGGCATCTTCCCCAATCTCCTGCTCCACCCCATCCTGGCCGCCATTCAATCCTCCGGCCTCTAGTCGCAACCGCTTCCGGCCGTCATTCTGGCGCAGCCAGAATCCCCGTATTTGCTCCTAGCCTCGCAGCAGCCGCCCGCCGCTTTCCGAAACGCCCGCCCCATCCCCCTCGTACGCCCTCCACATCTTCAGCGAATACACCATCCGCACCACGTGGAAGAAATCCGACGCCACGAAATAAACCACCGTCACCCCCGCGTACCACCACAGCATGAACCCCGGGGTCGCCACGCTCTCAAACGGCAGCGGGCACGCTGACGCCACCATTGCCAGCACGATCAGCGCGATCTTCACAATCCCCATCACCAGGTTGATCTCCACCAGCTTCCCCCTGACCGCGCCCAGCCGGAACGCCGCCTTCAAACTCGCCCACGCCCCCAAATTCCGCAGCATCGCCAGCAGCGGAGCCACCGCCAGCGCCCAGCTCGCCACCGCCCACAGCACAAACATCCCCAGCGTCGCCACAATCGCCAGCGCGAAGTACAGCACCAGGTTCGGCTCCTTCCCCGCCGCGATCGGCCCGCTCACCGCAAAATCCGCCGCCGCCCGCAGGCACGCAAACCACACCGCAAAGCTCGCCGCCAGCGCCGCAATCCGCACCGCCTGCAGCGCCATCATCGCACCCGGCCGCGCATGGATCGTCGCATCCACCCGCCGCATCACCGCCACTCGCCCCAGCGCCGACACTACCACCCACGCCGCCACCAGCAGCGGCCCCAGCCACGCCAGCACCCGCAGCACCGGCGGCATCAGCACCGCTCCCGTCTGCGCCAGCGTCGCCGCCGCGCCCGCCGGGTCGAACACCGTCATCTGCTCCAGCGCGCCGACATTCACCGGCGTCGCGCGCACCACCCGCGCCCCTTCGTACCAGATCAGCGCCGCCGCCGGCGCCCCATACGCCCAGCGCCACGCCACCTCCAGCGCCGTCAGCCACGGCCGCTTCCAGCACGCCGACAGCGTATGCACAAACGACTGCGTCCCCCGCACCGGCACAGCGTAGCTGCTCTGCATCTCCACTACTTCACCACGATGTTCACGAGCTTCCCCGGCACCACAATCACCTTCACCACCGTCTTGCCCGCCATCCGCGATGCCACCTTCGCATCCGCCAGCGCCGCGGCCTGGATCGTCGCCTCATCGCTGCCCGCCGCCACCGTCACCACCGTCACCAGCTTGCCGTTGCTCTGCACCGGAATCTCCACCTCGGCCTCGCGCGCCAGCTCCGCATCCGCCACCGGCCACGCCGTGCGAAACACCGCGCCCTCCCCGCCCATCTCCTGCCACAGCTCCGCCGCCAGAAACGGCGCAAACGGCGCCAGCATCAGCATCAAATTGCGAAACACCTCTTTTGTAACCTTTGGCGATACACATCCGGCAGCCGCATCGATTCCGGCAAATCCGTTCTCCATCGCCGTCTCAGAATCCAACAGCAGGTTCACAAAGATCATGATCGCCGCAATGCACGTATTGAAGTGCCAGCGCCCGCTGAAGTCCTCCGTAATCTTCGCGATCGTCTGATGCATCGAGCGCAGCAGCTTCTCGTCGCTCTCGCTCGGCACCCGCGCCCGCGTTCCCGCCCGCTGCAGGCTCCCCGGGTTTCTCCGCAAACTTCATCGTCAGCCGGTACACCCTCCCCAGGAACCGGCTGATCCCCGCCACGCCCTCTTCCTGCCACTCCAGGTCCCGGTCCGGCGGCGCCGCAAACAGCGCATACATCCGCGTCGCGTCCGCCCCATACTGCGCGATCATGTCGTCGGGAGACACCACGTTCCCCTTCGACTTCGACATCTTCGCGCCGTCCTTGATCACCATTCCCTGCGTAAACAGCCGTGCCGCCGGCTCGTCGTTCTTAATCATTCCCAGGTCCCGCATCACCTTGGTCCAGAACCGCGAATAAATCAGATGCAGAATCGCGTGCTCCACCCCGCCGATATATTGGTCGATCGGAAACCAGTAATTCGCCTTCGCCGAATCGAACGCCGCCGCTGCATCTTTCGCATCCGTGTATCGGTAGAAGTACCAACTCGAATCGACGAACGTGTCCATCGTGTCCGTCTCCCGCCGCGCCGGCCCGCCGCACACCGGGCACGTCGTATTCACAAACTCCGCCACCCGCCCCAGCGGCGACCCGCCCTGCTGCGTAATCTCAATCTGCTCCGGCAGCACCACCGGCAGCGCGCTCTCCGGCAGCGGCACCACCCCGCCCGCCTCCACGCCTTCATGCCCCTGCTCGCAATACACCATCGGAATCGGCGTGCCCCAGTACCGCTGCCGGCTCACTCCCCAGTCCTTCAGCCGATAGGTAACTGTTTCAGTGCCAAATCCATTCACCTTGGCAAACGCCGCCATCTTCCGCTGCGCTTCTTCGCACGTCTCGCCCGTCCACTCGCCCGAATCCACCAGCACCGAATCGCTTTCGGTTACATATGGTACTTGTCCATCGCCTTCGCTGACAGCTGGAAGCTCATAGCTGATAGCTGTATCCTGAAAACCGTCTTGCCGCTGTCTTCGCTCACCCGCAGGCACAATCACCCGCCGCAGCCCGTACTTCGCCGCAAACTCGAAATCCCGCTCATCGTGCGCCGGAACGCTCATAATCGCGCCCGTCCCATAATCCGCCAGGATGTAATTTGCAACCCAGATCGGCACAAGTTCGCCGTTATACGGGTTCACCGCAAGCCGTCCCGTATCCACGCCGTGCTTTTCGATCGCACCCAGGTCCCCAGCCTCGCGCGCCGCCTTCTGCTGCGCCAGCATCTCCTCGATCTGCGCCGCCAGCACCGCATCGCGCGCCGCAAAGCTCTTCGCCACCGCGTGCTCCGGCGCCAGTTGCACGCTGGTCGCCCCAAAGATCGTATCCACCCGCGTCGTAAACACAGTGATCTTTTCCGCCGCTCCATCCACGGCGAAATCCACCAGCGTCCCTTCGCTCCGCCCAATCCAGTTCCGCTGCATGGTCCGGACCTTCTCCGGCCATCCATCCATGGTCGCCAGTCCGTTCAGCAGCTCGTCCGCATATTGCGTGATCCGCAAAAACCACTGCGTCAAATCCCGCTGCTCGACATTCGTATCCTCATGCCGCCAGCACTTTCCATCGATCACCTGTTCATTCGCCAGCACCGTCTGGCACTCCGGACACCAATTCACCTTGCTCTTCTTCCGGTACGCCAACCCCTGCTCGTACATCTTCAGGAAGAACCACTGGTTCCAGCGGTAATAATCCGGCAAACACGTCGTCACCTCGGTCGCCCAGTCGTAGCTCAACCCCATGCGCCGCATCTGCCGCCGCATCGCCGCAATGTTTTTCAGCGTCCACTCGCGCGGCGGCGTGTTGTTCTTCAGCGCCGCATTCTCCGCCGGCAGCCCGAACGCGTCCCACCCCATCGGGTGCAGCACGTTGTAGCCGCGCATCCACATAAACCGCGCCAGCGCATCGCCAATCGCATAGTTCCGCACATGCCCCATGTGCAGTTGCCCGCTGGGATAGGGCAGCATCTCCAGGCAATAGAACTTCGGTTTTCCCGTGTCATGCCCCTCGGCTGCATACAGCCGGTCGTCCGCGTCCCATCGCGCCTGCCACTTCGGTTCAATCTCCGCCGGGCTGTACCGCTGCCGCTCACTCCCGTTCCGCACTGACTCTGACATATCTCTAGATTGTAAAGAATTCGCCCCGCCGGGTAGTGGTGCTGTCTGCATTCGCTTTGAGAGGCCCTGGCTTCAGGGGTTGCCCGTAAGCGCTTTCTCGATAAGGGCACGGCTTCAGCCGTGCCGCAAAAGCCGAAGAAAATCGATGGGCTTTAGCCCCTGAGGGAAAGCTCCTTCGTCCGCCGGCATCCCGTGGGCCCGTTCGCTCCAACTCAATTGCCCGTCATCGCGACCGGAGCCGGGGCCCCCGGCGAGCCTTGCTCGCTGGGTGGGAAGGCGGCGCACTGGCCGCCGCAGGGGAGAGACCCCCGCATTTGCTTTTCCTAATCCTCCGCAATCGCTTGCACCCCGCGCACGCAAAAAGCCTCGCCCGCGTTCCGGCGAGGCCTTCTGCGTTCTTCAGATGCCGCACTATTTCGTGAAAATCGAGCTCCCCGGAATCTCCCCCTCGTCGTTCTTGAACCGGTTCTCGGCGCGTTTGGCGCTCTTCATCCCGATCTGGTCGAGCTTTTCCCGTTCCGTCTGCCCGGTCAGTTTGTTCGTGCTAATCTCGTCCTCGACCGCCCCTTGCGAAGGACGAGCCGCGCTCTTGCTCGTATCCAAATCCTGTTCCATAGGTCACCTCTGCCCATTGGAGCCTTCCGCCTCCCCATTGGTTGCACCCTCGGCCACAATCGCAGCCGGCGCCAGTCCCGTCGCGGCACCGGAACGCGGGCCCCGCACCAACTCCGCCGCCATCTCCTGCTGCTTCAACCAGCTAAACTGAAGGCTGCGCCATCCCGCCATGACCAGCCCCACATTCCGTCATCCCGATCCCGCCGCCAATTCAGCCAACGTTCACGCCTCCGCCCTGGTCATCGACACCCACGCCGACACTCCGCAGCGCTTCGTCGACGAAGGCTGGGACTTCACCGCCCCGCTCGCCGGGGGCATGCTCAATCTCGAAAGCGCCCGCGCCGGCAATCTCGCCGGCGAGTTCTTCGCCATCTGGCCCGAACCCACCGCCTGGGCCGGCCGCTTCGCCCAGCGCACTCTGTCGCTGATCGACGGCGTCCTCGAACAGGTCCGTCGCCATCCCAACCAGCTCGCACTGTGCACCTCGCCGCAACAGATCCTCGACGCCCGTGCCGGCGGGAAATTCGCCGTGCTCATGGGCATCGAAGGCGGCCACGCGATCGAGAACTCGCTCGCCCTGCTGCGCAATTACTACGCACTCGGCGTCCGCTATATGACGCTCACCTGGGCTAACTCCAACGACTGGGCCGAATCCTCCGGCGACCTCCGCCCCGACCCCGCCGCGCAGGGTCTCACCCCCTTCGGCCGCGAAGTCATCGCCGAGATGAATCGCCTCGGCATGATGATCGACGTCTCGCATGCTTCTGATCAGACCTTCGCGGACGTTCTCGCTGCGAGCAGCGCGCCGGTGATCGCTTCGCATTCGGCGGCGCGGGCGCTTACGCATTCGCCGCGGAATCTCACTGACGAGCAGCTGCGCGCGCTGGCGGCGAACGGCGGCGTCTGCATGGTCAACTTCTATGCCGCGTTCATCGATGAGAACTATCGCCAGGCCGTCCTCACGATCAAGGCTGAGCGCTCCGCCGCGCACGACGAGCTTGCGGCGGAGTACGCGGCGCGGAATGAGCCTATCCCGTTCCACATGGCCAACAAGATCGACCGCGAATTTGCTGCGCGGCTGCCGCGGCCGCCGTTTAGCTCGCTGATCGCGCACTTCGAGCACATCATCCGCGTGGCGGGAATCGACCACGTGGGAATTGGCAGCGATTTTGACGGAATTTCGGCGCTGCCGGAGGGCATCGACTCGGCTGGGGACCTGCCCAGGATCACCGCCGCGCTGCTCGAACTCGGCTACTCGACTGACGACCTGCACAAGGTTCTCGGGGGGAACCTGATGCGGGTCTTCGGTCAGATTCAAAACGGTGGAAAGGGCTGACCTACCCCCCCTCCCCCTCCCCCGTACTTAAGTCCTAAAGTCCTTTTTCTAAAAGGCTTAAGTCCGGATGGAAGTCTGGAGGAGTCCGGTATCATGCTCCAAGTTCTTCATTCCACACGGGTTGATTTCTAAAGTCTCCCGAATCAATGGATTGCAGTTTTCAATGTCTCCTATTCGTCTCACCGAGTCCTCCAGGGCCAGGCACGGGGCCGCGCTCCTGTGAATCAGGCTTGTTTCTACTTTAGCGGCTGGATCGGCGGTTGGATGTGTCCGCGGTCACTTGTCTGCGAGGATATCCATCTTCTCGATGCGCAGCTCGCTGGCGTTCGCGAACAGTTCCGGCGCGTTGGCCATGAGCGCTTTCGCTATCTCGCCGCTCAGGTGCGCTTCGCGGCCGGCCTCGTCGTCGAAGGTGTCGAAGACGCCGTAGATGCCGGGCGCGACCTTTACGCCGTACCAGTTCACCGTCTTCGGCTCGTCTTTGGCCATCACCGCGCCCTGCTTCAGGAACGCCTCAACGTCGGCTTCCTTGCCCGGCTTCGCCTTCAACATCACCCAGATCGCCAGCTTTGCCATTTTGAGAATCCTCCAGGTGGGTAGTAAAGCACAGTGACGTTAAGATGCGTACCGCCCGCTATTTTGATACTGTTCAACTGATATCTGGAGATCTGAGAGGTTGGCGGGCGGTCATGCAACGAGTTGAGAAAACCGTCTTCATCAGTTACCGCCGCACCAACTTCCCATGGGCGCTCGCCGTCTGGCAGAATCTTGTTCAGCACGGCTACGACGCCTTCATCGACTACGACGGGCTCAAAAGCGGCGACTACGAGAGCGCGCTACTAGAAAACATCCCAGCGCGCGCGCATTTCCTGATCATCCTGACCCCATCCGCCCTGGAACGCTGCGGCGAGCCCAATGACATGATGCGCCGCGAGATCGAAACGGCGCTTAACGCCAAGCGCAACATCGTCTCGCTCATGCTCGAAGGCTTCAGCTTCGGCACCCCCGCAATTGCCAACCAGCTTACCGGCACGCTGGAACCGATCAAAAGATACCAAGGACTCAGCGTCCCGAATGAGTACTTTCTGGAGGCGATGGAACGCCTGCGCACCAGATTCTTAAGCGTAGCCCTTACCGACGTGACCCACCCGGACCCGCCATCTACCTCCGCCCAACTCGCCGCCGCCGAACAGAGCACTGCAGCCGCAGCCGCTCCGGCGGTTCAGGAGCAAGAACTCACAGCCCAGCAATGCTTCGAACGGGCTTTCGCCAGCATCGACCCGGACGAAAAGATTAGCTTCTACACAGAGGCTATCCGGCTCAAGCCAGATTATAGCGTTGCCTTCAACAACAGGGCCCTAGCACGCAGCGCCAAAGGCGACCTAGAGGGTGCCCTCGAAGACTATAACCGAGCAATCCAACTCAGGCCTAACGGGGCCAACGCCTTCAACAACCGGGGCCTCGCGCGCCAAGCCAAGGGCGATCTGGATGGCGCCCTCGAAGACTACGACCGGGCAATCCAGCTTAAGCCGGACAACGCCGACGCTATTATCAACCGGGGCATGACACGCGCAGCCAAGGGTGATCTGGACGGTGCCCTCGAAGACTACGGCAGAGCGATCCAAATAAAGCCAGAGTATGCCGGCGTCTTCATCAACAGGGGCATCGCGCGCAAAGCTAGGGGTGACCTGGACGGCGCCATCCACGACTTTAACCATGCGATCCTGCTCGAGCCCAACTATGCCGACGCCTTTATCTGGCGCGGTGTGGCAGACGCGGAGAAGGGCGATCTGGACGGCGCCCTCGAAGACTACAACCGCGCAATCCAGCTTGATCCCGACAACGCTTTGACCTTTAACAACCGGGGCCACGCACGCCTAGCCAAAGGCGATCTGAGCGGCGCCCTCGAAGACTATGACAGAGCAATCCAACTAAATCCATACTATGCCCGCGCCTTCAACAACAGGGGCGTCGCACGCCAGGCTAGGGGGGATCTGGATGGCGCCCTCGAAGACCACAGCCACGCAATCCAGCTCACGCCCCACTATGCCGACGTCTTCTACAACCGGGGCGTAGCGCGCGCGGCCAAGGGCGATCTGGACGGAGCCCTGGAGGACTACAACCAGGCAATCCGGCTTAGGCCCGACTTGGCCGAAGCTTACTACAACCGCGGCCTGCTCCTTCGGAAGCAGGGCGAAGAAGCGGCCGCAATTGCCGACCTACAGGAATATCTCAGGTTGGGTGCGGGCTTCGGGGAGCGCTACGCGGAAGCGGCGGAACAGATAATCCGCGAGCTTGAGAAAAAGCTATAGCCGACGATCTCCTATGTCAAGGATGCCCGCCCTCAGAATGAAGGGCTCTAATACCTCGCGGGAGAATGGTTGCGGGCCCTTTCGGCAATCCGAGCGTACCGCTGGTCGCTCGACTCCGCCTCCCGCGATGAAGGCGCCGGAGACTGGGACGTATTGCGGCAGCACGGCCGAAGCCGTGCGCTTAAGCCGAGACGGAGGCTTCCGACGTCCTGTTAAGCACGCTGTCAATTCGAAATGCCAATACGGAGATTCTGACTCTTCGAGTCAGAATGACGACGGAACGGAGAGATTGAGGACCCGCAGGGCAACGACGGAGATTCTGACTCTGCGAGTCAGAATGACGAGCAGAAACAAAGGCAACAGCGAAGACAAGATGCGGGGATCTCTCCGCTCGCTGCGCTCGGTCGAGATGACGGCGGTTGGAGGGATGCGACTTGGTCGAGATGACGGCGGTTGGAGGGATGCGACTTGGCCGAGATGACGGCGGTTGGAGGGATGCGACTTGGCCGAGATGACGGCGGTTGGAGGGATGCGACTTGGTCGAGATGACGGCGGTTGGAGGGATGCGACTTGGCCGAGATGACGGCGGTTGGAGGGATGCGACTTGGTCGAGATGACAGCGGTTGGAGGGGTGCGACTTGGTCGAGATGACGGCGGTTGGAGGGATGCGACTTGGTCGAGATGACGGCGGTTGGAGGGATGCGACTTGGCCGAGATGACGAGATGTAGGCTGTCGCGCGCGATGAGACCGGATGAATGGGGCAGCACAAGCCCGCGCTAGCAAGCCAGGACGGGGCACCCGAATTCGCAGGAGGGGACGACTTAGTACTTTGCCAGGTCGAGCATGGCGCGGTAGAGGTCTTCGGGTTGGGGGAGGATGGCGTCTTCGAGGAGGGGCTGGTAGGCGACGAAGGTGTCCATGGCGGCGACGCGGCGGACGGGGGCGTCGAGAGAGTCGAAGAGTTCGGCGCCGATGCGGGCGGCGATCTCGGCGCCGTAGCCCCAACTGAGCATGTCTTCGTGGGCGACGATGACTTTGCTGGTTTTGCGGACGGAGGCGGCGATGGTGTCCCAGTCGTAGGGGCTGAGGGTGCGCAGGTCGATGAGTTCGACGTCGATGCCGGTCTCGCGGTGGAGCTTTTCGGCGGCCTGGAGGGCGCGGGGGACGACTGCGCCGTAGGTGACGACGGTGAGGTCTTTGCCGGGGCGGACGATGTTGGCCTGGGCGAAGGGGATGGAATATTCCGGGCCGGGATAGATGCCGCGGCCGAAGGTTTCGCGGTAGAGGCGCTTGTGCTCGAGGAAGAGCACGGGGTCGTCGCAGCGGATGGCGGTGCGGAGCAGGCCGAGGGCGTCGAGGGCGTTTGACGGCATGACGACGCGGACGCCGGGGGTGTGAGTGAAGATGCTTTCGCCCGACTGCGAGTGATAGATGGAGCCGCCGGTGAGGTAGCCGCCGATGGGCACGCGGATGACCAGGGGGCAGGACCAGGCGCCGTTGGAGCGCCAGCGGATGGTGGAAAGCTCGTTGCGCATCTGGTGGACGGCGGGCCAGATGTAGTCGAAGAACTGGATTTCGACGACGGGCTTGAGGCCGCGGACGGCCATGCCGATGGCGCGGCCGACGATGTTGGCCTCGGCGAGGGGCGAGTTCCAGCAGCGGTCGGAGCCGAACTCGGTTTGCAGGCCGGCGGTGAGCTTGAAGACGCCGCCCTTGCCCTTGATCTTGCCGGCGCGGAGGGCCTGGTCGCGGGTGGCGTCGGCGACGTCTTCGCCGAAGACGACGATGCGCTCGTCGCGGCGCATCTCGTCCTTGAGGCAGAGGTTGATGAGCTCGGCCATGGTGCGCTCGCTGGTGTCGGCGGTGGCCTGCGGCGGGGTGGCGAAGCGCGCATCGGTGGGATTGAGGTCTTCGGAGTACTGGTGGCGGAGGATGGCCTCGGGGGCGGCGCTGGGCAGCACGGCCTGGAGGGCGCGGTCGGCGGCGCGCTGGACTTCTTCGTCGACCTTCTGCTCCAGGCGGTTGATCTGCTCGGCGTCGAGAATGCCTTCGCGCAGCAGCCATAGCTGCATCCTGGCGATGGGGTCGCGGGCGTTCTCGGCCTGGACTTCTTCGTCGCTGCGGTACTGGCGCTCGTCGTCGGAGAGCGAGTGCGAGTAGGGGCGGACGACGTGGCCGTGGACAAGCGCGGGGCCGTGGCCGGCGCGGGCGTAGGCGACCGCCTCGGTCATGGCGGCGTAGCAGGCGAGCGGGTCGGTGCCGTCGATCTCGGCGAAGTGGAAGTTGGGGAAGTTGGCGATGAGGCGCGAGATGTTGCCGCCGGGGGTGTTGGCCTCGACCGGGGTGGAGATGGCGTACTCGTTGTCCTCGACGACGTAGACGACGGGCAGCCTGGCGTTGCTGGCGGTGTTGAGCGACTCCCAGAACTCGCCCTGGCTGGTGGAGCCCTCGCCGATGGAGACGTAGACGACCTCGTCGCCGTGGAAGGAGACGTGCTTGAAGTCGCGGTAGTCGCCCCAGCCGCCTTGCGGCTGTTTGGCGGCGGCCTCGGGATGGCGAGAGAAGTAGCGGCCGGCCTCGGCGCAACCGATGGCATGCAGGCACTGGGTTGCGGTGGCGGAGCTGGGGGTGACGATGTGGAGCTTGGTGCTGGACCAGTGCGACGGCATCTGGCGGCCGCCGCTGGCGGGATCGTCGGCGGCGCCGACCGATTGCAGCAACTGTTCTTCCACGGTATTGCCAAGGGCGAGGCAGATGGCGCGATCGCGGTAGTAGGGAAAGAACCAGTCGTAGCCGGGCTTGAGGGCCATGCCGGCGGCGACCAGCAGGGCCTCGTGGCCGGCGCAGGAGATCTGGAAGAAGATCTTCTGCTGGCGCTTGAGGACAATCTCGCGATCGTCGGTGCGGCGCGAGAGGTACATGAGGCGGTAGAACTCGACCAGTTGTTCGCGGGTCATGCCGCCCCAGGCGCCGGCCAGGGCTGCGCTGGTTGCGGCCGATTCTCCCGCGCCATTTTCCGCCGTGCCCGCGGCAGCCGCGACTTCCAGCTTCCGCATTTCAGCGCCCGATCCATTGCGTCGTGCCATGCTTCATCCCTCGGCGGCAAATACCTGCCTCCATCAGAATTTTACGCCCACGGAAGCGGCCGCCCGCATGACCGCGATCACCGCTTGGCGACCTTCACGATGAGGTAGGTGATCTGCGTTCCGGGGGCGATGAAGAACTGGTGGGGCACGCCGGCGGGAATCTCAATAACGTCGCCGGGCGCGAGGGTGTGGGAGACGCCACCCTTGATGCTGGAGCCCTGAATCTCATTGGGGCCGGTGGTGACTGGTTCCACGACCTCGCCGCCGGTGACGAGCGTCGCCGTGCCGGACTGCACTACCATGATGTCCGCCTTGGTCTGGTGGACCTCCACGCGGCCGTTGACTTCGCGGTGGCCGATCTGCATGGTGTGATCGCCGAAATCGGCGACCTTGGTCCCGGCCGGCGGAACGCCCCTGGGCCATACCGTAATGCCGCTCGCGTCCTGCGCCCATGCCATTGCGCCGCCGCAGATCATCGCCGCCCCCAAACCAAACGCTGCCAGCCTCGCCATCCGATTCATTGTTCCTCCTTCATTGGTGCTCGCTCTGCAACCGGTCGATAAACTCTACCACTGACCGATCCGACCAGTCCGCCGCGCCGAGGTGCCTGGCCACCAGCGTGCCGTCTTTGGCGAAAACAAAGGTCGCCGGGTATTGATGAAATTCGAGCGCATCGGGAATCTCCGCGTCGCGCGTCACATAAAACGGCAGGTTGAAGTGATTGCGGCGCGCGTAGGCACGCACCCGGTCCGGCGAATCGAGCCGCGAGACGACCAAGAACTTCACCTGCGGATCGTTCTTGTAGTGGTCGTACAACTGCTGCACCGTCGGCATCTCGGCCACGCAACCAATGCACCACGTCCCCCAGAGGTTGAGAAAAACCACCTGCCCGCGCGACGCCGACAGGTGCTCCACGGCGCCATCCAGCGTGCGGTAGGTCAGGTCGCTGGCGGCCATCGGTTCGCGCTGCAACTGCGGCGGCCGCAGGCGCGCGGCGAGGCGGTTCTCCACCAGATGGAACAAGGCGAAGCCCGCGCATGCCGCCAGCAACAGCAGCGCCAGCAGACCAATTGCGATGCGCTTGACCAGCTTGCCCATCCTTACCTCCCCGATTCCCTGCGCGCGCAGCCAGTTTACGCGCGTAACGGGACGATCGTAACGTGCCCGGGTGCCCGCGCCGCGGTGCGTGCCGTGCAAATCGCCGATGCAGTCAGCAGCATGGATTCCACGCTTCCAGGCCGAGACGGGCTGCACGGCAAAGTGATGGTGCTGGCCGGCGCACTTCTGGCTACGCTGCATGTGGCTGCACAGCCGCTGCCCAGCCCGGTGGGCGCGGCGGCGCCGCACCGCTACCTGGTGGCCTACCGCAACAACACCCTGCCCGGGATCGCGCAATCGTTGGTCCGCATGCCGGGCGTGCAGGCGGTTCGCGAGCACCCGGTTTTCGGCATCACGGTGGTCCAGACCAACGCCGCGGGCGAGGCGGCTGCGATTGCCGCGCTGCGCGCCGACCCGAACGTGGAGTTCGTGGTGCATGACCGCGTGCTGGCTGCCCACGCGCTGGTGGTGCGCGCGGCGCTTCCGGCTACGCTGGGGGTTACGGTTGGGACGGCTCCAACCGCAGCGACCTATGACAGCTACTACACGGCTTCGCCGCAGGGGTGGGCCGTCATCCAGTCCGGCGGATATGGCGCGGGCGTGGCCGGAGGGCCGGCGCAGGGGCCATGGGATACGACGCTGGGCACCGGGGTCCGCATCGCCATCCTGGATAGCGGCGTCGATGCAGCGCATCCCGACATCGCCCCCAACCTTGGGTTGAGCCTCTCCGAGATCGACCAGTCGCCCCTAACAGGCGTGCCGAGCGCCTGCGACGACGGGAGTCCGCAAGACCAGCAGGGCCATGGGACGTGGGTGGCCTCGCTGGCCGCGGCTGCGATGGGGCCGAGCACCGGGCTGACGATCGGAGTCGCGCCCGGGGCGACGCTGCTGAATATCAAAGTGCTGGAACGGCTGCCCGACCCTTCCAGCACGGCGCCCGACGCCGCCACGCAATGCGCGACGGGGCAGGCCGGCGGGCTGCTGAGCTGGGTGATCCAGGGGATTGAGGACGCGCTGGCCGAGCACGCGGACATCATCAACCTGTCGCTGGGTACGCTGGTCGATCTCGAGAGCGGCGAAGGCGCGGGCCTGGAGGCGACCTTCGACCGCGTCACCTACGCTGCGACCCAGGCCGGCGCGGTGGTGATTGCTTCAGCCGGCAACGACGGCCTCTCACTGGCCAACCCGCGCTACATCGAGCTTCCGGCGCAAGCGCGCGGCGTGCTGGCGGTGGTGGCGTCGACCAATCCGGCGTGCGCCGAGGAGCTCGCCGTGGGCGCTGCTTGCGCTGCCGGCCCGATCACGCTGCCCTACTACTCGAACTACGGCGCGCCGCTCGACGCGATCGCCGCGCCCGGCGGCAGCTATCCGGAGGGAGCGGATATGGGCGTCAGCGGATGGGTGCGCGGCGCGTGTTCCAACGGTATCCCCAACACGGCGGACGGGCCGCCGAGCGACCCGGCGCATAGCTTTGGCTGCTTCAATCTGGGCCACACCGCGTATGTGCAGGCCATGGGCACCAGCGCTTCGGCGGGGCTCGCCAGCGGAGCGGCCGCGCTGGTGCGAGCGGCCCACCCGGCGTGGACGGCCGCAGAGGTGGTCGCCGCGCTGCGGGCCGCAGCCATCGCGACATCCAGCCTGCCCGCCGCGCCGCTGCTGAACACGGCCGCGCTGGTGCCGTGAGGGAAGTTGTTAGTTGCTAGTTGCTAGTTGTTCGTTGTTAGTTGCTAGTTGTTCTAGGGGGTGAGTGTGGGATAGGGTCCGCAGCCTGAGCACTTCATCTTTTCCTTGACGTTGTGGGCGAGCTTCTCAATCTCATCGGCCTTGCGAACGACGTCGAGCGACAGGGTGTCCTTGGTTGACTTGTCTACGTCGGCCTTGAGTTCGTTGGCCAGGCTGAGGAGCTTTTGCGTATCCGCGACCAGCTCCTTCTGGCGCTCGACATTGCGCATCTTTGCCTGTTGCTCTTCTGTCTGCGGCGACAGCGGAGTATCGGGCCCGATGGGCGGCAGAACCTGCGATGGCGAATTGGACTGCCCGGCCTGCGACCCGCTGCCTCGCGCGCCGCCCAGGCTGGTTCCCGAACTGCTGCCGGAGCCGCTTAGCTGGCCCCATGCGACTCCGCCGAGAGCCAGCAGGATCGCACCGGCCGCCGCCCATTTTCCAACGCCTTGAAGAATGCTCATTGTGACTCCTCTCACCGCGCGTCCTGCGCCGGGCTTCTCCGACCGCGCTCGTCCGGTTGCGGACTTTTGGAATTTGCCGGGCGTGCCCGTCCCGATTCGCAGGACGCTATTGCCGGCCGCGTGCGCGGCAACCTCTTCCTCGCATCCAACCCCACAAATCCGAGATACTTGTCCTGCAGGTCAAGACCTCGAGCCGAACCGATTCCCGGAGATGCCATCATAATGTTCCTTTTTGCCCTCGTCCCGCAAGATGACAACCCCGACGCCACCTTCCGCGACGTAGTCCATCACTGGCACCGCGACGGACTCGCCTTCGTCCACAAAGACCTGCCGCAGTTGATTGTGATCCTGGTGATCGCCTTTGTGCTGGCGCACCTGGTCAGCTTCTTCGTCAACCGGATGCAGGACCTCGCGGACCGGCAGAGCCACAGCCCGCAGCGCGCCAATGAGATTCGCACCCTGGCTGCCATCCTGCGCGCGACTGCGTATGGAGTGATCGGCTTCATTGTCCTGCTTCACATCCTGGACGTCCTGGGCATCAATCTGACGCCGCTGCTCGCCTCCGCGGGCGTAGTCGGCGTCGGCATCGGCCTGGGGGCGCAGTCGCTGTTCAAAGACATCATCAACGGCGTCTTCATCCTGATCGAGAATCAGTACAACGTCGGCGACACGGTGAAGCTGGCGTCGCTCACGGGCACGGTCGAAGACCTGTCGCTCCGGCTCACGACGCTGCGCGACGGCGACGGGACGCTGTACTTCATCCCGAACTCGCAGATCGCGACGGTATCGAATCTCTCGCGTAACTTCGCGGTCGCCACGTTGACGCTGTCAGTCGACGCCAGCGCCGATCCGGACCATGTACTGGCGGTGCTGCGCGCGACCGCACTGGCTGTGCGCAACGATCGTGATTTCCGAGAGGTTGCGGTCGCGGACCCGGTTGTTCCCGGCGTCGATGCCATCTCCGGCCGGGTGGTGAGTTACCCGGTCAGCATCCGGGTGCGCGTCAACCAGAGAGATGCCATCCTGCGCGAGCTGCGCCGGCGCATTCTGCAAGCGTTTGCGGAGAGCGCGATCCCGCTGGGCACGGACCCCAACAACATGCTGATCATGCAACACGCGGACCCAAGCGCTCCGCCGTCTCAGCAACCGCTGACCGGCGGCTAGAGCTGTCCTCCTCAGCGACACAGGAGAATTCGGGGGCGAGCAACGCGCTCGAATCCGGCCGCATCCGTTGATTGGTATTTGCGGGGAAGGAGGACCCCAACGATGAGATTGAACCGACTCTTGCTTGCTGCAGTATTGACCATGCCGCTGGTGGCCACGGGATGCGCGGGGCACCGACAGGTGTATGTGTGGGGGCCCGGCGAAAGCGGCTACTACATCCAGTGGGAACATGAGACGCATCGCGACCACGTTGAATGGGAAATGAGGAACGACGCGGATCACAATGCGTATTGGAAGTGGCGGAGGCACCACCAATAGCGATTGGGCGACGGCTTGCCAGGCTGTATCGGCATATAGAGACCGATGGAAATACGGTTTTCCGGGTATCTTGAGCGCGGGCTTTCAGAGGGTGCTGAAAAGGCGGCCCAGAGTAGTCCGAGGCCGCAAACAGTGACCTCAGCGGCTAAAGCCGCGATGATTCTGCGGCTTTTACGGCACGGATCAATCCGTGCCCTTAAGCAAAGCGGAGTTTTTCAGCATCCACTTAAGCCCGCAGACGTTTTGGCCGGGTCACTTGGGGCTGCGCCCCAGGCTACGATAGTGCGCGCCTTCAGCGCGACCTTATCCATCGATAACTTGCCTCGGGAGCATACGTCGATCGGGCCTAGCAGCTTCGCGCGAGGGCGGCAGCCAGTTCCTCTGCCGACTGCAACGGAGGCTGGCAGGTATGGCCGCTGCAGACGACGGCAAAGCTGCCCTCGATTTTGGGCAAGCGGGGCAGTGTCTTCTCCAGCACCGGCGGCAGCCCGCCAAGCTTGACCTGCGTGAAGCGAGGAACGCTTTTGTTGACGGAGAAACGGCCGAGCGCGGCGGTTTCGAGCGGGCGCGCGTTGCGATCCTCGCCGATGACGCAGACCTGGATGGGTTCGCGCACCAGGCGCTGCAGGGCCAGGGCGTAGGTGGCGGCGTAGAGGCCATAGTGCTCGGCCACGCCGGCAAAGGTTTCGAGCGTCTCCTGCGCCTTCTCGGCGTAGTCGAGGCGGCCGTTGAGTTCGCTGAGACGCATGAGCAGGATTGCGGCCATGGGGTTGCCGGCGGGGGTGGGCGAATCCTGCAAGGGCTTGCGCCGGGTGGCGAGCGCACCCAGCCTGCGCTCACCGCCGGCGGGGGTTTCGGTATCGAAGAAGCCGCCGGCGGCGGGGTCGTAGAAGCGGCGCAGCGCGCTCTCCATCAACTCCACTGCGGACTCGTAGAAGCGCAGTTCGCCGGTCGACTCCCAGGCATCGAGCGCGGCGTGGCCGAGGAAAACATAATCATCGAGGACGCCAGGCACGCGCTCGGCGACTCCGTCGGGCTCGCCGTAGGCCATGACGTGGGCCAGGCCGCCATCGCGGCCGCCGCTCCAGGCTTCGCGCAGCACGCGGTCCAGCGACTGGAGCGCGAAGGCCTGCGCGGTTTCAGAGCCCAGCACGCGCGCCGCCTGGAGGTAGGCGGAGATGCACATGGCGTTCCAGGCAACGTACATGGTTTTGTCCACGTAGGGAGTGGGCCGCAGAAGGCGTGCGGCATAGAGCTTCCGCTTCGCGGCATCGAGCAGCGCGCGGGCTTCGTCCAGGGTGAGGCCCGCCTTGCGCGCAACCAGATCGAGGCCGCGCTTGACGTGGAGCACGTTCTTGGCGGCGTTGTGTTGCATGTCGCCAATCTCGCCAATGTCGTAATAGGCGGAGGCGATGGCCAGTTCGTCCGCGGTCAGCACCTCGGCCGCTTCATCGCGGGTCCAGGTAAAGTAGTCGCCGTCGTCGTCGAGGGAAAAGTCGGCGTCCTGGGAGGCGTAGAAGCCGCCCTGCTCGCGATCGCTGAGCCACTCATCCATCCAGCGCAGGATGTCCCAGGCAACCCGCGCGAACTCCTCTTCGCCGAACTGCTGGTAGGCGTGCACGTAGTTGCGCAGCAGCTCGCTATTGTCGTAGGCCATCTTCTCGAAGTGGGGCACGATCCAGTGCTCGTCCACCGAGTAGCGATGAAACCCGCCGGCCAGGTGATCGTAAACGCCGCCCTTCGCCATCTTGTCGAGGGTATGCAGCACCGCTTCCCTGGCGGCGTCGGACACGGCGATGGTGCCCTGCCCGCTGAGCTTGACCGGCGTGGCGACGCCGCGCGCTGCGATATCGATGAGCAGGTCGATCGCGCTCGAATGGGGGAACTTGGGCTGGGCGCCGAATCCGCCGTGGCGCATGTCCACGCTCTTGAGAGCGGCCAGCACCATCTTCTCGACCAACTCGGGGCCGGGATCACCGACGCGTCCGGAGAAGGACTCGTTGTATTCGATTGCGTTCATCACGCTGCCCGCGGACTCGTTGACCTCGGTGCGGCGCTTGAGGAAGGCCTCGGCCATGGTGAGCAGCACGCGCTGGAAGCTGGGCCGGCCGTGACGATCTTCGGGGGGAAAATAGGTGCCGCCAAAGTAGGGCTTGCCTTCGGGAGTGAGGAACGCGGTGAGCGGCCAGCCGCCCTGTCCGCTGATAGCCGAGACGGCAGCCTGGTAGCGCGCGTCGACATCCGGCCGCTCGTCCCGGTCGACTTTCACGGCGACAAAATGTTCGTTGATGATCTCTGCGGTGGCGGGGTCTTCATACGACTCGCGATCCATGACGTGGCACCAGTGGCACCAGACCGCGCCAATGTCCAGTAGAATGGGCTTGTCTTCCGCTAGCGCGCGGTCGAATGCAGCTTCGCCCCACTCCATCCAGTCGACTGGCTGGTGCATGGCTGAGCGCAGATAGGCGGATGCCGCTGTCGCCAGCCGGTTGGTCCGTCCATCGCCCGTATCTTCTGCAAGGTTCACCTGCTCCACACTCGCTGTCCAGCCACCGCTCTGCGTCTCATCCATACAACCTGCTTGGCCCCGGGGTCCCGAATTCTCGCTCGCTGCAAAGTTTTGCAGACTTAAGCAAAAGTCTAACGATTCCGTGATGGCCGCCAATACCACACAAGTTCCATGCACCACCCCGCCAGGGTCACGCGCGCGGTTGCATGTTATTGATCTTCCGCTCTTTGCCGTCCGCGGGAGAGAAGCCCGCATCTCTTAAGATGCGGGACTTCCAGCGATGGGCTCCAGCAAAGTTCGGCGTCCCGACGTTTCGCGTTCGATTTACTGCGCGGGAGGCGGACCGACGCTGATCGGCTTTACCGGAGCGGGCGCCTGGGGCGCGGTCAATCCGGGAATGACCGGGGCCGTGGACATGACTCCGGAAGCCGCATCGGTAATGCTGATGCCGTACGCGTCCAAGGTGCTGGAGGTGATCTGGCGGAGCGCGGCGCGGTCCTTGGCGTAGGCCGCGGTCGCCGAGATGAGGGTGTTCTCGGCACTGGCCAAGTTGCGTTGCTGCTGGAGCACCAGGGCGGAGGTCGACGCGCCGAGTTTGTACTTCTTCTGCTCGGCGTCGAGCGACTGCGCGGCATACTCGCGACCCGCCTGCGCGGCGGTTACCTGCGCGCGGTCGTTCGAGAGCGCAAACTGCGCGTTAATGACCTGGATCCGGATCTGCGTGTAGAGCTGCTGCAGCCGCATCTGCGCCTGCCGGTACTCCATTTGAGAACGGGCCTGGTCTGCCTGGGCCACGCGGTTGCGGAGCGGGATCGATATATTCACGCCGACACCCTTGTCCGGCGCGCTGCTGTTGAAGAAGTTGCCCAGCGCGGTGCCGTAGCCGATGGACGGAAATGTTCCCGCGGGGTACGCGCTATTGGTGGTAAAGTTCAGCGCGTTCGGATTCTGCGCGCCGGCCAGTTGGCTCGCGCCGTAGAAGGCATACGCGTCGACCGTCGGCAGCAGACCGTTCTTCTCCGCTTTGATGGTGATCTGGTTGTTCTTCATGCTGAGGACGGCCTGCTCAATCTGCGGGTTGTTGACGTAAGCCTGCTGCACCAGCGCGTCCTGGGACATATCCTCTTCCGCCAACCGGTCCAACGCGACGCGGTCCGTGGGAATGACCGGCGCATTGACCAGCGCGGGGTCCTCGAGGTTACGCGCGATGGCCTGCTTCATCAGCAACTGCTGATACTCGAGGTTCGACTGCGAGGCCACCAGCGCCTGCTTATCGGTGGCGACGGCGGCATCGGAGTTGACCACATCCAGAGGGGCCAGGGTGCCAATCTGCAACTGCCTGCGATTGTCCTGGGTCAGTTGGGTCGATTGCGCCAGGGCGCGCTCCTTCGCCTGCTCGTCCTCGTACGCGCTGACCAGACCCCAGTAGATGTTTTCGACCTGGTTGACGGTGTAGAGCAACTGCTGGCGGAAGGCCGAATCGGTGATTCTGCGGTCGTTCTTGGCCTGCAGAATAAACCGCCCGTTGATGCCGGTGCCGAAACCCTGCAGCAGATGCTGGGTGGCGGTGGCGCGGAAGCTGGTGGTGATGTCGGGGCTGTAATCGGCGAACGGATTGTTGGTGCTGACGCGGCTGTTGTTGAAGGTGACGCCTAACTGGGTACCGGTCAGGAATCCCTGGTTGTAGGTGAAGTTGTAGGTGGACGTGTCCGTAGACAGCACCGGCTTGCCGCCGGAGAACAGCAGGTTCGACTGCTGCTGGTCGAGGGCCTCGTACTGCATGTTTGCGGTGAGGGTGGGATCGAGATTCTCCGGGGAGGGGCCGCCGCCATTGGTGCTGAGCACCAGCCCATTGGCGCCGGTGCCGCCTCCGCCCGCGCCGCCTGAAGTACCGCCCGGGCCGCCGCCGCCGGTCACGGTGGTGCCCGAGCCGCCTTCCGTGCCGGTGACCAGCCCGGTCGACACGCCGCGCAGGCCTGCGCCCGCTTTGGCCCGCAGAATATCGGTGTCGGCGATGTCGAGGTTGATGCGGGCAATGGCGATGTCGAAGTTGTTCTCGAGCGCCAGCACGACTGCGTCCGACAGGCTGAGATAGATTTTGCCGTCCCGCATCAACTGCTCCAGCCGGGGAGTGTTGCCCAGCCGCGGCAGGGGCACACTGGTGGCCGTGTAGGGCTTGAGCGGATTGGGAAAGATGGGGTGCAGATGGGTGTAATCGGTGCCGGTATCGCGGAGGTACAACGGCTGGGTGAGCTTGGGAGCGGGGGGCAGAGCTTCCTGCTGCGCTCCCGCCGCGGTCTGCGCCGACGACGAACTTGTCTGTGGCGGCGCGGCGGTTCCCGCCTGTGCCAGCGCCGGTTGTACGGTTAAGCTCATCAGCAGCAAAGCAATCGCTGCGGTCGCCTGCATGTCCCTTAATCTCACGTGCATACTCTCCAGCTCTTCTGGGGGCGTCGCCACAGCCGCGCGGGCTCCCATTCCAGTTGCGGTCCAATCCCAGGCATTCGCGAATCCCCAAACCGCACGGGGTCGCACATGCACTTCAGCGGTTTCAGTTAAGACGTGTTCCGGCGACGCAGCGATTCTTTAACACCGGGCCGGCGAGTACAACCAACTCAGCTAGATTCCGGGCCGTGCGGACGGCCGCAACCGGCGCGCACACCTGTACTACGTGCGTGAGCGCAGCCTGGTTCCGATCGGGGTCCAAATCCCGGCGTTTCCGTCCTGGCTGCGCTTCATCCCAGGCCGCTCTCCGAAGGCCAAGTATACCAATGTTAGTTGTCGGTCCTTCGTTCTCAGTTGTTAGTTCTCAGTTGCGCGTGGTTCGTGGTTCGTTGTTGGTTCCCGGTTGGGCCAGGCTGGGCTGGCAGCCGTGCCGCTGCAGGGCAGAACAACGCTGACAACTGAGAACTGGCCACTGACCACGGTCTTTGCCGTGTTACCGTGCAATGCAACGGTATGACGCACTGGAAGCTCACTCTCGCTTACGATGGCTCCCCCTACCACGGCTGGCAGGTCCAGCCGGGCCTGGCCACGGTACAGGGGATGCTTGCGGAGGCGATCCACCGCACGGTGGGCGAGCGGGTGCTTCCCCAGGGCTCCGGCCGCACGGACAGCGGCGTGCATGCGCTGGGACAGGTGGCGTCGTTCGCGCTGGCCGCGCCGATCCCGCCAGCCAATCTTCAGCGCGCACTGAACCGCTGCCTGCCGCCCAGCATCCGCGTGCTCTCGGCTGAACCGGCGCCGCCGGAGTTCCACGCGCGCCACAGTGCGATTGGCAAGACGTACGAATACCGCATCTTTCCGCTGCACGCCGCGAACCCCGAGCCCGGAACGCTGAGCCTGGAAGCTGCTGCGCAGGTTGAAGAGATGGGAACGAATATTTGCCCGCCCATGCTCGCGCCCTCGGTGTGGCCGTGCCCGTGGCCACTGGATACGGACGCAATGAATCGGGCTGCCGCCCACGTGCTGGGGACGCACGACTTCACCAGCTTCGCGGCCGCCGACCCCGACCTTGCCACGCGCACCGGCGCGGATGAGCCTGCGCCGGTGCGCACGATTACTCATTCGGCGTGGCACGCCGCCGACACCCTGATCATCTACCGCGTGAAGGCCAATGGATTCCTCCACCACATGGTCCGGAATCTCGTCGGCACCTTCGTCCAGTGCGGCGCGCATCGGCTCTCGCCGGACTCGATCCCGACGTTGCTGGCCGCGCGCGACCGTGCCGCCGCCGGCCCCACGGCACCGCCCCAGGGACTTTTCCTGGTGTCCGTCGACTACCCTATGCTGAACCCCCTTACGGAGGACCGACAACTCTCAGCCACGGCTGGGCCACTGAACCCTGAGAACTGACAACTGCTGCCAATGACCGCCTCCGCCCAACTTCGCATCGCCCGCCTGGCCGCCACGCCCGCGGTGCATCGCGCCTTCCACTGGCTGCACATCCACCAGCTTCAGCTTCGCCAGTGGCAGCTTGAGATTCTGCGCATCCCTGCGCCCCCGTTCGGCGAACAAGCGCGCGCGGCCTGGTTCCTGGACCGCTTTCGCGCCCTTGGCCTGACGAACGTACACCTCGACCAGGCTGGCAATGCGCTGGCTGAGTTGCCAGCCGACCCGCGAGCCGCGGAGCCGGGAGGGGAAATGGGCGCCTGTATCCTGATTTCCGCGCATCTCGACACGGTGTTCCCGCCGGGAACCCCGACCGAGCCCACGGAGATCGAGACGCGCATCCTGGCACCGGGCGCCTGCGACAACGCGGCCGGCCTGACGGGGCTGCTGGGACTGGCTGCGGCCATGCGCCATGCCGAGCTGGTGCCGGCCGTCCCGATTCTTTTTGCCGCCAACGTGGGCGAGGAGGGGGAAGGCGATCTGCGCGGCATGCGCCACCTGTTCACTGCCAGCCCGTATGCCGCGCGCATCGCCGGAGCCATTGCGCTGGAAGGCAGCGGGTCTTCCGCGGTGGTCACGCGCGCATTGGCCAGCCGCCGCTTCCGCATCACGGTAACCGGCCCGGGCGGTCACTCGTGGACCGACGCGGGAGCGCCCAACCCGATCCTGATCCTCGCGCGCGCGCTGCTGGCGCTGGAGTCTTTGCCCAGCGACCCTGCCGCACAGGACGCGCACGCGCCTCGCACCACGCTCAACATTGGCCAGATCTCCGGCGGCACGTCCATTAATTCGATCCCGGCTTCCGCCTCGGCGTGGCTGGATCTCCGCTCCACCGATCCGGCCCAGCTTCACGCCGCCGAACTGGCGCTGCGCGAGACGCTCGACGAATGGATTACGCACGCTCCGGCAAACGGCACGGCGAAGCAGATTGCCGCACCCACCCTGACGATTGAGACCATCGGCGACCGTCCGGGAGGCGCGCTGCCCATCAATGCGCCGATGCTGACCACCCTTCGCGCCGTCGACCGCCATCTGAACCTGCGCACCGAGCCGGGCCTGGGGTCGACCGACGCCAATATTCCGCTGTCGCTCGGCGTCCCCGCGATGGCCATCGGGGCGGGCGGGCTGGGCGGCGGCATCCACACGCTGCAGGAGTGGCACGACCCGACCGGCCGCAACGCCGCGCTGCGCCGCATCCTTCTGACCCTGCTCGACAGCGCCGACCTCGCAGCGCAAATGGCGGAGCTTTGATCCAACTTCTTTCTTTCGCGCACTCCGCAAGCCAACCGATGCCGAACCTTTCCCGCGGATCCGGCGTCTAATCATCCATATTGAGGTACCTACCGCCGGCGCGCAGTTCGACGGGGCAAACGTCTATACTCGAAGAGAAACTTCGATGTATCGCCGGACGTATTCAGTTACGTTCCGCCAGAATGAGGATCGATCTACCGATGGACACTCCCAAGCAAGCCCCGCGCGATCTCTTCGAACGCCTCCGCAATCACCGTCTGACCGCGACCTTTGCGTTTTTGGCCACGCTCTCGGTCGGCATCCTGGCCGGTTCCATCCTGACCCGCTCGGTGAGCGGGAAGGAACAAACGGTCGACTCCTCGGACGCGCGCCCGCTCACCATCCCCAGCCCGGTGACGCTCTCCAACGACTTCTCCCGGATTGCCAAGGAGGTTGGCCCGGCGGTGGTGAACATCAATACGGTGACTTTGCCGAAGCAGTCGGCTGCCGCTCCGCGCTCGCGGCGCGGCCAGACGGCGCCCAACGGCGACGACGACCAGGGCAACAGCCAAGGCGACATGCAGGACTTCTTCAACCGCTTCTTCGGCGGCCAGGGGGGCCAAGGCGGCGATGACGGCGAACAGGGCGGCGGCGAACGCGAGGCGCTCGGCTCCGGCTTCGTGGTGGATTCGCGCGGCTACATCATTACCAACAACCACGTGGTGGATAAAGCCGACAAGATTTACGTGAAGCTCTCGACCGACCCGGACAGCGACACCGAGCATGGGCGTCCGGCCCACGTGATCGGCGTGGATCCCGACACCGACATCGCCGTCATCAAGATCGACGCGCCATCCCCGTTGCCGACGGTCAAGCTGGGCAATTCGGACGGCGCACAGGTGGGCGACTGGGTGCTGGCCATCGGCAGCCCGTTCTCGCTCTCGGAGACGGTGACGGCCGGCATTGTCTCCGCCAAGAACCGCTCCATCGACGAGCCGGGCGGCCCGCCCAACCAGTTCCAGAAGTTCATCCAGACCGATGCCGCGATTAATCCCGGCAATTCGGGCGGCCCGCTGGTCGACATGGCCGGGCAGGTGATCGGCATGAACACGGCGATTTATACCCAGTCGATGGGCTCGGAGGGTGTGGGCTTCGCCATGCCTTCGAACGTCATCGCGAGCGTCTACAACCAGCTGATCAGCCCCGACCACAAGGTGATTCGCGGGTCGATTGGCATCAGCTTCCAGAGCACGCCGCCGTCTTCCGCGGTGGGCCGCATCTACGGCTTTGCCAATGGCGGCGTGCTGGTCAATACCGTCAACCCGCCCAACGGCCCTGCCGCGAAGGCGGGAGTGAAGCCGGGCGACGTGATCGTCTCGATCGACGGCAAGCCGGTCAAGGACGGCGATTCGCTGGTCGCGGACATCTCCTCCCGCAAGGTGGGATCCACGGTCGAGCTGGGCATCAAGCGCAATGGCAACCCGATCAGCCTGAATGTGGGCATCGCCGACCGCGCCAAGCTGTTCGCGGATAACGGCGCCGCCAGCGACGACAACGCGGCACCGACCGAGTCCGACGCAGGGGAAGGCAAGCTCGGCATCAAAGTCGATGCCATCCCGGGCAAGCTGGCCACCACGCTGGGCCTGAAAGGCGGCGTGATTGTGACGACCGTCCGTCCCGGCTCCTTCGCCGACGAGATCGGCCTGGGCAAAGGCACCATCATTGTAGCCATCAACCGCCAGCCCATCACCGACGAGGCTTCCTACCGCGCCATTGTCAACGGCCTGCACTCGGGCCAGGACGTGGCGTTCGAGGTTCGCAGCAGCAACGCGCCGGCCAGCGCAGGCAACTCCTACGTCGGAGGCACGCTGCCGTAGGCCGATTGGCGACTGCGGCCGATTTGTTCCGGAACCACCCAGCCCTGCCAATCCATCGGCAGGGCTAACCTTATGGATCAGGCAACCGCAGGGCATGGAGGGGAAATAAGATGTGCCGCAACATCAAAATGCTCTTCAACTTCGACCCTCCGGTGACCGCGGAAGAGGTTCGCGCCGCATCCCTTCAGTTTGTCCGCAAGATCAGCGGTTTCAACAAACCGTCCAAGGCCAACGAGCCTGCATTCCAGGCCGCCATCGACGCGATTGCGGCCACTTCCGTGCAGTTGCTGGCGTCGCTGGAAACCAACGCGCCGCCGCGCAACCGGGAAGCCGAGGCGGCCAAAGCCAAGGCGCGGAATGCCGAACGGTTTCCCGCCTGAGGGTACTTCGTACCGTTCTGGACGGCACTTCGTGCGGTTCTGGACGGCACTTCGTGCGGTTCTCGACGGCACTTCGTGCGGTTCTCGACGCTTCGCGTGCAAGACGGCGCCTGGGGACTTCGTGGCGTTCCGAGGCGCTATTCGTGAAGGCCAGGGGGATTCCGGGGTAAGTGCGGGGGGCCAGAACGGGATGAGGGGGCGCCAATCCCCCAAAAGTCCGCCAATTCCCTGTTGCAGCCTCATGAATACCCGGTGTAGGCTGGTCAAACTGGATGGTAGTGCTGCCGGGCAGACGAGCCACGGTATTCCACCGTCTTAACTGCGCATGAGGTCATTCGTTACGATGCGGTTCGGTCAATTTATTCTGCTTTCCCCGATTGCCGTAGCGCTAGCGATCCCGGCCCTCGCCACCACCCGCAGCCATCGCGGCCCTACCTCGGCCCACAAGCCGGCGGCCAAGCATACGGTGAAGGCCAGGGTGATTGGCCAGCGCACCATCGACGACGAACGCGCCACGCAGATCCAGCAGGCCCTGATCAAGGCGGGATACCTCTCCGGCCAGCCCAGCGGCCACTGGGACGCGGAGTCGGAGGCCGCCATGGGCAAGCTGCAGGGCGACAACGGCTGGCAAACCAAGCTGGTGCCGGATTCGCGGGCGCTGATCAAGCTCGGCCTCGGCCCCTCGACCGCCTCGGCCGACGCTCTGGTGACGATGGGCGGTTCGCTGACCCCGCCGCCGACGCCGCTGGCCCAGGCCCCGCAGTAGGACAGCGCTGGGTTTACGCGACCATCCGTCCCGCAGGCCTCTTCTTCGGCGCGGAGTTATCTGCACGCAACCCGGCCAGCGCCGCTCGCAGCCGCACCACCGCCGAGGAGTGGATCTGCGATACCCGCGACTCCACCACCCCCAAGGTCAGCCCAATCTCCTTCATCGTCAGCTCTTCGTAGTAGTAGAGGGTGAGAACCATCCGCTCCTTCTCTGGAAGCTCTTCGATGGCGTCCGTCAACCGCTGCTTCATTTCGCCCTGCAGGCAGCGGAAGAGCGGATCTTCGTCGGGCGATCCGGGGAGATACGCCAGCTCTTCGTCGCCGGAGTCCTCGGTCCGCTCGAGGTGGAGGCTGCCGATCTCCAGGCCCTTGAGCTCGCCCAGGAGCTGCTGGTACTCGGACAATTCGAGGTCCATCTCGCGTGCAATCTCCGGTTCGGACGGGACTCGTCCCAGTTTGTGGGTGACCGAGCGGATGGCCTCCTCGACCGCCCGCCCCTTGCGGCGCAACTCGCGCGGGCTCCAGTCCAGGGTGCGCAGCGAATCCAGGATGGCACCGCGGATGCGGAACTGGGCATAGCTTTTGAACTGGACTTTCTTGGTGTGATCGAACTTGGCAAACGCGTCGATGAGGCCGACGACGCCGGCTGAGACCAGGTCCTCCAGCTCGACATGCTGGGGCAGACGCTCGTGAATCCGGCGCGCCAGGTAGCGCACGGTGGGCAGATGCTCCAGCAGCAACTGATCGCGCTCCGGCCCCAGCCCGCTGCCGCCGGCGCCGCTCTCAAAGCGGCGGTCACTTTCGCCTGCAAGCCGGGGTAAGACCATCCCGCCCAACCCCGCAACTTCGTCGAACCCTGCTCTTCCGCTTGACCGGCCATCGGTCGCCAGCGCGTGATGCCCCATAGCTGTCTCGTCTCCCGCAGGAAGCGGTGCCGCCGCCAGTCCAAGACCGGCCCGAGCGGCGGCAGCGAAATCTTCCTACGTGACCAGCAAGCACGGCCGTAGCCACGGCAGGGGCAGGTTGCATTAGGGTTCTCTCAAACTGTCCTGAACTGAGCCGGGCCGAGCGGCCCGGCGGTAGCGGATGTCGGCGGCAGCGATCCCGGGGTTCGCGCCGGCCAGGATCGCCCCGCGTTCCAGCACGTGCATGAGTTCGCGGACGTTGCCGGGCCAGCTATGCCCGGAGAGCTTCTCGAGGGCTTCGGGAGTGAGCTGCTTGCGCGGACTCTCGCGGCCCAATTGTTCGAGGAAGTGATCTGCCAGCGCGGAGAGGTCCTCCATGCGCTGGCGCAGCGGAGGGATTTCGATGGGAAAGACGGCCAGCCGGTGAAACAGGTCGAGGCGAAAGTTCCCCTCGGCGGATCGGCGTTCCAACGGCTGGTGGGTGGCTGCGATCAGGCGCACATCGACGCGCGCGACGGCGTTGTCGCCGACGCGCTGCAGCTCGCCCGACTCCAGAAACCGAAGCATTTTGGCCTGCATGGCGACCGGCATCTCGCCAATCTCGTCCAGCAGCAGGGTCCCGCCGTTGGCCATTTCGATCCGGCCGAGGCGCGACTGCACGGCTCCGGTAAACGCTCCGCGGGTGTGGCCAAACAGCTCCGCTTCGAGCAGCGCCTCGGGAATTGCGGCGCAGTTCAGCACGACGAAGGGCCTGGCCGCCCGCAGGCTGAGCCGATGCAAGGCCCGCGCCACCAACTCCTTGCCGGTACCGGTCTCGCCCTCGATCAGGACAGTGGTGGAGCGCGGCGCGACCAGCCGCACCAGCCGGGCCACCTCGCCCATGGCCCGGCTTTCGCCGACCAGCTCGGGCAGCAGGAGATCCGGGGGCGCGATTGCCTTCCCCGGGGGCAAACTTCCGTCCGTCACGCGGCCATCGGGCGCGATCCGGTAGGCCGGCGAGGGCTGCCGTGACACGCTTCCGGCTACGGGGCCGGCGTCTGGATGCGGATTCGGATTGAACCGCTGCCCGTAGGTGGCATCGCGCAAGGCATGGAGCAGATCAAACCGGCGCGAGTTCCGGGCTGGACCATCGGCTGGGTCGCGGCGCGGCGCGCAGTCCCATTCCCGGTCCCGCAGAAGCACGTCCATCTCCGGATGCAGCAACTGCACATGGGAGGAAAACTCGCCGGCTTCGAGGTCAGGCAGCCAGCGATCGATCAGGATCACCTCCGCCGCGCAGGCCTCCAGGTGGAGCATGGCCTGCGCGCCTCCGCTTGCCTCGCGCACCTGCCAGCGCATCGCCACCAAACACGAAGCCAGCCTCTGGCGCAAAGCTGCATCGGGGCTGACCACGAGGACGGAACGCGTCTCGGCCGGGGCGGGGCTGGCGTCCGCATCGGGAAGCGCCGCCGTCACGGCCTTGCTCCCATTGTCTCAGCGGCCCTGGCGTCCCGCATGATTGTCTGCATTACGGCCACGCTCTGCATCAAGCGCGCACACTCGGCAAGGCCCAGTACGACCGCCTGGCGATACGCCTCCGGCGTGCGCGTCAGTTCAGCCAACTCCAGGCGGCATTGCAGCGTCGTCAGGGGCTGGCACAGGTCATGCAGCGCCTGGCCGAACCGTTCGATCGCGGCTTCCCATCCGCAGCTACATTGCGCATCGTTCATCCGACCGACCTCCTTCCGCCGGCACGGAGGCCGGATCCGCTGCAAGGGCAGGAGCGGGCGCGGCGGCCAGCACATACCCTTCGCCACGCACGGTACGAATGACGGTCCCGGCGGCCGGGTGCATGTCTGCTGCTGGCCCGCGCAGCTTCCTGCGCAGATAGGTGATGTAGACCTCAACGATGTTTGTCCCAGCTCCCGCCGGCATCATCCGCCACACCTCGCGCAGCAGCTCGCCGCGGCTGCAGACACGCTCCCCACGCCGGCGCAGCAGCGATTCCAGCAGGGAGAACTCTGTCGCCGTCAGCTCGAGCTCGATTCCCGCCTGGGTTACCCGGCGTTCGGCGCGGTCCATTTCGAGGTCGCCAAACCGGAGCATCGCGTCTTCAAAACGGGTGCAGCGCCGGCCCAGGGCTTTGACGCGGGCGCGCAGCTCATGGAACGAGAATGGCTTGAGCACCACGTCGTCGGCGCCGAGTTCGAGGCACTTGACTCGCTCTTCCATACCGGCACGACCGGTGAGGACCAGGACGGCGGTGGAGCGAAGGCGCTCGCCCAACTCGGCCAAGACCTCGAGCCCGTCCTTGCGCGGCAGGCCGAGGTCCAGCAGCATCAGGTCCGGCCGCAGCTGGGCCAGCGACGCCAGGGCCGACACGCCATCCGCAGCGAAGGCTACCTGGTGGCCATCGAGCGTCAAGCCCTGGCCGAGAAAGCGTCCGAGCGCAGGGTCATCCTCCGCAATCAACACACGCATCGCAACTCCTCGGTGGCTGGCAGAACCAAGCAGCCAACTGTCCTTAGAACTCTCTTATCGGCAGCGACTGCGATTTGATCTGCCGGACCGCTGCCCGCTGGCCCGCTCACTCGCCGGGGAATGGTCGGTCTTGAGAATCCAGACCTCGGGGGCTAATGAGAGGGATGAAAAGTCGTTGCGGCTCACAGACGGCGATCTCGCCGGCTCAAGGAGCGCCGATTCAGCGGCATTTACGGCATGTCTGAAGCCGTGCCGTTAGCGGGGCAAAAGCTGACCACCATCTGCCGCGGCCTCGCTGCCAATTGTCATCTCCGCGCCAGACGAATACCATGCAGAAGGTGTTTCCAGCGGCTGCTTCGCTGCGTTCAACCGAATCCATCCAGCAAGGCTGTTCCCGCTGGCAACCCAGGCTTTGAATCTGTCCACAGCAGGCGCTGGACGAAATGCACGCTCGAACTGCCGCCGGAGCTTCTGAATTATGTCGAGCAACACGACCAGCCTTTCGCAACCCGGCCTTACGACCTCAGCCCCGGACGGCTCCAACGTCCGCTGGTTTGTCTGCGCCCTGCTGTTTGCCGCAACCACCATCAACTACATGGACCGCTCGGTGTTTTCGTTCATCGAGCCGCTGCTGCACAACGTGCCCTTCATGGGCTGGAACTTCCATGCCGATCAGTTCCACCAGACCGTTTTCGACAATAACTACGGCAACGTCATCATCTATTTCCAGATCGCATACGGTTGCGCCTTTCTGATCGCGGGCCGGGTGATCGACCGATTGGGCACCAAGACCGGCTACGCGCTGGCGATCGGCATATGGGCGATCTCGTCGATGAGCCACTCGCTGGTGACCTCGGTCGCCGGCTTCTGCGTAGCCCGCGTCTTCCTGGGCATGGGCGAGTCGGGCAACTTCCCGGCGGCCATCAAGGCGACCACCGAGTGGTTCCCCACCGAAGAGCGCGCCAAGGCGGTAGGCATCTTCAACTCGGGCACGTGCGCGTCCTTCTTTCTTGCTCCGCTGCTGATCGGTTTCGCCACCAGCCACTACGGCTGGCGCGCGGCGTTCCTGGCCACCGGCTCGCTGGGCATGTGCTGGCTGGTGGTGTGGCTGCTGTTCCCCTACAACCGGCTGCGCCGCGGGTCCACGCAGACGCAGATCAACCTGCAGGCGGACTTCGCCTCCCAGGCCGAGCACGGCGGCAACATTCCTTTGTGGATTCTGCTGCAGCGGCCCGGCACGTATGCTTTCGCGATCGGCAAGGGACTGACCGACGGCGTGTGGTGGTTTTACCTTTTCTATCTGCCACAGTTTCTCAACCGCAACTACGGCCTGGACCTCGAACATGCGTATTGGTTCATCGTCACGGTCTATGTGATTTCGACCATCGGCTCCATCTTCGGCGGGTCGCTTTCGGGAGCGCTGATGGCGCGCGGCTACTCGATCAACAGCGGACGGAAGCTGGCGATGCTGTTCATGGCCATACTGGTCCTGCCGCTGATCCTGGTTCCGCATATGGGGCAACTGTTCCCTGCCAACCCGTGGCCGGCTACGCTGATCATCGCTCTGGCCGCGGCCGCCCACCAGGGCTGGTCGGCAAACCTGTTTTCGACGCCGGGAGACATGTTCCCCTCCACCGCCGTTTCGACCATTGTGGGCATAGGCGGCGCGGCCGGAGCGGTGGGCGGCGCGTGCTTCACGTGGATTGTGAAGCGCAACCTATCGCTGCACCCGCTCACGGTGTTCACGGTGGCTGCATTGGCGTATGTCGTCTCGCTGGCGGCTTTTCAACTGCTGGTGCCGCGCCTCGGCGTGGCCCACGATCCCAAGCCGGAAGCGGCCTGAGCGCCTTTCCACGGATAACGTGATACCCTTCCTCACGAATCGCTGGCAAAGCGGTTTGCAGTGTTGAAGGACAGGACGAAGCCATGCCACGGCGCACCAAGAGACAAGCCAGCGAAGATCCAGGCGGCCACAGCCAACTCACGCTCCAGGTCGTCGACCATGTGCGCAGCCAGATTGCCAGCGGCTTGCTGCGTCCCGGCGACCGCCTGCCGCCGGAGCGCGAACTGGCGCGGGAACTGAAGATCAGCCGGTCGTCGCTGCGGGCGGGCATCGGATTCCTCTCCGCCATGGGCGTGCTGAAGAGCCGCCACGGCGCCGGCACCTTCGTCTCCAGCGGGCCGCCCGCGCTGGACTCGAGTTCGCTGAGCGTACTCGGCGCGCTGCACGGCTTTCTGCCGTGGCAGATGTTTGAGGCGCGGCTGGTGCTGGAGGCGTCCGTGGCCTCGCTGGCAGCAGAACGCGCGAGCGACGAGCACATTGCCGAACTGGCCGAAGAGGTTGCCGAGATGTACGCTTCGCTGGCCGACCCGCACGAGTACCTGATCCACGACGTACGCTTCCACAGGACCATCGCGCGCGCAGCGGGCAACCCGATCCTGGCTGCGCTGATGGAGACGATCACGGCCAACCTGTACGACAACCGCCGGCGGACGGTGGAACACTCGCAGGACCTGAAGCAGTCCGCCGAGATGCACCGCGAGATCTACCGCGCCATCCGCTCGCACAACCCGCCGCAGGCGAAGCTCTCCATGGAGCAGCACCTGAACCTTGCCCGGACAGCCCAGGCGGCGGAAGCCGATACGCCGCAGACCGTGACCCACACCCCGGCCGACCCTGCCAAGCTGCGCGGCTGAGCCGGCCAGCCGACGCACCGCGAGTGGCCGCCGCGCTTTGCCTGCTGGCGGCTGGAGCCCTCGAACCTTGTGCCTCGAACCTTGGTAGACTAGGCTTTCCAAGCCGATGCCAGAGACTCCCAACAAGTTCTACCTCACCACGCCGATCTACTACGTCAACGCCCGCCCGCACATCGGCCACGCCTACTCCACCATTGCGGCCGACGTGATTGCCCGGCGGCATCGGCTGCTGGGTGACGACACGTTTTTTCTGACCGGCACGGACGAGCACGGGCAGAAGGTGCAACGGTCGGCAGCAGCGGCCGGTGTGCCGCCACAGCAGTTTACGGATGAGGTCTCGGCCACCTTCCAGAGTCTGTGGAAGCGGATGGGCATTACCAACGACGACTACATCCGCACCACCGACGAGCGCCACAAGCGCGGCGTGCAACACCTGTGGACGGTGCTGGAATAACGCGGGCGATCGACCTCGCGAGCTACACAGGCGCTTATTGTGTGTCTGACGAGGCTTTTGTCGATGTTGCGCCCGCGAGAGCCTACGCCGCTGCGGCCGATTACCGAGCAAATCGCGGAGGCGAACTACTTCTTCAAGCTTTCCGATTACCAGCAACCGCTGATCCAGCTCATCGAGAGCGGCGAACTCCACATTCAGCCCGAAACCGCCAGGAACGGAAGGTTAAGTTTTCTTCGCGGTCCCGTCCAGCAAGTCCAGAGAGGTGACGATGTTCGTCTGACTCGATTTGAAGGGGATGGATGAATTCGATCAAACGAAGACCTGCTCGATCGGAAATTCTCGATGCGTCGACGAAGCTACTCGTAGCTAACCTCCGTACGTCCCCGGCGGGCTGAAAGATTTGTCGATCTCGCGGACGACGTTTGACTGGGGCATCCCGGTGCCGGGCAATCCGAAGCACGTGATTTATGTGTGGCTGGATGCGCTGGCGAACTATATGACGGCGGTCGGTTACGGGGCGGAGGATCGCGAGGATTTGACCGTGGAGGAGAAACAGGCGGAGCTGGCCAAGTTCGCGCGCTACTGGCCGGCCGACCTGCACCTGGTGGGGAAAGAGATTACGCGCTTCCACTGCGTCTACTGGCCGGCGTTTCTGATGGCCGCCGGGATTCCGCTGCCGAAATCGGTGGTGGCGAATGGGTGGTTGCTGTTCGAAGAGTCGAAGATGTCGAAGTCGCGCGGGAATGTGGTGCGGACGGAGACGATTCTGGACGCGTTTGGGGATGAGGTGTATGGCAAGCAGTTTCCGGAGAGCTCGAAGGCGGAGCGCGATTTATTTGGGGCGGATGTGCTGCGGTATTTCCTGCTGCGCGAGATTCCGTTTGGGCAGGATGGCTCGTTTTCCTTTGACGCGCTGATTACGCGGTACAACGCGGATTTGGCGAATGGGTACGGAAACCTGGTGAGCCGCACCTTGTCGATGATGCAAAAATACTGCGATGGGATCTTCTCTCAAGGTCCAGCCGAGCAAACTATTTTGGAAATACTGTCCGATTTGGAAGCGTTCGCTCCGGAAGACTTGGAGGCATTCGCTCCGAAGTTCGACGCAAAATCGATTCGAACCACTATTGAGGGGATGACTTATGCTTCTTCGATCATTTTGGACAGCTACGACTTCTTTGCGGGGCTGAAGTTATTGTCTGCGGCGGTCGGAACTACCGACCAGATGCTGACGATGCTTGCTCCTTGGAAAATGAACCTGCAAAGCGTGAAAGATAAGCGGGCAATTGAGCAAACCCTGTATGTTGCCGCCGAATCCATCCGCATCATTACCGCGCTGCTGTATCCGGTGATGCCGTATGCGACGGCGGCGGTGTGGCGGCAGTTGGGGCTGGGAGATATCGAAGAAGCGGCACGGAAGGGCGAACTGAAGGATTTGCAATGGGGCGGATTGAAGCCGGGCACGAAGCTTGGCGCGCTGGCACCTATCTTTCCCCGAGCCGACAAAGGACTTGCGCAGATTATGACTGACATGGAAAACCCGACCACTCCCCCGGCGGTTACGCCGACCCCCGGCGCCAAATCCTCCGAGCCGACCGCCGAGGCGCTGAACGCGGTGCACCCGGCCGCGGGCGTGCCTACTGCGGCCGCGGGCGCGCCTACTGCAGCCGCAACCGCAGCATCTGCAAGCGCGGCCACAGCAACGGACAAGTCACTATTGGGAGCTGAGAGCTCGCCTCTTATCACCATCGACGACTTTGTGAAGGTCGATCTGCGGGTGGCGCAGATTGTGGTGGCCGAACGCATTCCCAAGGCGGACAAGCTGCTGCGGCTGGAGGTCGATCTCGGGCCTGGGTTTACGCCGTCGCGGCGGCAGATCCTTTCCGGCATCGCCGAGTGGTATACGCCGGAAGAGCTGATCGGCAAACGGATTGCCGTGATCGCGAACCTGGCGCCGCGCAAGATGCGGGGGCTGGAGTCGCATGGCATGCTGCTGGCCGCGTCGGGCGAGGACCATAGCAGCAAGCCGATTCTGGCGACGTTCTCCGACGAGATCGCGCTGGGGTCGAGGATCAAGTAAGGGCTGGAAGAATGGTCCTGCCGGACGGGCGCCCTGCGCGGGCTTCGGTCACTTCGTGACGCGAATTGGGCTTCGGTCACTTCGTGACACGTATTGGGCTTCGGTCACTTCGTGACACGTATTGGGCTTCGCGATGGCGCTCCCGATGGTCGCGAACAAGGTTTCGTGCCGACCAACGGAGGACCGATGCGACGCTGATCCGCTTCGGTATTCACGCGCGAGAGCGCGTCGAGGATAGTACGAAGTGCCTACCTCGAGTCGCCGGGCATGAGGGACTGGGGCAGGTCGGTGAGGGTGGCTTTGCCGGCGTGGTAGTCGATGCGCCAGACGCGGTCGAATTGGGTGTCGGGCCAGGAATCGTAAGGCGGCTTCGCACCCAGTTCCCGGGCGAATTTGGGCAACGAGCCGTGGTGCCACGCCACCAGCACGACTTTGCCGGCGTACTTGCCGCTGAGCAGTTCCCTGGCCAACGTGGCGAATTCCTTGTCGGCAACTTCGTGGCTGATGGGCTCGTTCAGCGCCTGCGAGAGCGGGGTGATTGTTTCCACGGGACGGTTCGAGTTCTTGCTGACGTGCGTGGCGAAGAGGAAGTCCGGCCGCGGCAGGTTGTGTGGAGTTGCGTTGGCAAAAAGCTGCGGGATCGCCTTCGCCCGGGCAAACCCGGCCGGCGCCAGATCCATGCCTTCGGAGGGCTTTTCGGCGTGGCGGATGAGCAGAATGGTGGCGGGAGGCTGGGCGAGGGCTGGGGGCGCACCCAGGAGTGCGCCGGCAAACAGCGGCAGGCAAACGAGAAACAGCTTCCGTCGAGTCCAGGACATAAGTGCAGGCATGGGTTCAGCATCTCGCACCTGGGGTTTGCGGAAGTTAATACAAAATGAAAACGAAGGAATCGTCGCAACCTCAATTACGATCAAATGAGTCGCCAATGGGCGGGGCGGCCGTAACTACCGGAATTTCTGTGATTCCCATCACACGCCTGGCCTCGCGGAATGCCGTATGATAAAGAGGACTAAGTTGGTCTGATATGATGAAAAGCAAGGTTACGGCATTGAGCGACGCGAAGGTTGGCAATACGGGGATTGTGGAGTCGATTGACCTTCCGGACGAGGTGGGCAATTACCTGGCTCATCTTGGATTCCTGCCGGGGACGCGCGTTGAAGTGCTGCGCCGGGCTCCGGCCGGCGACCCGACCGTATACCGGATTGACGGGATTGAAGTGGGCCTGCGCAGCGAGACCGCCAGCCACATTTTTCTGAAGCTGACCGCGAGAAAGGCCGTATGAGCTGCCACACACCGGTGCTGGAACCCGTTGAGCCGACGCCCTCCGAGACGCTGCCTGCGTCTGCCGGGACGAAGCCTCGGCTGCGGACCGTGGCGCTGATCGGGCCGCCGAACTCGGGCAAGTCCACACTGTTCAACCGGCTGACGGGGATGCGGCAGAAGGTCGCGAATTATCCCGGCGTGACCGTGGAACACCACTCCGGGAGGATGAAGTCGATCGGGCGCGGCGATCTGACGCTGATCGACCTGCCGGGAATCTACTCGCTGGCGACCTACTCGGAGGACGCGCGGGTCGCGGTGGATGTGCTGACGGGCAAGATGCCGGGCGTGCCCAAGCCGGACTGCGTGCTGCTGGTGCTGGACGCGACCCACATGAACCGGCAACTGATGCTGGCGGCGCCGGTCTTCTCGATTGGGTTGCCGACGCTGGTGCTGCTGAACATGTCGGACCAGATGGAGGAGCGCGGCGGCAAGCTGGACACGCTGGCGCTGGCGCGCGAGCTGGGCCATCCGGTGGCGCTGATCAGCGCGTCCAAAGGGACCGGGCTGGATGTGATTCCGGAGTTCCTGCTGCGCGCGGACACGGTGCTCGAAAGAACCCGCGGCCGGTGCAGCTGCCGGTGTTGCAGACGCCGGCGGCGTGCCGGACCTGGGCTTCGCAGGTGACGGTGCGTTCGGGCTACGAGACGCCTGCCACTTCGCGCTGGACACAGCGGCTGGACTCGGTGCTGCTGCATCGCGTGGCCGGCCCACTGATCTTTCTGGCGGTGGTGTTCGCGGTGTTCCAGGTGGTGTTTACCATCGGCCAGCCGCTGTCGGATGGGATGGGGACGCTGCTGACCGCGCTGGGGGCGAAGGCGGCGCTGCTGCTGCCGGACAACTGGCTGCGCCTGCTGCTGCGCGACGGACTGTGGAACGGCGTGCAGTCGGTGCTGGTGTTCCTGCCGCAGATCCTGCTGCTGTTCCTGTTCATCGGGCTGCTGGAGGACTCGGGCTACCTGGCGCGCGCGGCGCTGATTGCCGACCGGGTGATGCGTTCGATCGGGCTGAACGGGAAGGCTTTCATTCCGCTGCTGTCGGCGTACGCGTGTGCCGTGCCGGCGATCATGGCGACGCGCACCATCGAGAACAAGCGCGAGCGGCTGGCGACGATTTTGATTGCTCCGTTCATGACCTGCTCGGCGCGGCTGCCGATTTACACGCTGATCATTGCGGCGTTTGTGCCCAACCGGCTTTTTCTGGGCGGCGTGATCGGACTGCGAGCGATTGTGATGCTGAGCCTGTATGCGCTGGGCTTTCTGGCGGCGCTGATTACGGCCAAGCTGCTGAATTCGTCGGTGATGAAGGCGAGCTCGGCGCCGTTCATCCTGGAGCTGCCGCAATATCGCTGGCCCACGGTGCGAGGGCTGGCGCTGCGGCTTTACGACCGCGGCATGCTGTTTCTGAAGAAGGCGGGGACGGTCATTCTGGCGGCGAGCTTCGTCGTCTGGGTGCTGAGCGTGCTGCCGTTGCACTTCGCGCGGGCACGGCGCAGTTCTCCGACATTGCGAACAGCATCATCGGCCGTCTTGGACACTTGATTGAGCCGGTGATCCGCCCGCTCGGCTTCAACTGGAAGATCGGCATCGGGCTGCTCAGCTCGATTGTTGCGCGCGAGGTGATTGTGGGCACGCTGGGGACGCTCTACGGGGTCGACCCGGCGACGCACTCGGTCGGGCTGCAGGCGGCGCTGCGCCACGACATGACGCTGGGCGGCGCGATCGCGCTGGTGGTGTTCTTCGCGTTTGCGATGCAGTGCACCTCGACGCTGGCCGTGGTGCGGCGCGAGACGAACAGCTGGAAGTTCCCGGTGCTGCAGTTCACCTACATGACGGTCGTTGCGTACGTGGCGGCGCTGGTGACCAACCAGGTGATTGTGCATTTGTTCTAGGCGCGACGCCGAAAAGGGCGATCCGTCAGGCGCCTTTCCTGACAACTGATCACAAACAACTGTCCTTACCGCTCGCCCCACTTCAGCTTGGAGCGGAGGACGTTGAAGAGGCCATTGGGCTTGAGGCGGAGCAGCTTGACGCTGAATTCGCTGCGGCGGCAGTGGACTTCGTCGCCGACGTGCATGGGGACGGCTTCCTGGCCGTCGACGGTGAGGTAGGTCTCGTTGGGCACGCCGACCACGCGCACGGTGATGGCCGACTCGCCCGGCACCACGATGGGCCGGATGGTGAGCAGGTGCGGGCAGATGGGGGTGACCACCATGCAATTCACGGTGGGCATGACGATGGGCCCGTCGGCAGCGAGGTTGTAGGCGGTCGAGCCGGTGGGCGTGGAGAGGATCACGCCGTCGGCGCGGAAGGTTGCGACGGACTTGCCGTCGATCTCGACGGCGAAGTCGGCCATGCGGGCGATGGTTCCCTTGGCGACTACCACATCGTTGAGGGCGTCCCACTGGCGGGTGATTTTGCGCTGGCCCGAGCAGAAGAGCTCGGCGCGCATCATGCTGCGGGCTTCGACGGCGGCGCAGCCGTCGCACCACGCCTGCAGGGTTGCGTAGAGGTCCGAGAGGGGGACCTCAGTGAGGAAACCCAGCGAGCCGAGGTTGACGCTGAGCAGCGGGATGTCGGTGTGGGCGAATGCGCGGGCAGCGGCGAGCAGCGTTCCGTCGCCGCCCAGAACGATCACCAGATCCGGCTGATGGTCGGGCATGGCGGAGCGGGGAACGCCCGAGGCGCCCGCATCCGGAAGATACACTGCGCTTTCCGGGTCGAGGATGCAGGTCCACCCGCGCCCGGCGAGCCAGGCGCGCAACTCGGGCAGGATGGTCGCCAGCTCGGCCTTCTGCGGCTTCGAAATGATTGCGGCTAAAGGCATCTCGACCATTAGTGTACCGCCCGCAAACGCTTAACACCGATGACACCGGTAGAACCGATCAAGAACAATTCAAGATCGCGAGGAAGAAGATCGGCCCAACCGGGGTTAGGTCTCGGAGGCGCCTCCAAATTGCGTGTGGAGCAGGAACTCGTGGTTGCCTTCCATGCCGGTGATGGGCGAGTCGATGACGTCGGCGCCCGTTCCGCCCAGTTCGGCCACGCATTCCTTGACGCGCTCGATGGCGAGGTCGCGGCCGGCCTGCTCGCGCACGATGCCGCCCTTGCCGACGTGCTCGCGGCCGGCTTCGAACTGGGGCTTGATGAGCACGACGGCCTCACCGCGCCAGGTTTGCCCCGGCGGCGCGAGCGCGCGCAGTACCGCGGGCAGAACGAGTGTGGCCGAGATGAACGAAACATCCATTGCGAGAAAGGAGATGGCGCCGGCCGCTGCGAGCTCGTGCGGGCGCGAGCAGGCGGGCATTACAGCGCTCCATCAGCGTGACGCGGGGATCGACGCGCAGCTTGTGCGCGATCTGTCCATAGCCGGTATCGACGGCCAGCACCGAGGCCGCGCCGTGCTGCAGCATGCAGTCGGTAAACCCGCCGGTGGATGCGCCGACATCCAGGCAGGCGCGGCCGGTGAGCGCGATGCTCCAATGCTCGAGGGCGCGCTCCAGCTTCAGCCCTCCGCGGCTCACGTAGCGGAGGTCCTCGCCGAGCACGCGGAGGGCGGCACCGTCGTCCACGGGGGTGCCGGGCTTCTCCACGCGCTGATCGGCGACGAGCACGCGGCCGGCGAGGATGAGCGCCTGCGCGCGTTCGCGCGACTGCACCAATCCACGCTCCACGAGAGCTTTGTCCAGACGAGTCTTCATGCTGCTGTCAAGACTATCGTGCGCATGTACGTTGGATCGAATCAAGTACACTGGACACGCTGGATCGCCGCCCTGTGCGGGCAGCCTTATGACTCCGCCGATGCCGGAAGTGGCCAGGAACAGGGGAATTCGCCGGCGGGAAGCAATCCAGGCCGTCCGCAGACGCGTTTTATGAAGAGAGAGACCGGAGTCGTCGACATGCCGCAGCCATCCACCGGGGACGATGCATCCCTGCTGGCGCTGGTCCAGTCGGGCGACGAGCCGGCGATGGCTGCGCTCTTCGACCGGTATTCGCGGCTGGTTTATTCCGTTGCGCTGCGCGTGCTGCGCGATCCGGCGGCGGCCGAAGATGTGCTTCAGGAAGTTTTCATGCAGATCTGGCGCAATCCCGACAGTTTCAGCGCAGCCCGAGGGAGCCTGGGCGGCTGGCTATCGATCGTGGCGCGGAACCGCTCGATCGACACACTGCGGCGCAAGCGTCCCTCGGTGGACGTGGACGACGTTCCGCTGGCCTCTTCGTTCAATCTGGCGGACGAGGCGGAGCGCAACTCGCTGATGGAGCGGGCGCGGGGGGTGATCGTGCAACTGCCGAAGGAGCAGCGCAAGACGCTGGAGATGGCGTTCTTCGACGGCCTGACCCACTCGGAGATCGCGGAGATTACGGGCGACCCGCTCGGCACCGTCAAGACCCGCATTCGCAGCGCTCTGCTGACGCTGAGAAAGGCCTTTCAGCCATGAGCCCGAATCCGCCCAACCGGCCCGGCCATCCGTTCCCGATCTCTTCCGCTCTTGCCAGCTCGAGCGGCGGGCGCCATCCTGACCCGGCCGACCTGACCTTGTTCGCCATGCAACTGCTGGCGGAAGAAGAGGCAGCGACGATCAGCCGGCACCTGGGCCAATGTGCCGAGTGCCGTGACGAGCTGGCGCGGATCAACGGCGACCTGGCCAGCTACGCGGCTACGGTCGAGCTGCAGGCGCCGGCCGCGGAGGCGCGGCAACGGCTGCTGCGGCAGGTGGCGCGCGAGAAGAAGATCGTGGCCGCCTCGCCAACCCAAGCTGAGGCGCATCCGCCGATTGCCGCATTTGGCCGCAGCGGCTCCATGTTCAGCGACGAGGAGCAGCCGACGAGCCGCTCGGGCGGCCGGGCGTTTCTCACGTGGTCGGGTTGGGGCATCGCCGCCGGGCTCGCGGTTGCGCTTGGATTTCTCTATGGCGACCGATCGGCGCTGCGCGAGAATCTGGCCGCCCAGAACGGAGAGATTCGACGGCTTAACACCGACGCGGCCACGGCCCATCAGCTGATGGACGCGCTTACCGATCCGAAGGCGGTGCGGGTGACGCTGACCACCAAGCCGCAACCGAAGGCATCGCCGATTGGCGGAGTCACTTACAATCCCGCCAAAGGCACACTGGTATTCCTCGCCAGCGACCTGGACCCGCTGCAGGCGCTGAAGACCTATGAGCTTTGGGTGATTCCCGCCGACGGCAGCGCGCCTATCCCCGCGGGCACGTTCCATCCGGACGACCAGGGCAATGCCAGCGTGATTATGCCTGATCTGCCCAAGGGGGTTGCCGCGAAGGCCTTCGGCGTCACGATCGAAGCGGAAGGCGGCGCGCAGACCCCGACGCTGCCGATCCTGATGGCGGGCAGCTAAAGGGACAGTTGTTAGTTCTCAGTTGTTAGTTGTTAGTTGTTAGTTCTCAGTTGTTAGTTCTCAGTTCTCAGTGAATCGACGCAGGCGAGGGGCTGGCAGTTTCGCCCCAGAAATGCAAGGCCCAGCGGGAGAGGTGGGCCGGCTGGTATTCAACTAAGACCTGGCAACCGAGAACGGACAACTGCCGTTACGGCTGGGTCATGCGGACGCTGACGCCGTAGCCCTGCAGGGGGATGGTGGTGTCGATGCTGTCCGTATCGGTCTCGATCACAGTCATCTGCTGGGAATCGTTGCACACGACGTAGACTTTGCCCGTCGGCGACGCGGCCGAAGTGGCGATGTAGGCGGGATGCCCGCTGATCGGGATCGTTGACGTAACCGTGTTGGAAGTCAGGTTGACCACCGAGACGGTGCAGGTGGTGGACACGCCCGGAACCGCGACACCGTTGGGCGAGCAGGGCAGACTGGGATTGCCGGCATTGGCAACATAAGCCCGGGTGTAGTCGCTGAGCACCGACACCATGATCGGGTTGATGCCCACGGGAACCGTCGCCACCACCTGCCCGAAGGAGGTCGCGTCGATTGGGTTGGTGGGATCGCAGTTGGGGTTGGTGGGGAGAGCGGACGAGGAACAGAGTGGGATGTTGACGATGGTAACCGAGCCCGGCGTTGAGCCATTGCCTTTGTTGGCGACTACCAGCTCATCCAGTCCGGATGCAAGGTCTGCCCACACCGGCTGGGCGCCGACGGGGATGGTATTCAGCGGTGTATCGAGAGCGTTGTTTTGCACGTTGATCACCGTGACGGTCCCATCGGTCTGATTCAGGATGAAGGCGCGCCGGTCGTCGAGGGTCATTACCCCGTACACCGGGCCGCGGCCCACGGGGAGCGTGGTGGAGATCGTGTTATCTCCGGTTTCAATCGCGGCCACCTGGCCCACCCCTCCCGTGGTCGACTGGCTAATGGCGTACGCGCGGGAGGCTCCGGATTGGCCGACCACATAGATGGGGGAATATCCGGAGGCGATGGGCAACTCCTGCTTGAGCGCCGGCGGCGTGCTGGCCAGCTGGTCGACCGCGTTGATTCCGGGATCCGCGATGTAACTGGAGAGCGTACTGGCGAAGAGGCTCACGGGGTTCGAACCCGGCAGCAGGGTGGACTCCAGCACCTGGCTGGAGATGAGGGACGTGCTGATATCAAACGACGTAACCGTCTTGTCGCTGTTCAGCGTATATCCGGTGGTGCCGGAGGTATTCAAAACCAGGTAGTAGGGATTTACGCCGAGCGTGGCCGTGACCAGCACCGTATCGCCGGAGAAATCGACCATGGTCATCAGCCCGTTTGAGGTTGGACTCGGGCTGGAGACGGCGATTGCGTATTTCGTCGGCTGTCCCGCCGGCCCCACCAGGCCGATGGTGGCGACCACGGGGCGATAGGTGTTGCCGCAACCGGCTACAGCCCCCAAGCATGCGACCAATCCCGCCGCTGCCACCGACCGCATGGCCCGTTTACCGCTCCCTGTTGACTGCGCTTTACCTAATTGCAAAACTTCTCCCACATTCCGGCTGGTGCTTATGGAGCTCAAGGCTTGATTGTAAATCAACCCGGAACGCTGCGGAGTCAGAGTATAACGATTGGGAACGAATCCGCGGTGCGCGCCGGGAAGACCTCAACCCCTCGAATGCCAGCCAAAGCCATCCCGCCCGGCAGAGATCGCGTGCAATCGCAGGCGCTGGCGTGGGTCGTGGCGCCGCTCATCGCGTTGGCGTGCGCTCAGGTCTTCTGCCTCCCCCGAACGTATGGCCGGGAGGGGCGCCTGCTCCAAGACCTCGCCGCGAGCATCGCGTTTGCCTTAGCCGCGTGGCTCCTCCGCGCGGCAACCCCTACCGCAGCTCTCAGCGGAGGGATGATCTGCTTCCTTCTCACGCTTTGGACCGGATCGGCCAAAGAGTCGCCGTTGCATTCTGCCCTTACACCCCTGCTGTCACTTTTCATTCTCACGTTCCTTGCGACAAGGGCTGGCCGCAAGCAGAAGATTGAGAGCGGTCTTGAGGAAAGCCGCAGGGGCCGCAGCGCCTCGCAGGTGATCGCCAACCTCGGCGTTGCCGCCCTGCTGTCCAACGCAGTGGGTGATCGCGGGATCGCCTGGGTGACTCAGCATTCGCGAATTTCCGATGTCGACGCCTTACACGTTTTGCGCGTCGTGGTCGCGGCGGCGCTGGCGGAAGCTGCGGCGGATACGGTTTCGTCGGAGGTGGGGCAGGCGTTCGGCGGGACGCCGTTTCTGCTGACCAGCTTGCGGCGGGTCCCACCTGGGACCGATGGGGCGATCAGCTTGTATGGGACTGTTGCGGGCATCATTGCGGCAGCGGTCATTGCGGCCACCGGTGCGCTCGCCATGGGTATGTCTGCGGCTGAGTGTGGATCCCTTCGCTGCCGGGGTGGGCGGGCTGTTCTTCGATTCGCTGCTGGGCGCGACGGTGGAACGCAAAGGCTGGATCGGGAACGACCTGGTGAATTTCAGCTCGACCGCGTTCGCGGCGGCGGTTGCGCTGGCCGCCATCTGGATGGGACAGGGCTACCTGGTGCGGTGAAGGGGTTGATGAGACAGAGCTGATCGCGGAGAGAAGGGCCCGGGCTGAAGTCCGCTGCTGCTCCGAAGGAGTTTCTTCGGCGATCTTTTGAGTCCGCTGATTTATGCGCAATTTCACCACGGATGGAAGGGGCGGGTCGGTCAGGCGTCGGCCTTGCCATGCAGCCAGACGAAGTCGAGGTGGAGGCGCAGCAGGGTGTAGCTCAGCATTTCGTGGAAGTATCGCTGGGCCATATCGAGACCGTCGATATGGCCGAGTGCGGGCCGCGGCGAGGGGTACACGGTCAGGCCGGCGGCCACACAGAGTTGCCGGATGCGAAACAGATGGGTGCCGTCGCTGACGACGACGATGGTCCTGAGGTTGCGGGCCCGGGCAATCTTGGCGAGTTTCGCCACCTGTTGTTCGGTGTCGACGGACTCGGTCTCGGCAACGATCTGGTCGTAGGGCACGCCGTTGGCCAGGAGATAATCGCGGCCCACGCCGCCCTCGGTCATACCGGCGTCCAGGTTGCTGCCGCCGCCCAGCGTAATCACGAGCGGGGCGATGTGCTCGCGGTAGAGGTCGACGGCGTGGTCGAGGCGCGCGTGGAGGACCGGGGAGGGCCGCCCGAGGTACTCGGCCGCGCCGAATACGGCGATGGCGTCGGCTGGACGCGCCTGGTCGATTTCCGCGACCGCATTGATCTGGTAGTAAAGCCAGGCAAACCAGCCCAGCGCCGCCAGCAGCGCGACGGCGACGAGCCGGAGGAGCCACCGTCGCGCCTGGGACGTGCGGCGCCGCGCCGGACTGGATGGGGATGGAGTCATGGCAGAGAAACTGAAAGGTAACACAGCCTGGCTCTTGAAGCGCTGCTTGCAGCGCAAGAGGAAACCAGGAAAAACGCTCAGTCATCAGTATGACGCCTACGCGTGCCGCCGGGCCAGTCCGGGTTGCGGCGAATGGTCCATCGCAGGTCGAGGGTGCGCAAACTGCTTCGGCCGCCTGGCTCGCAGGGGTATGCTAGTTTTGCATACGTGCGCTGTTCCGGATTGCGTTTCAGACGCTTCCCCAAGTTCGAAATTCTCGCGTAGGAGAACCCTTTGACGGCCGAGATCCTGTGTATTCATCCGGAAGAGCCCCAACCGGACCGCATTGCGCAAGTCGTTCAGAGTCTCGCCTCCGGCAACGTCGCCGCCATCCCCACTGACACCTTCTATGGGCTCGCGGTCGATCCCGTCAATCTCCGCGCTGTCGACCGCATTTACGAGATCAAGACGCGGGCCCGGCACAAGCCGCTATCGCTGCTGATCTCCGAGACCGCACAGGCCTATGGGCTGGCGCGCGAGATCGATACTGCCTTCGACCGGCTGGCCGAGCGCTTCTGGCCGGGCCCGCTGACCATTGTGGTGAAGGCTGGCGCGCGCCTGCCGCTGCGCGTCACTGCCAACACCGGCAACGTGGCCCTGCGGGTGCCGGAAGCTCCCATCGCCCGCGCCGTCGTCGCCGGTCTTGGCCTGCCCATTACGGCGACCTCGGCGAACCTGCGCGGCATGCCCGAGTGCACCTCGTGCGATCGCGTCTTTGAACAGCTCTGCGACCAGATCCCGCTGATTGTGGACGGCGGACCGACAGCCCGGGCAATGCCCACCACCATCGTCGACCTCTCGGGCGGCGGCAACTCGTGGATGATCCTGCGCGAAGGCGCCATCCCCACTCACGAGATCGCGCTGACGCTGCAACATTGAGGCGAGTCATCCTGCGGGCCGGCAAAACTTTTCAGGGCGGCGAATGAGGTGGGTTCGCCTCGCCAGCGAGTATGCTGGATCGCAACTCTCGATGCGCGTTGCCCGCCATCTCGCCGCTGTCTTCGGTCTCGCCGCTCTAGCCGGGTTGGCGCAGACGGCGCAGACGAAGCCGGAGTTGCTGCTCTTCCATCCCTCCGGGCCGCTGCCCTCGTTTGAGGTTGCCACCATCAAGCCGGTGGATACCAACACCGCCGACCGGGTGGTCCGGCTGCCGCCGGGCGTGACTCTCAGCCCTTTGAGCATCCGGCGCTACATCATGAACGCCTATGGAGCCATTTACGCAGCGCAGGTGGTTGGCGGCCCGGACTGGCTCAACAAGGATGCGTACGACATCAAGGGCAAGGTTCCTGACGAGATTGAAGCCGCGCAACAGAAGATGACCTTCGCCTCCCATATGGACCAGAACCGCATGATGCAGCAGTCGCTGCTGGCCGAGCGCTTCCATCTGAAGGCACACTTTGAGACCCGGATTCTGCCGGTGTACGAGATTGTGCCCGCCAAAGGCGGCCTCAAAGTCACCGAGGTCCCGGCTCCGCCGGAGCGCGGTCCCGGCGACGCGCCGATCCGCTTCCGACCCGGCGACCCGCTGCCGCCTGGCTCTTCGATGACCACACGCAACAGCGCCGGCCTCAGCGTCCTGAATGCGCACGCCATCAAAATGCTGGCGCTGGCCCGGATCATCGGCGGCCCGATGAGCGACTCCGGGGACCGTCCCATCGTGGACCACACCGGCTTCACCGGATATTTCGACGTCACCGACCTGACCTGGGCACCGCTGGGCGACGCCAGCGCGACCAGCAACCCGGACGCGCCCTCGCTCAGCGAAGCGCTCCAGGAAAAGCTCGGCCTCAAGCTCGTCCCCGCCAAGGACCCGATCGAAGTGCTGGTCATCGACAGCATCGACCGGCCGACGGAAAACTGACGGCTCTTTTGCGACGATTTCTGTGCCCCTTCGCCTCGCTCGCTCCCATTCACCCCGGACAAAGCAACTCCGCCGGCCAGCCCGGCACGCTGTATTCTGGACGGCAACGTAACAATCGAGGGAAACAGACCGTGCCAATGGCCAACCGACTCGCACTCGCCCTACTGTTTGCAGCTGTTGCCGCCGCAGCGCAAGATACAGCCCCATCCGGCGCCACGCCAACTACCCCTGCCCAAAGGATGGCGGCGACGATGCTTCAGCAGCGGCCCATTGCCGCGACGGCTCCGGCTAAGGGGTCGATGGGATACGAGGAGGGCGTGCTGCTGGACGGCCTGGCTGCGGAATGGCACGCTACGGCCGACGGCGCGGACTTCGCGCACATCAAGGCTGCCGTCGACCAGTACGTGACCGCCGACGGGGCCATCACGGGATTCAACACCAGCACCCACACGCTGGACGATATTGAGATGGGGCGGGCTACGCTGCTGGTCTACCGCGTCACGCAGCAGGAGAAGTACGCGAAAGCGGCGAAGTTTCTGGAGGATCAGCTCGCCGTGCAGCCGCGCACCGCCAGCGGAGGCTACTGGCACAAGCAGATCTACCCCAACCAGATGTGGCTGGACGGCGCCTACATGGCGGAGCCGTTCCGTGCCGCGTATGCCGCGACCTTCCAGCAGCCGCAGGACTTCGACGACATTGCCAAGCAACTGCTGCTGATGGACGCGCACATGCGCGACGCGAAGAGCGGCCTGCTGCGCCATGGGTGGGACGAGTCGAAGCAAATGCCGTGGGCGGACAAGCAAACCGGGCTCAGTCCCGAGGTGTGGGGACGCGCGATGGGCTGGTACGCGATGGCGCTGGTCGACGTGCTGGACTGGTTCCCAACCGACCATCCTCAGCGCGCCGCGTTGGTCGCCGCGCTCAACCGCACGATCGCCGCGGTGCTCAAGGTCCAGGACCCCAAGACCGGTCTCTGGTGGGAAGTTATGGATCGCCCGCCGCACAGTGGCCCCATGCTGCAGAAGCAGGCCGACGGGAGCATTCGCCTGGGCGTGGCGAAGTCGGATAACGGCAACTACCTGGAGGCTTCCGCCTCCTGCATGTTCACGTATGCCATTGCCAAGGGGGTTCGCCTCCACTACCTGCCGGAGGCGGACGAAGTCGATGCCCGGCGCGGCTGGGAGGGCATCCAGAAGCAGTTCATTACCGCCAATCCGGATGGCACGCTGGTACTCCACGGCACCGTCCGAGTGGGTGGCCTGGGGGGCACGCCCTACCGCGCCGGCGACTTCGCGTATTACCTGAAAGAAGCCGTTGTTGACCAAGATTTAAAAGGAGTTGGAGCTTTCATTCTGGCGGGGTCCGAGATGGATCAGGCGGTCGCGACGACTTCCGGCGGTGCTAATACGGGTCTGCTGCGAAGCTCTAAGGATTACCGTGCCCCGGCGCAGCCCTCAAGCGGCAAGATCGTCGCGATGGTCGACGCGTGGTTCAACTCGCAGACGCGCAAGAATGCATTCGGGCAGACCGAACTCTACCACTACAAATGGAGCGACGACAGCGATAACGGGTACTCGTTTTTCGGCCGCGCCTTCCGCCGCCATGGTGTCACGCTGGCGACGCTGCCTGAAGCACCCACCGCAGCGGCGCTGGCCCATGCGCAGATTTACGTGATTGCCTCGCCGGATATTCCAGTGAAGAATCCGAATCCGCACTATATGGACAAGCCCAGCGGCGACGCCGTCGAGGCGTGGGTCAAGGCGGGCGGCGTGCTGCTGCTGTTCTCCAACGACCGCGACAACACGGAGTTCACCCACTTCGATACGCTGGCCGACCGCTTCGGCATCCACTTCAATCCGGTGCTTTCGCACCACGTGATTGGCCATGACTTCGGGTCCGGTGAGGTGGTGATTCCACCGGGGACCGGGATCTTCGGCGACGGCTTCACGGCGTATATGAAGGACACCAGCACCATTACCGTCAGCGGGCAGGCGAAGGCCCTGGTGACCGACCATGGCGATGTGATGATTGCGGTTGCGCATGTGGGCAAAGGGGCGGTGCTGGGGGTGGTCGATCCGTGGTTTTACAACGAGTACGCCGATGGCCGCAAGATGGGCCAATACCACGGGTTTGAAGCGGCGAAAGATGTTGCGGATTGGGCGGTGCATATGGCGCGCCCGGAGGGAAACGCGAAACCGTAGCTAGGCTTTGGGAAAGACCGCCGCGCGCAGTTCAGCAATTAATACGCTGAGGCGTTCCGGGGAGGGATTCGCGCCGCCCAGCAGCACTTCCAGGTCGCGCGCGATGCGGGTGCCCTCGTCGTAGCCATACATGCCCAGCGATCCGGCGAACTTGTGGGCGTCGCCGGCTGCTTGCTTGCGCAAGTCCTCGGACAGATTGCCTGCAGCAGCGGCCGCGGCGGCCTGATCCAGCGTCTCCAGCCGCTGCTCCACCAGGGGCTGGATCTTCACCCAGAGCTTTGCCAGCAATGCAGCGGTTTTGTCCTGGGCGTCGGTCATCGCGGTCTGGACCCTTGCCTGGTTAGTCTTTCCAACCCAGAGCTTCGGAGATCTGCGACGCGAGGGTGAGCGGGTCGAATGGCTTGAACAGCACGCCGGCAACTCCCAGGCCGGCGAACCGCCGCTGGTCCACGCCCTGCACCTTGGCGGTGAGCAGGAGCACGGGAATGGTCGCGATCTCGGGATTCTGCTGCATCTGGCGAAACGTGGTCGGGCCGTCCATGCCGGGCATCATCACATCCATCAGGATGGCATGGGGTCTTTGTTTGGGATCGGCGGCGGCCCGGATGCCGTCGGCCCCGGAACTGGCGGTGGTGATGTCCCAGCCGGCGGTAGCTTCAAGGGAAAGTGCGGCTACCTCGCGGATGTCGTCTTCGTCGTCGATGATCAGAATGTGGCGCATTACAGGATTAGTCTCTCATGCCGTCAAGCTACCGGTGACACAGGTGACTCAGCCGGGTTACGCATGCGCTGCACCATGGCGAGCACCAGGGCTTCGACGTCGCGGGGCTTGATCTTTGCCTTATCGAGGAATTCCGTCGGTCCGAGGCGCAATTTTGCCATCTCGGCTTCGGAAATCTCGCGGCTGGAGTAGACGACCAGCGGGAGCGAATGCAGCGCCGGCTGGCGGCGCAGCCAGTCGACCAGCGAAAAGCCGTCGCCATCCGGGAGGGTGAGGTCGAGAATCATCAGGTTGGGAGTGGCTGCCAGGCACAGATCCACGGCCTGGCGCAGCGACGAGGCGTGGTCCACGCGCAGCGCTGCCTGGTGGAAACCTTCGAGAATGGCCTGCGCAAGCTCGGGATCCTCTTCGACCAGGAGGATCCGGCCGGGACCTCCGTGGGTCCGCAGCACGCGCCCCAGCTCGGCGAGCAGCAGATTCTCGTTGAATGGTTTTTGCACCCAGCCCTGCGGGCCGCCGGTACGCGAGGGGTGGTCCGTGGGCGGAATGACGCTGAGGATTACGACTGGAATGGCGGCGGTCGCGGGCGATTCCTTGAGACGCTGCAGGGTTTCCCAGCCGCTGAGGCCAGGCATATAGAGATCGAGCAGGATGGCGGAGATGGCCGGTACCGGCGCGTGTTCTCCGGTGCCACGCCCGTGGGCAGCCTGGGCGGTCTGCTCGTTGGCCAGGGCAATCACCTCTTCGCCGCTGCCTGCCTCCAAAATGTCGTAGCCATGCTGACGGAGTTGCTCGGCGACCACCACGCGGATGCCGGGGTCGTCGTCGCAGACCAGGATCAGGCCCTCGCCGCGCTCGGCCGGAAGCGCGGCCAGCGAAGCGGCGCCGGTATCGGATGCGCGCGCCGAACGGGATAGTTGCACCCATAGGGTGGTGCCCGTCCCATGCTGATTCGCCTGCGCCCAGATGGCGCCGCCGTGCTGCTGGATGATGCTGCGGCAGATGGCCAGCCCGAGGCCGGTGCCGCCTTTCTTGCTGGCGTCCGACGACTCCACCTGCTGGAAACGGTCGAATACGGATTCGAGCTTGTCGGCGGGGATGCCGCGGCCCTGGTCCACCACTTTGAGCAGCAACGAGTTGGCGTCGGAGTCGATCTGCACGGAGACGGTGGATGCGGCCGGCGAAAACTTGATGGCGTTCGAGAGCAGGTTGGTCAGCACCTGCAGGATGCGGTCGGAATCGGCGTCGAAGTAGATGGAGTCGCGCGGGGCATTGCAGACGAGTTCGAGGCGGATGCCGGCGCCGTCGGCCATGGTGGTCATGGTGTCGACGGCCTCGCGCGCGAGGTCGTACATGGAGCAGCGGCGCAGCTTGAGCGGCGCGCGGCCGGACTCCATGCGTTCCAGGTCGAGGATGTCGTTGATGAGGCGGATGAGGCGCTCGGTGTTGGTGGAGGCGATGCGCAGGAGGTTCTGCGCCTTGGCGTCGACGTTGCCCAGCAGACCGGCGGACAGCAAGCCGAGCGCGCCGCGAATGCTGGTGAGCGGGGTGCGCAGTTCGTGGGAGACGGTGGAGATGAACTCGTCCTTGACGGTGTCGAGATCCGACCGCTGGGCCAGCTTGGCACGCTGCTGCTCGGCGTACTCGCGGCTGCGGCGCAAGGATTCCTTCAACTGATCGATTTCGTGCTGCAGGTCGCGCGTCCGCGAACTCTGCCGGAGCGTATGAAAGCCCAGCAGAAAGACGCTCAACAACAACAGAACAAGGAAGATCGATGGTAGCGCGGTCATCGCCGATGCCTCATGGTACCGCAGGATTCGACGCTGAGAGAGGCAAATGAACCAGTTCGGACACCGTCCACTATATAGGAAGACCCACTCAGGCGGACACAGGTTCGGCGATGTGGCTGAGCACCTCGGTCCAGTTCTTGCCCTGGCGCGCCTCGGCCGCCCGCTTGTGCAGCGAATAGCCTGCAATCAGCGGCAGCGCGAGCGTGGCTTCCGCGTACACCATCTGCTCAAAGGTCGTGTCGACTTTACCCCAGGAACTGCGCTTCCTTCAGGGTGGAGCCGGAGAGGGCGCCGTCGCGCGAGTCGGCCACCGTAACCTGGATCGCGTACTTGTGCATGGGGGCGTCGACGCCGAGGATCTCCGCCGCGACGACGATGTCCTGCGCGAAGTTCTTGGGCACGCCGCCGCCGATCATCAGCAGGCCGGTGGTGGGGTTGGCGATCTTCAGCTGGGTGAGCTCGTAAAAGTCCTTGGCCGAATCGATGGACACGACCGGCTGGCCGCGGCGGGCATGCTGATGGGCGACAAGGCCGAAGCCGGCCGAGCAGTCGGAGAACGCCGGGCAGAAGATCGGGCACGCCTTTCTGATAGGCCGCGTAGATGATGGAGTCGTTGTGGCCGTTGGCGGGAGTGCGGCCGTTGGCCTCGAGGTAGGCGCCCATCTCGCGGATGATTTCGCGCGAACTGTAGGCCGCGGGCGCCATGGAGTCGACGATCTTCTGGGTGGTCTCGTCGCAGATGCGCAGCTCTTCCTCGTCGATGAAGGTGTCGTAGATGCGGTCGATCATGAGCTCGCGCAGCTCGCCGTCGCCGTGCCGTACTTGTACTCGTCGCCGGCGATGTAGTGGCGGAAGCCGAGCGCTTCAAAGAAGTCCTGGTCCACGATGTTCGCGCCGGTGGAGACGATGGCGTCGACCATGTTGTTGCGGATCAGGTCGACGAAGACCTTCTTCAGGCCGGCGGAGATCAGCGATCCGGCGAGGCAGAGGATGACGCCGCAATCGGTGTCGCGCAGCATCATGTCGTAGATCGAGGCGGCGCGGGCGGTGTCGCGGGAGGTGTAGGCCATGGAGGCCATGGCGTCCACCAGCGAAACTACGTTGTACTGGGCGAGGTCAATGTGCTGAATCGGGGTGGTGAGCAGTTCTTTTTTGGTAGGCATAGTCAGGTATAAGGATATC
>CAWBFL010000075.1:0-34517 GCA_963787905.1 uncultured Acidobacteriaceae bacterium | reverse complement strand
AAACTCACCGATCCCGCGCTGGTCAACCTCATCGTCACCGCAATGGCGGACAAGAAGCTGATCATCGCCGACGGCCACCATCGCTACGAAACCTCCGTCGCCTATGCCAAGGAGCGTTCCGCGCAGCTTAAGCTCGCCCTGGGCGAGCCGCTGGACCCGGACGAGAAGGTCAGCTCCAGCCACGTGCCCACTCCGCCCTTCCCGGAAGCAGCAATGATGATGACCTTCGTCAACATGGATGCGCCCGGGATCACCATTCTGCCCACGCATCGCGTCGTCTTCGGATTGGAAGGCTTTTCCTCGGCTGACTTCATCACCAAGGCCAGTGAGTTTTACGACATCACCGAACTGGAAGACGAAACTTCCGGCCAGGAACTGATCGCGCAGCTCGAAAAAACCCCCGGGGACTGCTTCATCGCCGCTACCGGTGACGGCAATTACCTGCTCACGCCTAAGCCGGAGGCGATCGCGCCGCTCATGCAGGGGTTGCCCGCCAAACAGCGTCAGCTCGGCGTGGCACAACTCCATACCGTCGTTCTCGATCACCTCCTCGGTCTCGATCCCGACACCATTACCCGCCTCGGCAACGTCCGCTACATCCGCGACGCCCAGGAGTCGGTCGCCATGGTGGATGCGGGCGACGCCGACGTGGCGTTCCTGATCAAGCCAATCACCTTGGACCAGCTCCGCGATGTCTCGCTCTCCGGCGAAGTGATGCCGCAGAAGTCGACCGACTTTTATCCGAAACTATTGAGCGGTCTGGCCATCTATGCGCTCGACTAAGATAGGCAGGGCGCCTTCGCTCCGTCAATCTGGAATCGATCCGATAAGAATCCGTTGATCCCTTCCCGCAAGTTCGCCGCCGTCCTCGTCGCCGTCCTGGCGGCAGCGGCGGCGATTGCGTTCTCCGTCCATGCCCAGCCCCAGGGCGAGATTCCCATGCCGGAACAGCCGCCATCCTCGCCCGCCTCGCTGCTGAATCACAATCTGGTGGTGCTCGACCCCGCGCATGGCGGGCCGGATGGGGGTGCAGTTCTCGGCGATCACATCCTCGAAAAGGACGTTACGCTGGCGTTGGAGATGCGGCTGCGCACGGCTTTGTCGGCTGCAGGATTCACCGTAGTCGCGACCCGGGATGCGGACCCCGCCGACCCGCTCACCGCCGACCAGCGCGCCGAGATCGCAAACCGCACCCATGCGGTCGCCTGCATCGTCCTGCATGCAACCGCAACCGGATCAGGCGTGCATATCTACACCTCAACCTTGCAGCCCTCGTTAACTGAGGATGCAGGCGGCGACTTTTCCTCCGCGTTTGTCCCGGTTCCCTGGGAGACAGCTCAGGCCGGTTTTGTGAGCCAAAGCCAGCGCCTGGGTGAAGACGTCAGCTCAGCCTTTTCGAAAGGCAGTATTCCAACGCTGGCTGGGAAGGCCGCAGTGGCGCCGCTGGATAACCTGATGTGCCCTGCCGTGACTATCGAACTCGCGCCCCTGCCGGTTCCGGGTGAGGATCCGGCAGCCGTGACCGACGCGAACTATCAGCAACGGGTTGCGGAAGCGCTGACTGCAGCCTTGCAAGCGTGGCGCGACCACGCTGACCCCATCGGCATGGCAACTCCCGCGTCGGCCGAGGATTCGGCGCAATCGAAGGCAATTGCCGCCGCGGAAGCTGCCGGGCTTGCCGCCGCTCGCGCGCGCTCACAGGCCGGTGTCGCCGCCCGGCCGGCGCAGAAGGGGACGCAATGATCCCCCGTTACCAGCGCATTCTTTTCTGGGTACTCGCCGGAGCCATTTTGCTGATGGCGCTGGTGCTGCTGCGCGGTTGCGAGCAGGCGCGAGAAGCTGACCCGGCATCGCGACGAGACCCCACTGGCTGCTCCGGTTGCCGCGGGTAGCGCCAGTGTCCACCTGGCGCTGGCCAACGACGCGGACGGCACCATCATTCTGGTGGACCGCGATCTGGCACTGCCGACTGAGGCAACCGCGCGGGCGCGCGCACTGCTGGCTCGACTCATCGCCGAATACTCCTACAAGAACTCCGCCCATCCGATCGAGAGCGGTCCGGCGATTGACGATGTGTTCCTGCTTGACCTGCCCTTGCACCCGCCCGTCGCGTCCGGTCCCAAGACGGCAGACCAGCAATCGGCTTCCCCTGCGGCGCCCGCCGGCAGCGACTTAACCGCCGAGCCGCAAGTCCCGGGTGGACAACTGGCCGTGGTGAATCTGCACGGTACGTTTGCCGACCACCACCCGTCCGGCATCGAGCCCGAGATGCTCACCATCCAGTCAATCGTCGGAACCCTGTACGCCAACTTTCCGCGAATCGAGCAGGTCCGTTTTCTCGTCGATGGCCGGCCGCGCGACACACTGAACGGACACGCCGACTTGCTGCGCACGTATGCGGTGGTCGACACCGCAACCGGAACCGCACAGCCGACTGTGCAGGAGGCTCACTGATGGGAGTCACCATCGGAGTCTTCGACTCGGGCTTTGGCGGTCTCACCGTCCTGCGTGAACTATTGCCGCTGATTCCCAGTGCGCACTACATCTATCTCGGCGACACGGCGCGTCTGCCCTACGGCTCGAAGTCGCAGACAACGATCGCACGGTATGCGATGGAAAGCGCGCGTTTCCTCGCGTCCCGCGGCGCCCAGCATCTGGTCATCGCGTGCAACACCGCGTCCGCGCTCGCGCTGGACGAAATTTGCGCTTCGGTAGAGATTCCCGTGACTGGGGTGATCGAGCCGGTCGTGGACGCCGCGCACGATCGTCATCCCAACGCCGATGTCCTGGTTCTCGCCACCTCTGCAACCGTGCAGTCGCATGCATACCAGGCTCAGTGCGCCAGCCGGGGACTCCACGCAAACGAGAAGGCTTGCCCGCTGCTGGTCCCGCTGGTCGAGGAGGGTTGGGTCGACCATTTCGTCACCCGGGAAGTCTTGCGCATCTATTTGCGCGAGGCGCTTGCGAATTGTTCCCCGGAAGCCGTTCTGCTCGGCTGTACCCATTACCCGCTGATTGCCCCAGCCATCAAGGCTACGCTCGACGAACTTGGTTCCCATGCCGAAGTCATCGACTCGGCAAGAGCCACCGCAATCGCGATCGAGCGATCGGTTCGTCTCGCACATCCGGTGACTGCCGGCGAAGCCACATTCCAGTGCTACGCCACCGACTCGGTGGAAAAATTCGCCCGCCTTGGAAGCCAATTCCTGGGCCGATCCATCCCGCAGGTGGAACTCCTGGACCTGGGCGGCTAGTCCAACTTGAACCTCAAACCTCGAACCTAGTACCTTGCCTTAATGCCCTACCTCTTGAAGACCGAACCCGGCAAATACTCCTTCGACGACCTGCTGCGCGACGGCGAAACCAGCTGGGACGGCATCACCAACAACCAGGCCCTGCTGACCCTGCGCAATATGAAGAAGGGCGACCAGTTGGTCATCTACCACTCCAACGTGGGAAAAGCCGCGGTGGGAACGGCCAAGGTGGTGTCGGTGGACGCGTCCGATCCCAGAAATCCCATCGTCCGCATCAAGCCGGTGAAGCGGCTGAAGCGCGAAAAACCACTGGCCGAGATCCGCGATTCGGCGGAATTCAAAGGTTCCCTCCTGTTTCGACAGTTCCGCCTGTCGGTCGTGCCGCTGACTGAAGAGCAATACAAATGGTTGACTGCGGGCTAGGCGGCATTTCCGGCCGATTTGTCCTCCCCGCCAACGCGCTCGTATCGGTTTCATCAACTGAGAGCCCAATTCACCCGGCTCGCGCCCGCCGGGCAACCGGACGGGACTCTTGACGGGTCATTTTCCGGAAGGCCTCGGTCCCTACAACTGTTCAGCCATCTACAACTTAAGTGCCCTACTTCGCACACTGCATTGTGGCTAGTATTGCGAGAAAGGTTGGGCATACATGTACGTTTTTTCCTGGTTGGACAACCGTACCCTGATTGCTTGCGACTTCATGCTGGCGGTGGCGTTTGCCGTCGTGTTTTTCGGCATGAAGCGCAGCTACCCCAACCTGCGCGGAATCAATACCATCGCCGTCAGTTTTCTGCTCGGCGTACCGGGCACATTTCTGCTGGCGTCGCGCGGATCCATCCCCTATCTCCTGTCGGTATCGACCGCCCACTGCTTTGTCTTCGGATCTTTCGTCTTCCTTTACCGCGGGATTCTGCGCTTCATCGGAAGCCGAAGGACAACGCTGCTGCCAATCACTGTCTCCTGCCTTTCGCTGGTAATCCTCTTCTACTACAGTGAAGTCCAGGACAGAATCGTCCCGCGCATCGTCGCCGTGTCGCTCACGGTCGGGCTGATCCGCGGCCTTATTGCTCTGGAACTCTTCCGCAAATCGCCGACGTTCACCAGCCCCACCGCAATGCGTCTGTTTGCAGCCTGCATGACGTTCTTCGCCGCGGTCACGGTCAACTGTGGCGTGATGGCTGTTCTCCACGGTACGCCCCTAAGACTGCTGCAAACCAACGCTGTGGGCAGCGCGACCTTGCTGCTCGGCGTCGTCTCTGCCTTCGTCACCGGACTCTTTATCCTTTTCCTCTCGAGCAGCGAGCTGATCGCCCGCAGTGCCGACGAATCGCAAAAAGACTCTCTTTCCGGCGCGTTCAACCGCCGCGGCATTGAGGTCAAACTCGCGGCCGAACTCAAGCACATCCAGCGCGGCAAGACCAAACTCTCGGTCGCGCTCATCGACGTCGATTACTTCAAGTCCATCAACGACATCCAGGGCCATGCAGCTGGAGATGCAGCCCTGCGGGATGTCGCCGAGACGATTTCCACGCATCTGCGCGGGCGGGATTACCTCGGCCGGTATGGCGGCGATGAGTTTCTCCTGATCCTGCCCCAGACACCCGTCAGCATTGCCCTGGTCGTCACCGAGCGCCTGTGCCATGCCGTAAGCAATCTGAGCCTTTTCGGGCGGAATATGCCATTGACTCTCAGCATAGGACTCACCGAAGCGGTCGTTGAGGACGACGCCGTGACCCTGATTGCGCGCGCCGACAAGGCGCTCTATCAGGCAAAAAGCGCCGGCCGCAATTGCCGGCGAGTCATCACCGCGGACGCGGATGCGGCGAGCGCTGAAGGGTCGCCCGAGAATGCTCCGCTGGGCGACATGATGATGCCGACGGTTCGTTCCTCGCTGCTGCAGTAGTTCAATTTCATTCGCACCCCCTTCAAGTTACAGACCAGGCGCCATTTGCGTCCGGCGTATGCGTCTGCCGCAATCGGCTGCTATCCTAGACCTTCAGGGCATTTGAGGGAGCGGAATGATTGATTTGAAGGGGAAAGTGGCCGTTGTTTTCGGCCTGGCAAATAAGCGCAGCATTGCCTATAGCGTGGCCCAGAAGTTGGCCGAGGCGGGAGCCACCCTGGTGCTGTCGTACCAAATGGAGCGGCTGAAGAGCGAAGCGGAAGAGCTGTTGAACGACCTCGGGCAGACCGGCACCGGGCGGGCCTTCCAGTGCGACGTCTCCCGCGACGAGGAAATCGACACACTCTTCACTCAGATCTCCGCCGCATTCCCCAAGATCGATATCCTCATTCACTCGATCGCGTTCGCGCCGGCCGACGCGATCAAGAACGACTTTCTGTTGACGGCGCGCGAGGACTTCCGCATCGCCCACGACGTCAGCGTCTACTCGCTGATTGCGGTCGCCCGTGGCGCTGCGCCCCTGATGACCGAAGGCGGCGCCATCTTGACATTGACCTACTACGGAGCTGAAAAGGTCTTTCCCAACTACAACGTGATGGGTGTGGCGAAAGCCGCGCTTGAAGCCACTGTGCGTTATCTTGCTGCCTCGCTGGGGTCGAAGAACATTCGCGTCAACGCGATCTCGGCCGGCCCGATCAAGACCCTGGCGGCGCGGGGCATTGGCGACTTCAGCCAGATCCTGAACGCCGTTACCGCGCGCGCCCCGCTGCACCGCAACGTCGAGCAGGCCGAGGTCGGCAACACGGCGCTCTTCCTGTGTTCGCCGCTGGCCAGCGGAATCACGGGAGAAATCACGTTTGTTGATTGTGGCTTCAACATCACCGGCATATAGTTACTGACGACGACGGCCCGGCGACGAGCTTCCCGCTCCGCCGCCACAGTTGGATATGTCCAACCGTGAAGCTGAAGTCACACACCGACAGGGAGATTCGATCTATGACAACCGCAGAACTGCTGCTCCAGGACTACGACATCGAGATAGCCATGACGCGCAGGGTCCTTGAGCGCGTCCCCGAAGGCAACCCGGACTTCAAGTGTCACGACAAGTCCATGCCTCTCGGCAAGTTGACCATGCATGTCGCTACGCTGCCCATCTTCGGCAAGACCATCCTGACCACGCCAAGCCTCGACCTGAAGAACCCCAACACATCATGGCCCGATCAGACCTTCCGTAGCCGCGACTTCGCGCTCACCGCCTTCGATACCAACGCCAGCGACTGTCGCGCCGCACTGGCCGCATGCTCCGACGCTACACTCGCTGAGCCGTGGAAGTTCTCCTTCGGAGATCACGTCATCTCCAGCAGCCCGCGATCGCTTGCCTTCCGCCACATGTGTTTTAACCACCTGCTTCACCATCGCGCCCAACTCAGCGTGTATTTGCGCCTGAACGACATTCCCGTGCCCGGCCTCTACGGCCCATCGGCCGACGAGCCGTTCAATCCAGGCAGCTAACCTGGTTCTCGCGATGGCGCTTGAGCGACTCCCGCAGATCCCGCCCGAGCGATCGCGATTCCAGAACGCAGCCTGTTCAAGGTTTCAGCAGTATGAGAGCGAATGAGCGGAGAATTGTTGACTTCAACCGCCAACATCCGACGCCAGGTTGCCATCTAATCCCACATGCGGCGCGGAACCAACGGGCCGATAGGGAGTATGACCATGGCCATATCGCATCAATCGCATGAGTCCTCGCACCCGCTCTCAACGGAAGATCGCGAGCAACTGCCGAATTCAACTTATGCATTTCCGAGGCAGCGCAAGGAGCCTCTGAACGACGCATCGCACGTACGCAATGCAATCGCGCGGTTCGATCAGGTGAAGGGTGTCTCTGACGAGGAGCGCGAACAGGCATTTCACCACATTCAGACAGCGGCGAAGAAGTTCGGCGTCGAGATGACCGAGACGAACTGGAAGCAACTCGGCCGCAAGCCGCATGCCGCGAATGCGGAAAACAGGAAGTCAACCTAATTCGCTCCTGCCGCTGCGCGAAGCGTCGAGAGCCGCACGAAGTGCCGCCGAGAACCGCGCGAAGTGCCTATCCGGCCTTCTCCGTCAGTTCGGCCCAGCGTGCGTAGAGTTCGTCGACGGCTGCCTGCGCCGCTTCCATTTCGTGCAGGGCCGCAGTGAGCGCATCGGCGTTGGTGGCGACGTGCGGGTCGTCCAGCTGATCGCGGGCTGCGTTCAACCGTTCTTCGGCAGCCTCCAACTCTTGATCCTCGATCGACGCGAACTCACGCGCTTCCAGGTGAGAGTTTCTTTCTTGCCACACAGCTGGGCGGGTGACGCGCTTTTGCAAGGGCGTTGCGGTCGCCTGCGGACGAACTCCCGTCGCTGTTTGTCCGAGCCTTGCTCGCGCTGCCACTGCTCCCACTGCGAGTAGTCGGCAAAGGTCTCGGCGTTGCCGCGGCCATCCAGCCCCAGCACGATGGTGGAGACGCGATCCAGCATGTAGCGGTCATGGGTGACCAGCACCAGCGCGCCCGTGTATTCCAGCAGGCTCTCTTCCAGAATCTCCAGGGTCGCGATGTCGAGGTCGTTGGTCGGCTCGTCGAGCAGCAGCACATCGGCCGGTTCAAGCATCAGCTTGGCGATCAGCACGCGGGCGCGCTCGCCTCCGCTGAGCCGCTCGACCGGCTGATTAGCTGCTCGCTGGTGAACAGAAACTTGGTTGCATAGCTGGCGACGTGCACCACGCGTCCCTGGTAGACGACCGAGTCGGAGTCCGGCGCGAGTGCCCGACGCAGCGTAACCGCTTCCTCCAACTCACGCATCTGCGAGAAGTAAACAATCTTCAGCGCGGCCGCCTTCCGGATCGAGCCCGCCGTCGGCTCCAGCTCCCCGGTGAGCAGCCGCAGCACCGTGGTCTTGCCGCTGCCATTGGGGCCAACCAGGCCGACGCGCATCCCGTTGGGGATGAGAAAATTCAGGTGCTCGACGATCTTCTTCTCGCCAAAGCTGAGCGAAACATCTTCAAACTCGACCAGCCGCTTGGTCTGGCGGTCGGTGGCGGAAAAATCGATTCCCGCGGTAGCCGTCTGCACGCGCTGGTTCACATCGCGCAATTGGCCAATCAGATCATTCGCGTTGTCGATACGAGCCTTGGCCTTGGTAGCACGCGCCTTGGGTCCGCGGCGCAGCCACTCCACTTCAATCTTGACGCGATTCTTCAGCGAATCCTGCAGCTTCGACTGCGCCTCCAGGTACGCCTGTTTCCCCTCGATGAACTTCGAGTAGGTTCCCTTTACTCGCAGCAGGCCTTCGGCATAAACGCGGTTCAGCTCGACTATCTCGGTCGCCACATTCTCCAGAAAATAACGGTCGTGACTCACCATGACGCAGGCGAAGTTGGCCTGGTTGAGCAGGTCCTCGAGCCACGCAATCCCGGCCAGGTCGAGGTGGTTGGTTGGCTCGTCGAGCAGCAACACGTCCGGGTGTGTGACGATAGCTTCGGCGATAGCGAGGCGCTTGCGCCAGCCTCCGGAGAGCGTGGCCGCCTCGGCAGCGAGGTCGGGAAATCCGGTGCGGCCGGCCGTCTCGCGCAATCGGCCTTCGTGCTGCGCCTCGGCAACATGAGCGCGGGTCAGCGCGGCATCGAGAACATCCCGCACCGTGAGGCCCGGGGCAAAGTTTGATTCCTGCAGAACGTACGCAATGCGGGCCCGCTTGCGGGTGGCGACTTCGCCGGCATCGGCCTCCTGTTCGCCCGCAAGCACAGCCAGCAGAGTGGATTTACCTGCTCCATTCGGGCCGATCAGGCCAATGCGATCTCCGGCGGATACGGGAAAGCTGATGTTCTGAAACAGCGGCACGGCGCCAAATCGCTTCGACAAGCCTTGTGCGTTGAGAATTGGCGGCATGTCTTCAGTTTACCGTGCAAACGAAAACTTAACACCGATCCACGCGGACGAGACCAATTAGGAAAAGGAAATAACGATGCTGAAATGCGGAGAATCCTCGATCCACTTTGATCGGTTCAATCGATGCTGATCGATGTTAGGCCTTCAATCCAGGTCGAAATCGCGCAGCGGCTTGCCGGTGTCCGGCGTCTCCTTGGCCTTCTTCACCGCTTCGGCGAACTTCTTGGCCATCAGGTCGTCCTTGTTCTTCTGCGCATCGATGCTCTGGGCAAACAGAGATTCGCGGCGAGCGTCGGCCTCGCGCAGCGCCTTGGCAGCGTCGGTGAAGTCCTCGAACATCCGCTTGCGCGGCGCAGAGGTGTGAGAGATGATCGCGCGCGTAACCGGGTCGACCTTGAGCATCGCTCCGCAGTCCGGACAAGTGATTTCAAATGGTTGATCGCTCAGGCCCATCGATGGTTCTCCTTGCTCGGGAACCATTGTAAGACGCTTTCTGGCTGTTGATTGCGATTGTTCGACCGGCTGGAAGAAATCGCTAAAGACGGATGACAATATGTCCCGGACACTGGCTCGCCGCCTCGTCCACCAGCCGCGCAATCAACCCCTCCGCGCTCCCACCCTGAGCCTCAACCCCCGCCACAAACCACACCCCAGCGATTACGCGCTCCTGGGGATGGCCCTCGGGAAACAGGTGCAGCGTCATCGCCTCCGCATGCTTGCGCAGGCTGGCTTCCTTGTTCAGTTCGAAATTGGCCGCAAGTCGGCGCAGGCGATCCATCTGGTAGCGCATCTTCGACGCGGACACCTCCGCCGAGCGGCCCAGACTGGGCTCGAGCGAGCCAAGGTAATTCTGTGCGGCGGTCAGCGCTTCGTCGAGCGCATTGCCGGCAGCGGCGAGTTTGCGTTTGGCCTCGATCGGCATGGCACGCGCGCCCAACCGCTGGGCGAGTACGTCGGTCGGCTGCATCGCGTCCGGGAGACTGACCTCGTGCTGCGTCATCACGGCGCCGACGGGCGGCTCGATCAGGGTTGCGGAGAGGCGAGGCAGGATGGGTGTGACTCGACCCAGAATCCGCTGATAGAGCACGGCGCTCTGAGCGAAGTAGGCGACCTCGGCCGGGCCGCCGACGTAGGCGGTGGTCGGCAGAATCGTGTCCTGGAAGACCGGACGAAGGATCGCGTTCGGGCTCAGCCGCTCGGGTGCGGATTCGAGAATACCCAGGAGCTCGGCGGTCGTGTATGACAGCGCGGAATTCCCTGCCCCGGCCTTCCAGGTCCCGTCGGGCAGGCGGCGGAGGTGCTGCCGTTCTTTGATTCCGGTATCACCTTCGGCATCGCTAACCAGGAAGAGCATCGAAGCACCGGGCTTGACGAGGACCTGCGCATGGTATCCGGCGGATTCGAGTTCGGCAGTGCGGGAGAGGAGCGCGGCTTCGAGGTCGCCGGCGTGTTCGATCGCGTGTCGCAGGGTGGACGCGCCAAGGGCGTGAAAGTCACGGCTGGAGGCGTCCATTACGATCAGGCCCTGTCCGGAGAAGAGGCGAGTCATCAGGCGGGCGAAGGCAGCGGCGAACGTCGGGCCAGGTCCGTTGGCTGGCCGATAGCCATAACACTCGCGTAGAAGATCGCAGATGGGCGTATGCCCCAGCAGCTCGGCAGCCTGATCGAGCAGGGCGTTGATCTCCTGACCAAACGAAACGTCTCCGACGGGCGGACCGTTATGCTGCGTCTTCAGTCCGAGACGCAGCGTCTCTACGGAGAACTTGCTCAGCAGCGAAACCTGGTCCACTTCTTCGAGATCATGGTCTTCGGTAGCGAGCCAGAATATGGGAACATGCTCGACGCCCGTGACCAAGGTAGCCTGTTTGGCGCGTGCAACGGCGGTGGCTGCCTTCAGCAGAGTCAGCAGCGGTCCGCCCAGCAGGCCCACTTGCTGTCCGGTGACGACGGCCCGCGCGCCGCCGCGAAGTTTCGCAAGGTTGGCGAGCGTCGCCGGCCCGGCACCGAAGCTGAGGCTTTGCCGCTCGAGCGCAGCAGCCAGCGCGTCCGTGTTTCCCGTGAGCCCGGCTGGCTGCATCCACGCGCGGCCGAGTGGCTCGGCTCCATACCATTGGCGCACCGGGGATTCCGCCGGGCTGTCGTCCATGGCAAGGAAGTCGCGGAAGAGCCTCGTCGTGTGCGGCAGCGTCGCGATGGGATAACACTCAGTGCTCATCAGTAATTCTCAATCTCGGCTGTGGATTTCTCGTGGAGCAAGACGGCCGCCAAGTCGTACCAAGTCCCTCACCAATTGGAACATGCCTGAGATTGGATGCGCTATTTGTCGCGCCGATGCAGGATGATACCGTAGACCCATGGCCCTCCCATTAAACAAGCCCAGCAAGCCCCACCGCGAGAAGAATGCACCAAAGCCATCCGCCGGGAAGACCGCGACCGGCGTGAGACGCTCGGGCAAGGCAAAGCTGATTTCCTCCAAGCTTTCCTACAAAGGGAAGGTGTTCAACGTGTACACCGACACACTGATTGAGCCGAGCGGCCATCGCAATGTGCGCGATGTGATCCGGCACAATGGGTCGGTGGTGATCCTCGCCATAGACGAGTCAAAGAATCCGGCTGACCCGGACGTGATCCTGGAGCGGCAGTACCGGCACGCCGCGGGGCAGTATCTGTTCGAACTGCCGGCGGGCACGCGCGAACCAGGAGAGGCTCCGCTGGCCGCCGCCAAACGCGAAATGATCGAAGAGACCGGCTACCGGGCGAAACGCTGGACCATGCTGCTGCGCTACTTCGCCAGCCCCGGCTTCCTCGGTGAATGGATGCAGATTTATCTGGCGCGGGATATTCGCGCGGGCGAAGCTCACCCCGAACTCGACGAAAACATCGAGATCCTGCGCATGCCGCTTTCCAGGGCGATGCAGATGGTGGCCGAAGGCAAGATTCATGATGGGAAAACACTGATCGGGCTTTCGCTGTACGACGCAGCGCGGCGCGGCGGCCGGCTGTAGAGACAACCGCCGCGACGTGCTCTGGAGTGGAAGAAACGGGCAACTTGCGCCAGGCCTGCCCAATCCTACCGTGTTGCGCCGAATCCGGGTGGCAGGGATGGCATCGTCAGCGTGGGTGGGTGGGTTACGCGGTAGATCCCGTAGGTGGTGAGGGCCACGCCCGCCGCGATAGCAACCACAATGAATACCTTCGCTGCCGTAGGCATCCGCGAATTGTCCCTGACTGCCTTCAGTTGTTCGCTCGTCAGTGGCTGACCGGTAATCTGCGCCAGCTTGTCGACCAGCACCGCCATGGACTGATCGAAGCCCCTGTCCCGTTGTTTCCTGGTTCCGACGGCGCGAACATTGGCGCTGGTGGTCCAGAGCACGGCCTTGGTCTGCGGGTCGAGAATGCTGAGAACCAGTTGCGGATTGTAGGCGGGGAGGTCATCGCTTGGTATGGCCGGTGCGATGGCCCGGATTTCAAAGATGAGGTCGGCCTGAGATGGCGAGCTGACCAACTGGTATTGACTCGACTGACGGAGATCTGCGTAAAAACTGTTGTACGCGCGGTCGGGGCCACCCGTAAACATGTTGAAGAAGTTACTTCCTCCCGCGTTGGAGACGAAGATGGTGTGCGCCGACGCGATCTGCGGCGGAACGGGTGCGGCATTTGGAGTAATCTGTTGGGCCGGAATGGCAGGCGTCACGGCGAGAACCAGGGCGAGAGTGATGCAGAGTGACTTATTCAATGCGGCGAACATACGGGCCTCCTTGCTTATACCGAAGGACAGCAAGGGGCAATATTGAGTTGCCAGTGGTTCGACCAAAATCACGCCGGCTCTAAATGGTTGCCTGACATAGATTTATATTTTCCTCCGGTGCCGCTAATCGACCAGGCGGGGACTGGAATCAGCGCGGGGCAAGTTGCTTGGGAGCTAGCTCGGTAACGATTTCCTCGGCGACTTCGGACGCCGGCTCGAGCGCATCAAGATCTTCGTCCGTGAAGGTCTCGCCCAAGCCACCAAAGCGTCGCTCGCGCTTCTGGTAGTTCTGGATGGCTTCCAGCAGGTGGATGCCGCGGAAGTCGGGCCAGAGGCGGTCAGTAATGAAGATTTCGGAGTAGGCGATCTGCCACAGGAGAAAGTTGGAGATACGCTGCTCGCCGGAGGTGCGTATTACCAGATCCGGGTCGGGCATGTGCGCGGTGTACAGGTGATCCGAGATATGGTGCTCATCCAGGCGGGCTTCGAGACCGTCAACCTGGATGAGGTCTTCGAGCGAGCAGCCCCGCTGGTGGGCCTCGGCGATGAGGTCGGTAAGAATCGAACGCGCAGCGTCGACAATCTCCGAGCGCGAGCCGTAATTAAGAGCCAGGGTAAGGGTTGTGCCGGTGTTGCGCGCGGTCGCCTCAGACGCCCACTGCATGGTGTCCTGGACTTCGCTCGGCAGCTCTTGGATGCGGCCGATGTACTCCATGCGCACATTGTTGTCGTTCATGCGCTTGACATTGCCGACCAGATAACTGCGCAGCAGCTTCATCAGGAAATTGACTTCGGACTTGGGCCGGCGCAGATTGTTTTCCAGCGAAAAAGCGTAGAGCGTGATAAACGGCAGGTTAATGCGCGAGGCCGTCTCGACTACGAACTGTACGCTTTCTGCCCCTTGTTGATGGCCCAGAAACCGCTTCAGCGCGCGCTTGCCCGCCCAGCGGCCGTTGCCGTCCATGATGATGGCCACGTGCTGCGGGATTTTGAGCGGATCGAGCTGGCGGTAGAGCGCGGACTCCTCAGCCGAAAGCTCGTGCAGGCGCGAGCAGGGTTCAAATACTGGCCTGGTTGTGGATACGCGCAATAGGCGACCTCGCAGGGTATGACGTTAGCATACGCCTTCCGCGATGTGGAATGAACCCGTCAAACCGGACGCTTCGCTCCGCAAGGGAAGCCCTGAATTGATTGGAGTTCCGCAGCATCGATTGCGAGTTGGTTACACTAGAAAGCGAATGTCCACGCAGATCATCCGCCCCGCCCGCTCGCTGCAAGGCTCGCTCACCGTTCCCGGCGACAAGTCCATCTCTCACCGCTATGCGATGCTCGCCGGTCTGGCCGAGGGCACGTCGAGACTTTCGAATTTTTCCACAGGAGCCGACCCGCACTCCTCGCTGGCCTGCATGGAGGCGCTCGGTGCGACCGTGGTGCGCAGTGGCACGGGGCCGTCCGCGACCATCGAAATCACCGGCGCGGCAGGAGCGTTTCGCCAGCCGGCAGGGCCGCTGGACTGCGGCAATTCGGGGTCGACCATGCGCATGCTGGCAGGGCTGATTGCGTCCCATCCGCACTTGTTTACGCTCATCGGCGACCACTCGCTCACTCAGCGGCCGATGGAACGTATCCGCAAGCCTCTCAGCGAGATGGGAGCAAGACTTGATCTTGTGGACGGACATGCGCCGATTACCGTCCACGGTGGCCCTCTGCAAGCCATCGACTTTACCACCCCGATTCCCTCAGCCCAGGTCAAGACGGCGGTGCTCTTCGCCGGGCTGCAGGCCGAAGGCACGACCAGCCTCAGCGAGGCGATCCGCACCCGCGACCACTCCGAGCACGCTTTGAAGGCTTTTGGCGCAACCCTGACCCGCACTGGCGAGAAGCTTTCCATAGCGGGCGGACAGAAGCTGCACGCGATCGACGCGACCGTTCCCGGCGACATTTCGTCCGCGGCGTTTTTCCTCTGCGCCGCACTGCTCTTCCCCGACTCCAATCTGATCCTCGACTCGCTGGGCATGAACCCGACACGGGCAGCGTTGCTCGACGTGATCACAGCGCTCGGCGGCCGCATCAAGGTCCTCAATGTCGAAGAGCACCACGGCGAACTCATCGGGACCATCCAGGTCAACCGCGGCCTTACGCCGTCCAATGCACCCTTCACCATCAGCGGCGCACTTACGGCCCAGGTGATCGACGAGCTTCCGGTTCTGGCCGCGATCGCACCGCTAACGGCCAATGGCCTGATTCTTCGCGATGCGCAGGAGTTGCGTGTCAAGGAGTCCGACCGCATCGCTCTAGTCGCGCAGAATCTTCGTGCGATGGGAGCCACGCTGACCGAGCATCCGGACGGCATGGAGATTCCCGGCAATCAGCGCCTGCACGGCGCGCAAATCGACTCCGGCTCCGACCACCGCATTGCCATGGCCTTTGCCATCGCGGCGTTGCGCGCCGAGGGAGACACGGAGATCCTTGGCGCTGAAGCCGCGGCCATCTCCTTTCCGGAGTTTTTTGACAGCCTCGACTCGCTCGCCCAGCGTTAGCCTATGCCAGAGCCAAGCCCACCTGCCGACTCCCGCCCGATCGTCATTACCGAGATTGAGCAGTTCGGCGGCGCGGAGCGCAGCACACTCGCACTGCTCCACTGGCTCCATCAACGCGGTTTGTCCGGCCACATCGTCACCTACGCCGACCACTGCAACCTTGCGCGCTACGCGACTCATCCACTGGTTATCGTCGAATTGAAGGCGGCGGGCACCCGCAAACGCATCGCGGCCCTGGGCAGGTACTTCAAAGCGCGCGCGACCGGTTCTCCGCAACCACTGCTCTCTGGATACCAACCCGCGCTGCATGCCACGCTGGCCGGAATGCGCGGGTTCCACGACCTGATGCACGACACGCCCTCGCTCTTCGACGATCCCATCGCCCGGAGCCTGGGGAAGCACCTGCGGCTGGCCGTTTCCAACCGGATCGTCGGTCATGGACTGCGCAGCGGCGGCAACACCATTGTCACCAGCGAGTATCTGCGTTCCGATTGCCGCAAAGACTTCGGCGTTGAGGCGCACATCGTGCGAATGGGTGGTCTCTCCGCATCCCATCCCTCCAGCTGCTATCGCATTCGGCCAGTTTTGGGCGAGCTGCGCATGCTCTCAGTCTGCCGTATCGAATCCAATAAGCGCATCGACTGGCTGCTGCGCTCGCTGGCCATTCTTGAGCACAATGCGCCTCGGCTGTCTGCGCGGGTGAATTGGCGGCTGGACCTTGCCGGCAAGGGGCCACTGCTCGCCCCGCTGACGGAACTCTCCGCAACGCTCGGAATCGCCGATCGTGTTCACTTTCACGGTTTCGTGCCGGACGCTGAACTCCTGGCCCTGTACGACCAGGCGCATCTCTTCGTCATGCCGGCCGTGCAGGGATATGGCATTCCGGCCATTGAGAGCCTGCAACGCGGCATCCCCGTGTTGCTGCATCGCGATTCCGGCGTCTCCGATATCCTGCTCGATACCCCCTGGGCAACCGTATTCAGCGGCGGACTCGACCAGATGATTCCCGCACTCGATAACGCCATCAGCGGCGTTGTCGCTGGCAGACATCACGCGGCATCTCTGCCGATTCTACCCACCGAGGAGCAGTGGGCCGAACAGGTCGCACGCCTGTGCGGGTGGGTGGTATAGCCATGCAGATCACCCAGGCCGTCTTCGGCGTCTTCCACCACTTCGAGCTCGCGCATCAACTCCACCGGCGCAATCATCTGCGCCGCATCTATTCCACATGGCCGTGGGCGCGGCTCAAGCGCGAGGGATTGCCGCGCGATCTGGTCAGCACCTTTCCGCTGGTCCATACCGCCGACTATCTTCTGCGCCGCACCCCTGTCTATTCGGCCGCACTCGACGCGCGTTTCAACCAGTGGAACTCTGACAGCTTCGACCGCTGGCTGCGCCGGAAGATTGAGCCTTGTGACGCTTTGATTGCCATCTCAGGTGCGGGCCTGACCACCGGCCCCAGGGTGCAGGCGTCTGGCGGCAAGTTTATCTGCGACCGCGGATCGACCCACCAACGCTACCAGGACGTAGTTCTCGCCGAGGAATACCGCCGCTGGAATGTGCCCTACACCCAGCCCGCAACTCACATTCTCCGCCGCGAAGAGGCCATCTACGCGATGGCTGACGCGATCACCGTCCCCTCGAACGTCGCGCGCCGGTCGTTCCTCGCACAAGGCATTGCGGCCGACAAGGTCCACGTCATTCCCTATGGCGTGCGTCTCGATAAATTCTCTCCAGCCGGCCATCCGCCCGCGGATTCCTTTGAGGTGCTCTTCGCCGGCCAGATCAACCTGCGCAAAGGCGTTCCGTATCTTCTGGAGGCATTCGCCCGCCTGCGCCATCCGCAGAAACACCTGACGCTGGTTGGGAGCGTGCAGGATGATGTGCGCCCGCTTCTCGCAAAGCTGCCAACGGAACATGTAACGTTTCTCGGCCCAATCCCGCAGACACAGCTGGCCGAACGCATGGCGCGCAGCCACGTGCTGGCGCTCGCCAGCGTGGAGGAGGGGCTCGCGCTGGTCCAGGGCCAGGCGATGGCGTGCGGTTGCCCGGTCGTCGCGACTACGGCCACTGGCGCGGAAGACTTGTTCACGGATGGCGTCGAGGGCTTCATCGTTCCAGACCGCGATAGCGCGGCGTTCGCCGAACGCCTGCAACAGCTAGCCGACGATCCCGCGCTGCGCGAGCGCATGGGCACCGCGGCGATCGAACGAGTCAAAACACTCGGCGGCTGGGACGATTATGGCGACCGGTGGGACCGCCTGCTCCATGCGTTGACCGGTCAACCCATGGACCCCGCCGAAGGCGACTGAGGACGGCAACTACATCTTGTAGCGGCCCATGTCGTCGTCGTTCAGGTTCTCGAGCCAGCGGCGGGCTTCTTCCCCATCGACATTCTGCGGGCCTTCTGCCACCTGCTTGGCGTTGTCGAGCACCGCGCGACTGGCGTAGATGGGGCAGTCCCAGCGCAGCGCCAGCGCAATGGCGTCCGACGGCCGCGAGTCGATAGCCACGGTCTCGCCGTCGTGGTCCATCCAGATCACCGCGTAAAACGTATCGTCGCGCAACTCCGACACCACCACCTTGCGCACGATCGCATTCAATCCGCGGGTCACATTGCGCAGCAGATCGTGGGTCATCGGCCGCGGAGTTGCCGTCTTCTCCAACTCCAACGCAATTGCATTCGCCTCAAAGATTCCGACCCAGATTGGCAACACGGTATCGCTGGCCACATCCTTCAGCACGACGATCGGCATGTTGGTGAGAGGGTCGATCATCAGCCCGCGAATCTGCATCTCGACCTCGGCCTTGGCCGCCGCGGCTGCCGAATCCTCGTGCTCAGTCCCGATTTTCATCAACCCGCCAGTGCCTCGCCTACAAGGCTGTTGGGAAACGTCTGAGTGATCCGCACCGGCAGGTAGCTGCCCATGGCCGGCAGGATTGGCAGCGTTGTGGTGAAGTTTACGGTCTTGTTCTGCGAACTGCGACCCACCACCTGCATGCGCGCGGGATTATGGCCTTCGACCATCACTTCCATCACCTGGCCAAGATGGCGCGCATAGCCCTTGCGCTGCAGTTCGCGCTGACGGTCCAGCAGCACCTGCAGCCGGCGCGACTTCTCGTCGTCCGGGATCGAGTCGGGCATTCCAATCGCTGGCGTATTCGGCCGCGGCGAGTACTTGAATGCGAAGATCGCGTCGTACCCGACCTCCTCCAGCAGCGTCGCCGTGTCTTCGAGATCCTGCTCCGTCTCGCCGGGAAATCCCACGATGATGTCGGAGGTCATGCTGATCTCGCGCCTGGCTGCCTTGATCCAGGCAATCCGCTCCAGATACCACTCGCGCGTGTACTCGCGGGACATCGCCTTGAGCACGCGAGTCGATCCCGACTGCACCGGCAGATGCACGTGGTCGCACAGGGCTGGATAGGCGTCGATGGCATCGACAATATCCCTGGTAAAGTCGCGCGGATGAGAGGTGGTGAAACGCACCCGGCGAATGCCCGCGACCTGTCCAACCGCAGCCAGCAGCTCCGCAAAGCTCGTCTTGCCGCTGGGATCGCGGTAGGAGTTCACATTCTGTCCCAGCAGTTGAATCTCGGTAAAGCCGGCATCCGCCATGCGCCGCGCCTCGGCAAGAACCGAGCCGGACGCACGCGAACGCTCTTTTCCCCGGGTATAAGGCACCACGCAGTAGGCGCAGAACTTGTCGCAGCCTTCGACGATGGTGATGTAACCGCGATGCGGATTTGTCCGCGAGGTGAACTCGGTGTCGAAGGTCTCCTCGGTCTGGCGGTCGTCCAGGCCGGTGATGCGCCGCTCGCCCGCCTCCAGCCGCACCAGCATCTGCGGCAGATTTCGATAGAAGCCGACCCGCTCACCAGCGACACATAGGGCGCGCGCTCAAAGATCTTCTCGCCTTCCTGTTGCGCGACGCATCCCAGCACGGCGAACTTCTTGCCTTCGCCCTGCAAGCGCTTGTATTCGTTCAGCCGGTGGAAGACCTTCTGCTCGGCTTTATCGCGAATCGAGCAGGTGTTGTAGAGGATCAGTCCTGCATCCGCCTCGTCCTCGACCCGCATGTAGCCTTCGTGCTGAGCGTCCCGATGACCTTCTCCGAGTCGTGGGCGTTCATCTGGCAGCCAAACGTCTCGATGTAAAAGGTCTTCGGCATAACCTCAGTATATCGCCCGAATCATTCACAATTCATGCAGTGTTGTCCGTCACAGCGCATCCTCTGCCGAACCGGCTAGTCTTGTCCATGGGCCACGCATGTGGCAACGGAAAGAAAATGCGGTAGTTGAGACAGACATTGATCGATAGCAATTTGAAGATCGCGCCTCTGAAAGATTTGCTTCCAGCGTATTGCCGGAACCGCCTCTTGTAGACTGCGAGTTAAGTGAACATGCCGAAAAACATTGACGTAACCGAACTAATTCTCCGCGATGCCCACCAGAGCCTGATGGCTACCCGGATGTCGCTCGAAGACATGGTGCCAGCCTGTGCTGACCTGGACCAGGCAGGTTTCTGGTCGGTGGAGTGCTGGGGCGGCGCGACGTTTGACAGTTGCATTCGCTTCCTGAATGAGGACCCCTGGGAACGGTTGCGGACCTTTCGCAAGCTGATGCCGAATACCCGGCTGCAGATGCTGTTGCGCGGCCAGAATCTGCTTGGCTATCGCCACTATGAAGACGGCGTGGTCGAGCGCTTCGTCCAGAAGGCCGCGGATAACGGCATGGACGTCTTTCGCGTGTTCGACGCGCTGAATGACATTCGCAATCTCCGCGCTGCGGTAGCGGCAGTGAAGAAGGCCGGCAAGCACGCCCAGGGGACGATCTGCTACACCACCAGTCCGCTGCATACGCCCGCGCAGTTTGTGGCGATGGCCCAGCGCTTGCTCGATCTCGGGTGCGATTCCATCTGCATTAAGGACATGGCGGCGCTGCTGAAGCCGCAACCAGCCTATGACATTGTGAAGGGCATCAAGCAGGCATGTGGCGAGGACGTGCGGGTGCAGGTGCATGTGCATTCCACTACCGGAGTCACCCTGGTCAGCCTGATGAAAGCCATTGAGGCGGGAGCCGATTGCGTGGACACCGCGATCAGCTCGCTCAGCCTGGGGCCGGGACACAACCCGACTGAGAGCCTGGTGGAGATGCTGGACGGGACGGGCTTCACCACCAGCCTCGACAAGCAGCGCCTGCTCAACCTCAAGCGTTATTTCAAAAAGATTCGTCCTCGCTATGCCGAGTTTCTGTCCGACATTACCGGAGTGGAGACGGAGATCTTCGACAGCCAGATTCCGGGCGGCATGATCTCCAACATGGAGAGCCAACTGAAGCAGCAAGGCGCGGGCGACCGCATGAAGGAAGTGCTCGAGGAAGTCCCGCGCGTGCGCAAGGATGCCGGGTATCCGCCGCTGGTCACTCCTTCCAGCCAGATCGTTGGAACCCAGGCGGTCTTCAATGTGCTCCTGGGACGCTACAAGGTGCTTTCGGCCGAGTTCTCCGACCTGATGCTGGGGTACTACGGAGAAACGATCGGCCCCCGCAATCCCGAGTTGGTCGAGCAAGCCGCCAAGCACGCGAAGAAGTCTCCCATCGACATTCGGCCGGCGGACTTGCTGAAGCCGGAGTGGCAGGAACTGCGCGCCACGGCCATCGAATTGAAGGGCTGTGACGGCACCGACGAAGACGTATTGACCTACGCCATGTTTCCGCAGGTGGCCGCGAAGTTTTTCGCCACGCGTGCGAACGGCCCCAAGAATCTTGGCAAAGACCCCAATGCGAAGCCCGCTGTGGTGGCCGCGCCGCCCGCCACGAACGGAAATGGCGTGGCCCGCGAGCCGGTTACCTACGAAGTAAAGCTGAATGGAAAATCGCACAAAGTGACGGTTTCAGCCAGTTGAGAGAGTGAACTATGCCGATTCTGGAAGAAGTAGCGACCACCCCGATGCAGAAGAGAGTTGAAGAGCTGAAGAAGCGTCGTGCCAAGGTAATGCTCGGCGGAGGCGCCGATAAGCTCGAGAAGCAGCGCAAGGCAGGTAAGCTGACCGCGCGCGAGCGAATCGACGAATTGGTCGACCCGGGCAGCTTTGAGGAGAACGGCCTGTTTGCCGAACACCGGTCAACGATGTTCGGAATGGAAGGCAAGGAAATGCCGGCCGATGGAGTTGTGACCGGTGCGGCATCCATTGCCGGGCGCCTGGTCCACCTTGCGAGCCAGGACTTCACGGTTGGGGGCGGCTCTGCCGGCGAAGTGCATTCGATCAAAGTCGCCGAGATCATGATGCATTCGCTGAAGACTGGATCGCCATTTGTCTTCATCAACGACTCCGGCGGCGCGCGTGTGCAGGAAGGCATCGATTCGCTCTCCGGCTACGGCAAGGTTTTTTATACCAACGTGATGTTATCGGGCGCGGTGCCGCAGATTTCGCTGATCTGCGGACCCTGCGCGGGCGGTGCAGCGTACAGCCCGGCGCTGACTGACTTCATCATTCAGACGCGCCAGGCCCAGATGTTCATCACCGGGCCGCAGGTCATCAAGGCGGTCACAGGAGAAGACGTCACGGCGGACGAACTGGGCGGCGCAGACGCGCATATGACCAAGTCGGGCGTGATTCACTTCATTGCCGACGACGACCGCCATGCCATGCAGCTCTGCCACAAGTTGCTGAGCTTCCTGCCCTCGAACAATCTGGAAGATCCGCCGCATGTTGAGGGCGACAACAACGTGGATCCCAACCCCGAGCTCGACGACGTTGTTCCCATCGACGTCAAGAAGTGCTACGACGTGCGCGATGTCATTCTGCGCCTGGTGGACTTTGCCGACTTCCTGGAAGTGCAGCCGGGTTACGCAGCCAACATCGTCGTTGGATTCGCGCGGTTTACCGGGCGCAGCGTGGGCATTATCGCCAACCAGCCGTCGGTGATGGCGGGAGTGCTGGATATCAATGCCTCCAACAAAGCCTCACGCTTCATCCGCTTCTGCAACGCGTTCAATATCCCCCTGGTCACGCTGGTGGATGTCCCCGGATTTATGCCGGGGACTGAGCAGGAGTACGGTGGCATTATCCGGCACGGAGCGAAGATGCTGTTTGCCTACTCGGCGGCGACCGTGCCCAAGATCACGGTGATTCTACGCAAGTGTTACGGCGGCGCTTATCTTGCCATGTGCGCCAAGGATCTGGGAGCAGACCGCGTCTTCGCGTGGCCCACCGCAGAGATCGCCGTCATGGGCGCGGAAGGAGCGGCGGAGATCGTCTTCCGGAAAGAGATCCTGGAGGCCAAGGACAAAAAGGCCAAGCGCGCGGAACTGGTTGAACGCTACCGGGAAGCTTTTTCAAATCCTTATGTCGCGGCTGGACGGCGCCTGGTGGATGCAGTTATTGAACCGTCGCTGACGCGGAGGCACGTCTCACAGGCGCTGGAGTATCTCCAGACCAAACGTGAACTCCGTCCGCCGAAGAAACATGGATTGATGCCGCTGTGAGACAGGATGAGGCAGTAATGGATACTCAGGAAGCGACGATGAGTGAGCCTGTGCACGATTCCAATTCCGACGACCTTCGCGCGACCCTGCAGGAGATCCGCGCCCAGCTGGAGAATCTCTCCAGGCGGGTAGCGGGACTCGAGCAGTTGGCATCGATGGGCGGAGCCGAATCCGTATCTGCGGCCCCCGAAGCAGTGGCAACGGCTCCCGATTCCACCCCGACCACCTCGTCCGTGGCGGCTGAGGCAGGCATCTCCGAAGAGGAGTTGCTGGCGATCTCCGCCGCTCTTGCAGCCTGGCTCGGAGTGCATGCGCACATCCGCCAAATCCGCCTGATCCGCACCGGAGCCTGGGCACAACAAGGCCGCGTGACCATACAAGCATCACATCGGTTGAACTACTAAGAGATCTATGAAACTAAAGATCACCATTGATAGCAAGAACTACGAAGTTGACGTCGAGGTTGCTGAACCTGAGCCGGCCGGCGCTCCGCCGCGCTTCCACCAGTCGGTGGAATCCTCCGCTGCCCGCGCGCCCGTTGCTGTAGTTTCAGCCCCCGCTGCAGACGCGACCCCGGTTAACGAGGGCAAGGTCTGCCGCAGTCCGGTTTCGGGAATCGTGGCCAGCGTCACCGCCAAGGCAGGGCAATCGCTGCAGGTCGGCGACGAATTACTGGTGCTGGAAGCCATGAAGATGGAGACCCAGGTCACCGCATCGGCGGCCGGTCGCGTGGCTTCCGTCAAAGTAAAAGCCGGCGAGAGCGTCCACGCCGGTCAGGTTTTGGTGGAGTTTGAGTGATGAGTGCAGAAATGGAACAGGTACCGGGTTTCTTGTTTTTTGACCACGTGGCAGTTTCGGTCAAGGCCGGCGAGCTTGAGCCGCAGGTTCAGGCCTACAAGACTCTTGGCTTCAGAGAGATTCATCGCGAAGAGGTACTGGGCGGCGACCAGGTGCGCGAAGTGTTGCTGCAGGTCGGCGACGGCCCCAATCTGGTGCAGCTTCTGGAACCCCTCAATGCGGAATCACCGGTGGCCAAGCAGCTGGAGAAGAACGGTGGCCGCGGCGGGCTTGCACATGTGGCGTTCCGCGTGGCTGATATCGGCAAGGCCTTCGACTATCTGAAGCAGAACGGCTTCAAGATCATCGACCAGGCGCCGCGCAAGGGATCACGCGGAACCACAGTGTTCTTTGTTCACCCGAAGACCACCGAAACGGCCGCGTTTGGCTACCTGTTCGAGGTGGTCCAGGAGGGCGCGCATGTCTGACGATCGAGCGGAATCCGGGACAGGCATCGAGATTCTGAATCTGGGCCAGGACTTTCCGCCGGTGCCGACTGCGGTATGGGAAGCTGCGATTCAGAAGGACCTGAAGGGCGCGGACTATGAGAAGAAGCTGGTATGGCGTTCCGACGAAGGACTCGCCGTGCGTCCCTACTACCGGAGCGATAATCTCGCCGGTCTCGCAGCGCAGACCGGATCTCTTCCCGGACAATTTCCCTTCGTGCGGGGTACCGGCAAACCGTGGGAGATCAACCAGAATGCCGTGCCTGCTGCCGACGCGATTCGCGTTGATCTGGTCCTTGAAGCCGGAGCGGATGCCATTCAACAAATCGCAGTTGCTCTCGCGTCCGGCGTCGAACGGCTGACCCATCTTTGCGCAGGACCGTCCTGTGGACGTGGCAGCGCGCGAGGTCGAGTTCGTCTTCGCGGTTGGGTCGACGTACTTCTTTGAGATTGCAAAGTTGCGCGCCGCCCGCATGGTGTGGGCCGAAGCTGTCGCAGCGTTTGCCCCCATAGACCCGGACTCCTGCCGGATGAAGCTGCACGTCCGTACCGCACGCTTGAACAAGAGTTATTGCGATCCGCACACCAACGTGCTCCGCGCAACCACCGAGGCGATGTCGGCGGCAATCGGAGGTTGCGACACGCTAGCCGTCGAACCTTTCGGCTTCGACGAGCACCTCGCACTCAGCCTTCAGCGCGTCCTTGCGGAAGAGGCGCACTTGAACGCCGTGGCCGACCCTGCCGGTGGCTCCTACTACATTGAGGCACTGACCGCCTCTCTCGCGCGCGAGGCGTGGAAGCTGTTTCAGCGGATCGAAGCCGGCGGCGGCTACAGCCAGGCATTGAGCGCGGGCTGGCTGGCAGAGGAGATCGCCAAGACGCGTGCGGCTCGCGAGAAAGCGGTCTCGTCGCGGCGCAGAGCGCTGGTTGGGGTCAACAACTATCCCGACCTAAATGGCCATACCCCTGAGATCGTGCCCGACGCCGAAACGGACGCTCCGTTTCCGCAGTTTCGTCTGGCCGAGCCGTTCGAGAAGATCCGCGAACGCACAACGCGTTATGTCCGCGAAACCGGCCGCGCGCCGGCAATTCTGCTGCTGAAACGCGGCGACGTGAAGATGCGTACCGCCCGCGCCAACTTTGCGCTGAACTTCTTCGGCTGCGCTGGATTCCAGATCGTGGAGGCCGAAGACTACGCCGGCATCAACGCGGATCTGGTGGTTTTATGCAGCTCTGACCCGGAGTACATTCCCTTCGCGCAGGAGGTCTGCGCTGCGGTCCAGGTTCCGGTGATCGTGGCCGGCAATCCCAAGGACCAGATCGATGCTCTCAAGGCCGCTGGCGTACAGGGCTTTATCCACATCGCCAGCGACGCCGTCGAAACCCTGACATACTGGCAGGACCGGCTGGGGGTGAAGTAGCGATGAAACCTGACTTCTCCAAGATCGACTTTGAACCGCGGCCCGCAACCACGTCGGCCGCATCGGCCGACGACCCGCAACCGTCCTGGGTGACGCCGGAACAGATTCCCGTCCAACCCTGGTACACCACCGACGACCTGCATGCCATGGAGCACTTGGAATACGCCGCCGGCGTCGCTCCATACCTTCGCGGTCCGTATTCCACGATGTATGCCATGCAGCCGTGGACGATTCGCCAGTACGCCGGATTCTCGACTGCGGAGGAATCGAACGCCTTTTACCGGCGCAACCTCGCGGCAGGACAGAAGGGCTTGTCCGTAGCCTTTGATCTCGCAACCCATCGCGGTTACGACTCGGACAACGAACGCGTCGTCGGTGACGTCGGCAAAGCCGGCGTGGCGATCGACTCGGTCGAGGACATGAAGATTCTCTTCGGCCAGATACCGCTCGAACAGATGTCGGTTTCGATGACCATGAACGGCGCCGTGCTGCCCATCATGGCGTTCTACATTGTCGCCGCGGAAGAGCAGGGCGTTGCCCCGGAAAAGTTGAGCGGGACCATTCAGAACGACATTCTGAAAGAGTTCATGGTCCGCAACACCTACATCTACCCGCCGGCGCCTTCGATGAAGATCATCGGCGACATCTTCCGCTATTGCTCCGCCAGGATGCCGAAGTTCAACTGCATCTCGATCAGCGGATACCACATGCAGGAAGCGGGCGCCACCGCCGACATTGAGCTGGGCTACACCCTGGCCGATGGCCTGGAGTACATCCGCACCGGCATTGCCGCCGGGCTCAGCATCGACGACTTTGCACCGCGCCTCAGCTTTTTCTGGGCGATCGGCATGAACCACTTCATGGAGATCGCCAAACTGCGCGCCGCCCGCGTGCTGTGGGCCAAGATCATCAAGGGGTTCAATCCGAAGAATCCGAAGTCGATGGCGCTGCGCACCCACTCCCAGACATCGGGCTGGAGCCTGACCGCTCAGGATGTGTTCAACAATGTCTCGCGTACCTGCGTTGAGGCGATGGCCGCGGCGCTGGGACATACCCAGTCGCTGCACACCAATGCGCTCGACGAAGCCATTGCGCTGCCCAGCGACTTCTCCGCCCGCATCGCGCGTAACACCCAGATCTATCTGCAGGAAGAGACCGGCATCACCAAGGTCGTCGACCCCTGGGCCGGCAGCTACTACGTGGAGAGCTTGACCCACGAATTGATGCACAAGGCATGGCACCACATTCAGGAGATTGAAACCCTGGGGGGGATGACCAAAGCGATTGAGACCGGCCTGCCCAAGATGCGCATCGAGGAAGCGGCGGCGCGGCGCCAGGCACTGATCGACTCCGGGCGCGAGACCATCGTCGGCGTCAACAAGTACAAGCTCGCGCACGAAGAGGATCTCGCGGTCCGTGAAGTCGATAATCAGGCGGTCCGCGAGAACCAGTTGCACCGGCTCGCGGAGATTCGCAAGTCACGCGATCCGCACGCCGTTGCCCAGTCGCTCGAGGCGCTCACCGCGAGCGCGCGGAGCGGGGAAGGCAATCTGCTGGAATTGGCCGTGAATGCGGCCCGCGTCCGGGCCACGCTGGGCGAGATATCGGGCGCTCTGGAAAAGGTGTTTAGCCGCTACCAGGCCGTCAGCCGTACCATATCAGGTGTGTACTCGTCAGAGAGCTACGGCGACCCCGAGTTCCAGAAGGCGCTCGCGATGGCGCACGATTTTGCCGAACTCGAGGGCCGGCGGCCGCGCATCCTGGTGGCCAAAATGGGCCAGGACGGGCACGATCGCGGCGCCAAAGTAATCGCCACTGCGTTCGCCGATCTCGGCTTCGACGTGGACGTGGGTCCGCTCTTCCAAACTCCCGCAGAAGCCGCGACCATGGCCGTCGAAAACGATGTCCACGTACTCGGAGTCTCCACGCTTGCGGGCGGTCACAAGACCCTTGTGCCCGAGGTGATCTCCGAGTTGAAGCGCCGCGGCCGCGAAGACATTCTGGTCGTAGCCGGCGGGGTGATTCCACCCCAGGATTACGACTACTTGACTCAAGCAGGCGTGGCGGCCATCTTCGGACCTGGGTCCGTGATTCCAATCTGCGCGCAGGTGATCCTGAACGCGTTGACGAGAAGCATTCGTGCCTAGCTCCTCCGGCCCGGTTCGTGCCGGCCGCGGACGACTGCCGCTGGATCAATACGTCAAGGGCGTTCTGGCCGGGGACCGCGTCGTGCTCGCCCGGGCCATCACCTTGATCGAGAGCAGGCTGCCGTCTGATGCCGACAAGTCTGCGCGGCTGCTCGACGCAATCCTGCCGCATACCGGGCAATCGCGCCGCATTGGCATCACCGGCGTCCCGGGAGTCGGCAAAAGCACATTTATCGATGCATTGGGAATGCACGTTATTCGGGACCGTGGCGAACGTCTCGCCGTGCTCACTGTAGACCCCTCCAGTCCCATCTCGGGTGGCAGCATCCTGGGCGACAAGACCCGCATGGAGCGTCTTGCGGCCGAACCGCACGCCTTCATTCGTCCTTCGCCAGCCGGTGGATACCTTGGCGGCGTGGCGCGGCGCACGCGGGAGACGATTCTACTGTGCGAGGCAGCCGGCTACCGGAATGTCTTGATCGAAACCGTCGGCGTCGGGCAGTCCGAGACCGCGGTGCGTTCCATGTCGGACTTCTTCCTGCTGCTAATGCTGGCAGGAGCGGGCGACGAGTTGCAGGGCATCAAGCGCGGGATCATCGAGATGATCGATGGCATGGCGATCAACAAGGCGGACGGCGATAACCTCAAGAAGGCCGAACGCGCCCGCGTCGAGTACGCATCCGCGCTGCACCTGTTCCCTCCCTCGGGCGACGGATGGACTCCGCGTGTGCTCACCTGCTCCGCGACCAACAACACCGGGATCGCGGAGGTCTGGACGATGGTGCTGGAACATGAGGCCCAGCTTGAGGCTTCGGGCCGGATCGCCGAACGGCGCTCCCGCGGCGACCTGCAGTGGCTGGAAGACCTGATTTCAATGGGGCTCGCCGAGTCGTTTCAGGCCCAGCCAGCGGTAGCGCAATTCGCCTGCCCGCCTTGCGCCGGGATGTTCTCGAAGGTCGGGTCACCCCTCTGGCCGCGAGCCGCGAACTACTCAGCTTGTTTTCTGCGCCAGCGTCAGTCCCGCCCAGGACCAAGTAGCCCGTCTCGGGCCCTTGGCTATGCAGAACTACGCAGGGACAACCGGCGGAATGACCGCCTGCAATTCGTCGCGCCGATTGAAGCTGCCGCAGACGTAGTCGCGATTCATGTTGGCGATCACCTCGAGCGGGATCTCCTTGGGGCATGCGCCGGTGCATTCACCGATGTTGGTGCAGTTGCCGAAGGCCTCTGCATTCATCTGGGCCACCATGGCGAGCGCACGGCGCTCCTTCTCGGGCTCGCCTTGCGGAAGGGTTCCGAGGTGCGTAATCTTGGCGCCCGTAAAGAGCGCGGCCGAAGCGTTGGGGCAGGCCGCGACACAGGCTCCACAACCGATACAGGCGGCGGCGTCCATCGATTCGTCGGCGATCTCTTTGCCAACGAGGATGCCGTTGGCCTCCGGCGCCTGGCCGGTCGAAACCGAGACGTAGCCGCCGGCCTCGATGATATGGTCGAAGGCGCGGCGATTGACGACCAGGTCCTTGATAATGGGGAAGGCCTTGGCGCGCCACGGTTCCAGCGTCAGTTCGTCTCCTTCCTTGAAGTGGCGCATGGTCAACTGGCAGGCGGTGGTCGCACGCTCCGGTCCATGCGCGATGCCGTTGATCACGAAGCCGCAGGAGCCGCAGATGCCTTCGCGGCAATCGTGCTCGAAAGCCACAGGAATCTCGCCCTTCAAAATCAGAGACTCGTTCAAGACGTCGAGACATTCCAGGATCGACATCTCGGGATCCACGTCGTCCACCGGATAGCGGACAAAGGCGCCCTTCTCGTTCGGGTTCTTCTGGCGCCAGATCTTCAGCGTTAGTTTCATTACTTGTAACTCCTCTGGCTCGGGTGAACGTAGTGGAACTCCAGGGGTTCCTTGATGAGTTGCGGCGGCGCTTCAGGACCGTTGTAGCCCCACGCTGCGACGTAGGAGTACTGCTCATCGTCGCGCTGGGCTTCGCCCTCGGGCGTCTGATACTCCTCGCGGAAATGCCCGCCGCAGGACTCGTTCCGGTCCCGGGCATCGATGCACATCAGCTCAGCCAACTCAAAATAATCCGCCACGCGACCGGCTTTTTCCAGGCTCTCATTCAGGTCGTCGCCGCTGCCGGGAACGGTCACGTTCTGCCAGTACTCCTCGCGCAACGCGCGGATCTTGCCGATGGCCGTCTCCAACCCTTCAGCCGTGCGGGCCATGCCGCAGTAGTCCCATACCATCTTGCCCAGCTCACGGTGGAACGAGTCGACCGTGCGCTTGCCTTTGATCGAAAGCAGCTTGCTGATCTTCTGCTGTACCGATTCAACCGCCTGGGTTACTTCGGAGCCTGAGTCTCTTCAACCTTGGCGAACTTGTTGGTCGCGAGATAGTTGCCAACCGTGTAGGGAATGATGAAGTAGCCGTCGGAGAGACCCTGCATCAGCGCGCTCGCACCCAGCCGATTGGCGCCGTGGTCGGAGAAGTTGGCTTCGCCGAGAACGAACAGGCCGGGGATGGTGCTCTGCAACTGGTAATCCACCCACAGTCCGCCCATGGTGTAGTGGATGGCCGGATAGATGCGCATGGGCACCTTGTAGGGATCTTCGTCGGTGATGCGCTGGTACATGTCGAAGAGGTTGCCGTAGCGTTCGCGCACGGTCTTTTCGCCCAGCCGGCCGATGGCCTCGGAGAAGTCGAGATAGACGCCGAGGCCGGTCTTCCCTACGCCGTAGCCCTCATCGCACATCGCCTTGGCATTGCGCGAAGCCACGTCGCGCGGCACCAGATTGCCGAAGCTCGGGTAGCGACGCTCCAGGTAGTAATCGCGCTCGTCTTCCGGGAATCTCGTTGGGAGGCCGCGGGTCGCCCTTCTTCTTCGGCACCCAGATGCGCCCGTCATTCCGCAGCGACTCGCTCATTAGCGTCAGCTTGGACTGATAATCGCCGGAAACCGGAATGCAGGTCGGATGAATCTGCGTGAAGCATGGATTGGCAAACAGCGCGCCCCGCTTGTACGCGCGCCAGATCGCGGTGGCGTTGGAGCCCTTGGCGTTGGTCGAGAGATAATAGACGTTGCCGTATCCGCCGGTGGCTAGAATCACCGCATCGGCAATATGCACGCTGAGTTCGCCGGTCACCAGGTTGCGCGCCACAATGCCGCGCGCCTTGCCGTCGACCACGATCAGATCGAGCATCTCCGTGCGCGGAATCATGGTGACCGTCCTGCATGCACCTGCCGCTCCAGCGCCTGATACGCGCCCAGCAGAAGCTGCTGCCCGGTCTGGCCGCGCGCGTAAAAGGTGCGCGAGACCTGAGCCCCGCCGAAGGAGCGATTGGCGAGCGAGCCGCCGTATTCGCGCGCAAACGGAACGCCCTGCGCCACGCACTGGTCGATAATCTTTCCGCTGATCTGGGCCAGCCGGTAGACATTCGCCTCGCGGGCGCGGAAGTCTCCGCCCTTGACCGTGTCATAGAACAGGCGGAAGACGCTCTCGCCATCGTTGGGATAATTCTTGGCGGCGTTGATTCCGCCCTGCGCGGCGATGGAATGCGCGCGCCGCGGCGAATCCTGGAAGCAGAAGCACTTGACCTTGTAGCCAAGTTCGCCCAGCGAAGCCGCGGCCGAACCGCCGGCCAGGCCCGATCCGACAACGATCAGGGAATGCTTGCGCTTGTTGGCGGGATTGACGAGCTTCATATCGAAGCAGGCTTTGGCCCAGGCTTCTTCAATCGGACCGTCAGGAATTCGTGCGTCGAGTGTCATTTTATTTTATGAACCCCAGGTAAACGCTAATCGGGATAGAAATGTAGCCCAGGACGATGAGGATCGCGATGGCCTTGGCAGCAACCTTTAGCAGGTTCGTGTGGCGCTTGTGTGCCAGCCCGACGGACTGGAACATGCTCCAGATTCCGTGGCTCAGATGAACACCCAGCAGCGAAACCGCAAAGATGTACCAGGCCGAAACCCACCAGACCTTGAAGCCCGAAACGACGTTGCCATAGACATCGCCCGCGACAAACTGCGCCTGGGGATGCAGCACGCCAGCGGTGAAATGCAGCAGGTGGAAGATGATAAAGGCCAGGACAATCGGCCCGCTCCAGTACATCGTCCGCGATGCGTAGGAGGAGTTGATCGCTTCTTTGCGCGAGTACCCAACCGGTCGGGCAGCCTTGCTGCGCAGCGCCAGCTGCACCGTCACAGTAATGTGCAGCACGATCGCGAGCAGCATAATGCCGCGCTCAATCCAGAGCAGCTCTCCCAGGTTATGCAGAAAATGACCGTAGGCGTTGATGTGCTCGGGCGCTTCAAACATCTGCAGATTGCCCAGCATGTGACCGATCACGAAGGCGAACATCATGGCGCCCGTGACCGCCATGATCACCTTCTTGCCATTGGTCGATTGCCAAAACGTTACCGGTCGAGCCTGCTGCGCGAGAACCCCAGCGGCGCCCATTAGTTCTTCCCAGCCTTGTCGCGGTGAATCATCAAAATGTAACTCCTTACCCTGTATATGCCGGCGCACACGAAGGTGCGGTGCTCGCTGTCACTGCGCAGAATGCGCGAGATATCCACGCATAGGTACGCCAAGCAAAAATCAATGCCATCCACCCATCGAACAGGACGTGCGGTTACCGGCCACCAAGTGCGAGAACCGACCTTCCACAGGCAATATCCACTATCCGTCCGCAGGCAAACGAAAGTCAAGGAAGTGACAGGCATTCCAAGGCAGCACACGATTGCGAAGAATGCCGTCCGAAGCGCGTCCAGCGTCGCGACCGAACCACCTGCTGTCAGCGCATACCCCAGCCGCCTCCGCCAGGGGTTTCAAGTCGCAGCACACTTCCTTGCGGAACTCGCAGGCTGCATTTTCCTGGTAAGCCGGCCGCGCCGGACTTTCCCGGGTCATGCAGGGATGCTGTTCCGGGCGCGCCCTGCTCGCCACCCTGGGCTCCGTACGGCCGGAACTTTCTGCGATCCGCCAGCAACGTCACCTGCGCATCGGCGAGCAACTCGATCTCGCGAATTAAACCGTCGCCGCCCATGAATTGCCCTGCCCCGCCCGACCCGTCACGGTACGCGTAACGTCGCACGCGAAACGGGTAGGCGTACTCCAATGCTTCAACTGGAGTATTCAGCGAATTCGTCATGTGGGTCTGCACGCCGGAGATGCCGTCGATTCCCGGACGCGCGCCCATACCACCTGCCGTCGTCTCGTAGTAGGTAAACGGCTCGCCGGTGCGCGGATCGACGCCTCCAATGGTCAGGTTGCTCATGGTCCCAGCGCTGGCTGCCGGCACGCGATCTGGCACCGTCTCGGCCAGCGCGCGCAGCAACACATCGACAATTCGCTGCGAGGTCTCGACATTCCCGCCGGCAACCGCCGCGGGCGGGAGGGCGTCGACGATGCTGCCCACCGGGGCTTCCAACGTGAGCGGGCGCAGAATGCCCGCCGTCGCTGGAGCATCGTCCGCCAGCAGGCAACGCAACACATAAAAGCACGCGGAGAGCGTGATGGCGCGTACCGCGTTGATACTGCCCGCAACCTGGGAGGAAGAGCCGGCAAAATCCGCGAGCATGGTTCCTGCCTCGGGATCGAATTCGAGTCGCACCGCGATCTTGCACGGGATGTCGCTTACGCCATCGTCGTCCAGCCAGTCTTCTGCGCGGAAACTTCCTGCGGGCATCCTGCGCAGCTCGGCGCGAACCAGCCGCTCCGAATAATCGAGCAGTTCCTCGATGAGCGCTTGAAGATTCTCCTCTCCGTACTTCTCTGCCAGTTGCAACGCGCGTTGCTCTCCGACGCGGCACGCGCCAATCTGCGACTCCAGATCTCCTTCCCGCTCCTTCGGCGTGCGCACGTTCAGCAGGATCAGGTCGAGCATTTCGCGGTCGACTTTCCCACCGCGCACAATGCGCACCGGAGGAATTCGAAGGCCTTCCTGGTAGATCTCGGTCGCCGGTCCCATCGACCCAGCAAACATTCCGCCGACATCTGCGTGGTGGGCGCGGTTGGCGACGTAAAAGACGGGCCGCTCGCTCCCATCCGCACCCGGCAGAAACACCGGTAACACCATGGTGATATCCGGAAGGTGGGTCCCTCCTGCATATGGGTCGTTGAGGATGGCGATGTCGCCCGGCGCAAAGGCAATCGCCGCGATCGCAGCCTCGACCGACATCGGCATCGAGCCAAGGTGGACCGGCATGTGGTCTCCCATCGCGATCACCCTCCCCTGGCCGTCGAAGATGGCGCAGGAGTAGTCGCGGCGTTCCTTGATGTTGGGCGAGAGAGCAGTTCTGCGCAGCGCAGCGCCCATCTCTTCAGCGATGGAATGCACTGCGCTTTGAAAGACTGCGAGTTCGACGGGATCGGTCGCGGCACGTCTCATGCGCTCGCCTCAGTGAACGTAATTAAGAGATTCCCAAATCGATCGACCTCCGCCGAGCAATCGGGCGGTAGCAGCGTGGCCGACGTGTATTCGGTGATCATGGCCGGCCCCGGGATTCGATCGCCGGCCGCAAGTGCATCCCGCCGATACAGGCGCGCGGGAAGGAACTCCCCATCGAAATAAATGTCCCGAACTGCGTAGCAGGCTGCGCCCCCATCCCCCGCGACAGGCTCGTGCTGTGGCGGCGAGTAGGGCTCACCCGGCGCGGTCATCCGCAGCCGCAGATTCACGATCTCCACCGGCCTGGCCTCGTCGCAGAAGCCATATCGTTGCCGATGCAGCCGATGGAAGTCCCCAATTGCATTTGCCGGAGACTTCGTATCGCAAACAACATTCAACTCGTATCCCTGCCTGCGATACCGCATAT